>JBKPHJ010000280.1:0-5624 GCA_046729835.1 Thermoproteota archaeon
TCCAACATATGGTCACTCACGTATCAGGCACATTAAGAAATACGTGCAACTCGTTCGAAGCATTTAGATCGCTTTTTCCAGCCGGAACGGTTTCTGGAGCACCGAAAGTGCGAGCGATGGAGATTATTGACGAATTAGAGCCTTCAAAGAGAGGCCCCTATGCAGGAGCCCTTGGGTACTTTTCCTCAAACGGTTCATCGGATTTCGCGATCATTATCAGATCAATATTCATCAAAGATAGAAAGGGATATTCGCAAGCGGGGGCCGGAATCGTTATAGAATCAGATCCTAATGGAGAATGGAAAGAAACCGAACAGAAGTTAGATGCCATGCTACTTGCTTTGCATGATTCAGGCGCAGCTGAGAAGAAACATTCAATAAATTGATTCTGTGTGTCAAACCTAGAATTTTTCCATATGTAGGCTGAAGTCCAAGGGGTTTAGAGAACTGCCACACGACTTGCATTTTCCACTTGTGGGTCTCAATATGTCTCTTATGGATTTCATATTAACGATCCTGTTGATCCTATCACCACATTTCCCGCAAACTATCTCGATCGAAGGACAAGACATGAAAACCAGGAAGTAACTCGAAGGCTCAACATTTGAAATGCTTAGTAAATTATCTTTGACTCTTTGCTCTGGGGGCGCAACTTAGGATCTGCTTGGTTACCAACCTGGTCAGAATAGTTCTTGATATGAGGCTCCAACCATGAAGCGAGTCTCTAGAAAAGGACCAATTCCAATATTTGCTGCGCCTCAAACAACCGGTCTTCAAGTAATTCGAACTACTAAAGGAATAAATACGAAACCGGTTTGAGTACATTTCTTGCCTCTCGACCCAGTTTGTGGAATAGAATTAGAGGAGAATCTAGCGGTTCCCTTTAAATATAATGGCAAAGATTACTTTTTCTGTTGCGAAGGATGTAAGAGTATCTTCACTAGAAAACCGAGACGATACTCAAGACGCCTTGTCTGACTTTCTTTGATTTTCCGTCTTTTTGGTGCTATGTTTAAATTCCGCAGTAGATCGTGATGTCCTATGAAGGCCGTTTTCGTTGGTAACCATGAGGGGGTGATCGTAAAAGATATCCCAGAGCCACATCCTCAAGTTGACGAAATTGTTGTGAGGATGAAAGTCTGTGGTCTGTGTGGCTCTGATCTCGAGAAGACAACGAGCTCATATGGTATGGGTTCAACCCGCTTAGGCCACGAAGCAGTGGGTGAAATAACAACTATAGGAGAGAAGGTAACGGGGTTTGAAGCCCGGGAACGTGTCTTCATACATCACCATGTTCCATGTTATTCATGTTACTATTGTTTACGTGGCGCACAGACAATGTGTGACACGTATCAATTGAACAATATAGAACCATGTGGATTGTCTGAAGAATTCGTTGTTTCTACCCTGCATATTCAACGCGGAGGAGTATTGAGGCTGCCGGATGAGGTGAGTGATGAGGAGGCTTCTATGATCGAGCCATTGGCATGCTGCATACGAGCTTTGAACAAATGCAAAATAAGAAGTGCCGATGACATAGTAATCTTAGGGGCAGGACCAGTAGGTATGATGAACGCTCTTTTAGCCAGGAATGCTGGAGCGAGCGGGGTCATATTGATCGACCCTAATCAATTTAGATTAGATTTTGGTAGAAAGCTGGGGTTTGAGGTTATGAATCCTGTAGGGGACAGGGAAAGAATTCTTAACATTAAACGTTGTCTCTCAGATAGAGGAGCAGATCTCGCTATTGTAGCAACGGGGAATCACCGAGCATTCGTTCAGTCGCTAGAGGTAGTCAGAAAGGGCGGAACGGTTCTTCTCTTCGGTGTTCCTGCGAAATCATCGCTCATAGAATTAAATTTATCGTTTTTATACACAAATGAGATTTCCATTGTGCCATCATATGCCGCAACAGAGATAGAGACCAATCAAGCGCTAAATCTCATGGCTGAAAGGAGAGTCAACTTTGGCGATCTGATCACACATCGATTCGAGTTGGAAAACTCAATGTCAGCCTTCCGATGCGCTCACGATGCACGAGACGTTATGAAAGTAGTGATAACAAATCAGAAAAAAACAATATAAGGCCGTTCTCCCCGTTCACTACGAGCTAGATGAATTATGGATTGGGGAATGAAAAATAGGCTGTCTCATTGTATAAGTCCAAAAGATGGACGATGTGTTATGCTCGCAGTCGATCATGGATATTTTTTGGGTCCCACCGAGGGTCTTGAGGCACCTAGAGAAGTAATTGGACCTTTGTTGCCATTTGCTGACTCGATAATGTTGACTAGAGGCATCCTTAGGAGTTCTGTTCGTCCAGAATCTAATGTACCCATAGTTCTGAGGGTATCAGGTGGAAGCAGTATAATAGGGGAAGATCTGTCGAAGGAAGCGGTAATCACATGTATCGATGATGCCATCAGACTCAATGCAAGTTGCTTAGCCGTTTCTATTTTCATAGGGAGTAAGTACGAACATCAGTCCCTCACGAATCTGGCACGATTGGTAGATGAAGGCGAAAAATACGGCATACCCATCCTTGCAGTTACGGCGGTAGGGAAGGACATGTCTAGAGACTCGAGATATCTTGGTCTGGCCTGCAGAATAGCTGCAGAATTTGGAGCACATTTAGTGAAGACATATTATTGCGAAGGCTTTGATGCAGTTGTAAGGGCTTGTCCCGTTCCCGTAGTTATAGCGGGAGGTAAAAGACTTTCTAACGAAAAAGATGCGCTTAAACTCGCTCATGAGGCGATAACATCCGGGGCATGCGGCGTAGATATGGGCAGAAATATTTGGCAGTCAAAATCTCCCGTCGCAATGATTAAGGCAGTGAGATCAATCGTACACGAACGTGCGACTATCGAAAATGCATATAGTCTTTTCGTTCAAGAATCATTTGATACCCACACGCCAAACCAGTTGCAATAGCCGAGATCTAGAACAACACTTATAAAATATGGTAGGCCATTTGTGAGCTACATACATTGGAATATGTTGTTGAGGAATTTATGGTTGCTTGACGGGAAGAAAAATGCATACTTAGTTTCTTTCATCGTCCGTTGCTCTTTTTATGGTGGAGGCAGAGTGTTATTGTGGCGAAGATGACAGGGGCAGAAGCCCTCATGAGATCTCTGGAAAAGGAAGGTGTAGATTTTGTCTTTGGGCTCCCAGGAGGGGCAAACCTACCAATATATGATGCTTTGGTGGACGCGAAAGTGAGGCATATACTTGTACGACACGAACAATCTGCAGCTCATATGGCAGATGGATATGCTAGGATAAGGAGAAAGGCAGGCGTGTGTTTTGCAACCTCTGGCCCTGGAGCTACGAATTTGATAACAGGTATAGCCACTGCCTATGCCGATTCTTCCCCTATGGTTGCGGTCACTGGCCAGGTTCCTTTGGCCATGATCGGAAAAGATGCTTTTCAGGAAACCGATATAATCGGAATAGCAAACCCTTGTACTAAATATTCTTTTCAACCGAGAAAGGCCTCTGAAATACCTGAGATAGTCAAGAAGGGATTTTACATTGCTGAGAGTGGTAGGCCTGGTCCAGTGCTCATAGATATTCCAAAAGACGTTCAGCAGGATTCCGATGATATGCAATTTCCGGATCTTATCAAAGTAAGAGGTTACAATCCAAGTATTGAAGCTGACCTCTTGACCATAGAGAAAGCTGTGGAAATCCTGTTGCAGGCACAGCGTCCTATAATTATGGCCGGCGGAGGCGTCATCTTGGCTGGGGCATTCCCTGAACTTGAGATCCTAGCGGAGTTGCTGATGTCTCCAGTAGTGACTACTTTTAAGGGAAAGGGATCATTTCCAGAAAACCACCCGTTGGCGATGGGCCCAATAGGAATGCACGGACATGCAGAAGCAAATAAAATCATACTGGAGGCAGATTGCATAGTGGCAGTAGGAGCAAGGTTTTCAGATAGATCAGTGGGAAGATTTGACGAATTCGGTAAAGGGATGAACATAATCCATATGGATGTGGATCCGGCCGAGATTGGCAAGAACAAAACCGTAGATGTTGCAATTATCGGGGACGTTAGATCATCGATGAAAACAATGATCAAGATTTTGGCTAAGAAGATAGTCAAGCATAATGATGATAACCCATGGCTACGCAGAAGACAGGAGCTTGTAGACTACTATACCGAAAGCATCAAGGATTATCCCAGGGATCTTACTGCAAGAAAGGTCCTAAAGAAGCTCAGGCAAACGCTACCGAGTGAGGCAATCGTTACAACAGAGGTTGGTCAGTGCCAAATGTGGACATCTTTACATTTTGATGTTTTGTCACCTGGCACATTCTTTAGTTCCACTGGATTAGGAACGATGGGATTTGGATTCCCCGCTGCTATTGGAGCTAAGGCAGCAAGGCAAGATGTTCCTGTCGTTGATATTGCAGGTGACGGATCATTTAACATGAGTGAAAACTCTTTGGCTGTCTCGGTACTTGAAAATCTTCCTGTAATAGTCATCCTATTGAATAATTATATGCTCGGAATGGTAGCGCAATGGCAGAGAACGTTCTATAACAGGAGATACAAAGGTGTTCATCTGAATAATTGTCCGGATTATTCCAAAATTGCCGAGGCATATGGAGCGCAAGGCATACGAGTGCAGTCGCTTGCCGAACTAGACAACGCCATTAGGTCAGCTCTCAAGAGCAATGTGGCTACCGTGATAGACATTCCGATTGACCCTGAGGAAGATGTCTATCCTTTTGTTGCCCCTGGAACAGGGTTAAAGGATATGATAATTGGCTCTTGAGGTTTTTCATAGCTAGATATGGCTCAGATACGACCTAATCAGGAAAAAATTCCGTCCAATTATCTTTACATCCTTTCAGCATTGGTAGAGGATAAGCCGGGAGTTCTTTTCAGGATTACAAATTTATTTCGGGCTCGTAATTTTAACATCGAAAGCATAACAGTCGGTTCTACTGAATCTGCAGACCTTTCAAGGATGACTATAACAACTACTAGCGATGAAAGGACATTGGACCAACTTGTGAAACAGTTGAGGAAACTCATTGATGTGGTAGAAGTACGAGTTCTAGATCGCGATAACACCGTCTACAGAGAATTGGCTTTAATCAAAATGAACGCTAAAGACCCTACCTCTAGGACAGAGATCACAAATCTTGCATCGATCTTTCGTGGAAACATCCTCGATATAGACAGAGCCACTCTTACAGTGGAGATAACAGGAACTCCTGATAAGATCGATGCCTTTAGAAACCTAGTTTCAGACTTTGGCATTGTTCAGTTAGCCCGAACAGGTGTGTCTGCGTTGCCCAGAGGGGCAGTATTAAGATGAGATCCTTGAAGACTCGAATGGGGCTGAAGGATCTGGCCGACTGCCCTAGTATCTTAGAATGTGTCCTTCAACGTCTTCCAGGCTGAGAAAGAGACATGAGTCGCATAATCCTAAGGGTCTTGATACAAAATGACGCGATATAAGATCGCGATGCTCAGAGGAGATGGAATAGGACCCGAATTAATTGAATCTGCAACTACCATTCTGAATGCCATCAATGACAATTCGTCAGTGAAGTTTTCTCTCGTTGAGGGAGAAGCCGGGGATATTGCTCTCATCAAATTCAAC
>JBKPHJ010000281.1:0-5789 GCA_046729835.1 Thermoproteota archaeon
TAGCTGCAGCGATTGCATTGATAGCAATCTTATAACCATCATTTACATTCAGGTCCTCTCGGAATTCAGATTCAAGATATCCATACGCGACGGGGGAACCACTTCCAGTAGAAATGAATTTTTCAGTTGTCATTGATCCAAACAAATCAATATTATAAATCTGACCTACGGTCTCAGGGTCACGGCCTGCCATAATAATCTGCACATAATAAGGAAAATATCGTTGGTTAAAGAGCACATTCGAACATAGTCGAGCAGCTGATTTTATGGGCATCAATTTTCTATTCGAAATTCTAAAAATATTTGCATTATATCTCATAATATCGACAAGGTTCTGGGCATCGGCTACCCCTCCTGCTATTGTCATGCCGAGATGTCTATCTACCTTCTGAAGCTTCATTACATTTCTGTCTGCGATGAAAAATCCTGCGCTTGCTCTCGTATCAGCGGCAAGAACTACTCCATCGTTACACACTAGGCCACACGTAGTAGTCCCCTTTCTCAAATGTTCCAGCACATACTTTGAGTATCTAGTATTTTGAGAATCCATCGTACAACTATGGAACAGATACTAGATTTAAGTATTATCCGCTGGAGTGTTATCAAACCTGCTGAATTCGTCTTATCAGTCCTTGGCTCATTTACTGCTCACTTCACGAACATTTTGCTAAAACGACTATTCGATATTGCTTCACACGCCGAATAATTATATTCAAGTAGATAGTGATAGCTAGATTGATGGGAAGGACGCTCTTCGAAAAAATCTGGGACGATCATGTTGTCTTCCAAGAAGCAAACACTGGGAACGGCAATCCATCGCTAATTTACATAGATCGTCATCTCATACACGAGGTCACATCTCCTCAAGCCTTTGAAGGTTTGAAACAAAGTAGACGGAGGGTCAGACGACCAGAACTCGCTTTTGCTACGATGGATCATAACGTTCCCACAACCAATCGATCTGTTCCATTAATCGATGGCGACTCCTTTGAGCAAATGAATGCGTTAAGAGAAAATTGTAAAGAGTTTGGGATTACGCTTTTTGATATAGACAGCCCAAGTCAAGGCATAGTTCATGTTATCGGTCCAGAATTGGGACTTACACTGCCTGGAACAACTATCGTGTGTGGGGACAGTCATACGTCTACTCATGGCGCATTTGGAGCTTTAGCGATGGGAATCGGGACAAGTGAGGTAGAGCATGTCCTTGCTACGCAATGTCTCTGGATGTACAAACCGAAGAGCTTTAACATCGAATTCGTAGGTGCAATTAACAATCGTCATGGTATATCTGCCAAAGATATTATTCTTGCAACCATTAGACACATAGGTACATCTGGAGGCATTGGTTCAGTCATTGAGTATAGCGGGGAAGGTATTTACAAACTTTCAATGGATGAGAGGATGACTATATGCAATATGTCGATTGAGAGTGGGGCCAGAGCGGGATTGATGGCTCCAGATGAAGTCACATACAATTACCTAAGAGGGCGCAGGTTCGCACCGAGTGGGGAAAAGTTAGACAAACTAATTGAATATTGGGATTCATTCCTAACGACAGATTCAGATAGCCAGTACCACAAATCCGTCAATATGGATCTTTCTAGTCTAGTGCCTCAGGTGACGTGGGGGACAAATCCCTCAATGGTTATTGATGTCACTGAAGCCATTCCTTACCCAGAGGAATATGCTGACGGAGACACGGAGCAAGTGAAATCAGCGAAACGGGCGTTAGAGTATATGGATCTAACACCAGGAGTCCCTATAACCGATGTGGAAGTTGATCGTGTTTTTATCGGGTCATGTACGAATGCTAGGCTGCAAGATCTAATAGATGCATCTATATCGCTAAAGGGAAGAGCTGTCTCCCCTAGAGTCAATGCGATGGTAGTTCCTGGTTCTCAATACGTGAAGATGACAGCTGAAAAATTAGGCATCGATGTAATCTTCAAGGACGCAGGTTTTGAATGGCGTGAATCAGGATGTAGTATGTGTCTAGGAATGAACCCTGATGTACTTGCTCCCAAACAAAGATGTGCGAGTACTTCTAATCGCAACTTTGAGGGAAGACAAGGAGTGGGTGGAAGGACACATCTAGTAAGTCCAATCATGGCAGTGGCAGCGGCGGTAGAAGGAAAATTTGTTGACGTGCGTGAATGGTTCTAACGAACTGGAAAGAGAATGAAACCTTTCAGATCTATATACGATAAAGCGATTCCGTTGGATATGATAAATGTTGACACTGATCAGATCATCCCAAAGCAGTTCCTTAGGATGGTAAAGAAGGAAGGTTATGGCGATTTTCTGTTCTACAACTGGAGATATCAAGATAATGGAAAATCTACTACTGATTTCATTCTAAATGACAAAAGATATTCAGGTAGAGGGATACTTCTTACGAGAGATAATTTTGGGAGCGGGAGCTCCCGCGAGCATGCAGTGTGGGCGTTAAGAGACTTTGGAATTAAGGTGATTATCGGCGAATCATTCGCAGATATCTTTTATAATAACTGCTTTAAGAATGGTATCTTACCGGTCCAGCTGAAACACCAGGAAGTAGAATTTTTATTTAGGAATTCTAAACATTGCGATATTAAGGTTGATTTAGATAAACAAAAAGTAGTTTCATCCGATCAAGTGTTTGAGTTTTCCATAAACAGCTCCCATAAAAGGATGTTGTTAGATGGGTTGGATGAAATAGCACTAACTCTCCAATTCGAGAGAAATATCACGGAATACGAATTTAAAAGGAGTCGATATCGATCGTAGATTATGTATAGTGCACGTGGCAACAATTCTTGATTCATATTAACTAGATATCAGTACCATTGTTATGTAATTATGACAGTTTAATATCGTTAATAAGAAAAAGGTAGAACAAAATTATATATAAGTACACGCTTCGTTAATAACATGACAATACAGGCCAATTACGACTTACTTGATGATATCAATCTCAAGATTATTGAAATATTAAGCAAAGATTCCTCGACGGCTTATGTTGAGGTAGCAAAACAATTGGGAATATCCGACGCAACTGTACATATTCGAGTCAGGAGACTTATCACTGCAAGAATCATCAACAGATTCACTTTGTTGGTTGATAACAATCGACTCGGGTATGACCATTTAGCATTTATGGGCATAAATGTGGATCCTGGCTTTGCTGATGCTGTAGTGAATGATCTCCTGAAGATAGATGAAGTTTTGGAAGTCCATGAAATGCATGGAAGATTCGATCTCTTATTGAAAATGCGTGCGAAAAACTTAGAACAGATGAGAGACATTGTTGAGAACAAGATACGTAAGCTATCTCACGTGTTAGAGACTGAATTAATGACAGTCCTCAAGACGGAAAAGGAGGAGCAAATTGTATCACTCAGAAGAGAAATAGTAGAAAGGGCTCAATCAACTATGTATTGAAAGGGTTGCATGACATAGCAAGTTATTCCCTAATTTTTGATTTATTCCTTGTGTGTGGTATTATCTTGCTCGATCTTTCGGTGCCCTACTATATATACAGATATTAGGGGGTCATTTGATACCCCCTCTTATGCGGCAATACATTGCTGAAACTTGGCTTAAAATGTGGAAATCAAATTCGGACGAACTAAAGGGAAAGACAATTAGCTGGAGGAAAGAACCAACAATTCATAGAATTTCAAGGCCAAGTAGGTTGGATCGCGCTCGAAAGCTTGGGTATAAGGCTAAACAAGGTATAGTCGTAGTACGTGCCAGAGTCGGTAGAGGTGGAATGAGGAAGCAGAGACCTGCATCAGGAAGAAGACCTAAACACTTAGGTGTTGTACATATTAAACAAGGAATTAGTATGCGAAAAGTTGCAGAAAGAAGAGTGGGTGAAAAGTTTCCAAATATGGAAGTGATGGGGTCTTACTATTTGCATAAAGACGGGATGTACCAATGGTTTGAAGTGGTATTGGCTGATCCTATACACAACTCCATTGCCAAAGATAGGGAAATGAGAGGAAGGCTAGTCTATTTTTCCAAATAGCATGATCGGCACGTTGGACTCCTCTATATCCTCCCTCATGTACTCAAATGGGGTTTTTCCTGTGTCTTTATGAAATCAACGATGTACATGATTTCTTTGTTTTCGGCATCCTTCTCCAACGTAATATAATAAAAGCCTCTGACTCTAGGAATCGTTAATATCTTTACCTTCTCATTCTCAGTAATAGTGAAATTTGTTTTACCTATCGCCTTTTCAAATTTCTTTCTCATCTGATTCCTTGTCGCTTCCAAGAAGTTTTCGTCTCTAGCTTCATCGGGTGAAAACAAAGGAATAACGTCTTTGCGCAGCTGTCCTGAAATAGTTCGTCCAAATTCATTCATTAAGCCAACATATCTGATTTGCGGTGATAGATCCAAAATCTGTCTACATAATTTCTTCGTGTCTTGTAGTGTATCTTCACGTTCATTATTCATTATTAAGGGCTACTAAAAGCTGGAAATATATTTGTTCAACACATTGTTGTATGCTTCGCGCTTGGGAAGAAAATGATAAGAAAGTACATATCTGATACCACTATCTGAGAGCTACTGAACAATTTCTCCTCTTTTGACATACTTTTTCAGAGGGCTTTAATAATTAACAAGCTCTTATGGCTAATTCTGATCACTGCTTTCAATGGATAGCATTGATATTTGATGACAGATAAATTCAATAATATGTAATTCGTAATCGTGTTTATCATTGGCATTAGATATGCTTCGTTCAAAAGCGCTTTTTCAAAACACTATTGATGTTTGGATCATGTTGTGTGAAGAGAAAGACATTGATTGGTATGATATCGGTGCATATAGGAGTTTTGTGAGATATCTTACATTAAAGGGGTACAGGATGCAAAAATTTCCTCTTTGCATTAAGGAATCAGCGGGAGTTTTTGAAAGAGGTCGTGATAAAACCAAATTTCTTGAAGAATTATCTCACATCTCTACCGATGATGCTGGAGCTTTTACGATAAAGCTAACTGACACCATTATTTCGGCAATACGTACGTTCAAGATTTAGGATTCGTCGCCATAGACTAACAGCATATAATTGCTTGAATATTGTTTCATGGTCACTTCATGATTTGCAGCTATGATAAATGTACGTTAGGACTATCTTCTTCTCCTTAAAGTATTATTTCAACACATATATCTAAACGACCCATTTCAAATAAGGTCAGAATTTAGTGTTCAAATAGACATCTCTTGAAATCGGTGAATGATTTTCTCCGCTACTACTGTGGCTGATAGTTCCTGTGCTTCTTTAGTCTGTGCCCCTATGTGAGGAGTACATACTACATTGGGCAATTCTAACAACCTTCTATCAGTAGGAGGTTCAACTTCAAAGACGTCGAGTGCGGCTCCAGCTATTTTTTCCTCTTTCAGAAAGTTATATAATGTAGTTTCATCCACTATCCCACCCCTTGAAGTGTTAATGAGATAACTAGTCTTCCGCATTTTAGAAAGAAGTTCCTGATCAAAAAGATGGTAAGTTTCAGGAGTAAGCGGAACGTGGCAGGTTATAAAATCAGAACTCTCAACCAATGTACCTAAATCGGTAGTAATCAAACCTATTTCCTTGATATAATCACTGCTTATAGGGTAGATGTCGTAGCCAATGACATTCATTCTTAATGCTCTGGCAATACGTCCGACATTCCTGCCTATGTTTCCTACGCCCACTATCCCGAGGTATTTACCCTTTAGTTCTGTCCCCATCAAGCTCTTCTTCAGCCAATTTCCCTTTGATAATTCTGAGCTCGCATACGGGATAAGGC
>JBKPHJ010000282.1:0-7081 GCA_046729835.1 Thermoproteota archaeon
TTGCAGCTTCTGGAGTATTGATAACATGTATTTTTTTACTTTCGGCATGTTTAGTATCAATGTTGTCTAATCCGACCCCCGCTCGTGCAATGATTTTGAGCGATTCTCCATTTTCAATTACTTCTTTAGAAATTTGTGTTCTGCTCCTTACAACCAACACATCATATCCTTTTACAAGGGAGACAAGTTTTCCTAGCTCAATATCTGGCTGATAATCAACGATCATTCCAGCTCGAGCCAGGATCTCAATTCCTATTTGATTTATCGGGTCACAGATAAGAACTCTCCATTTATTGCTCATATTGGTCAGGCATCTATAAACATATATATACTCTTTCTAGAATGACCCAAAATTTTCTTTGTGATCTCAAGAGACGAGCAACACAGTCTGCTCATAATAACAGTTTGGTTCACGACATCCTTAATGATGACAGCTTGACCGTAATTTGTACTCCTTTGTACTTCTATAATATATGAACTTCTCCCTGATTAACTAGGTTTGTATGTATTATTACATGCGTGTATTTGATGCACTAGAAATAAATCCTTTCTTTTGTACTTTGAAATATTGTGTCCGTGCATTAAATAAAGCTCTTGCATTGGGCCTCCTTTGAAATATTCTGTTATGCGTCATTACTTATAAAATAATTTTAGGCGTTCCCGTACTTGTGATATACTACTAACACTATCGAATTATTTATTTAGTACCAAATGACCCTGATTTCGTATTCAATGAAAAGAGTCCATTGGAGGAGCTTGGCTTGAATGTTGTCACGATCATCTGTGTTTAATTGAGTGTCGATTGAAAGTACAGCAAAAATCGCTTGAGTGAGTTACTACCCACGGATACACAGAGAGGAATACTGATATGATATCGATCGTATTAGAATAAATCAGAGACGCTACACTATATTTTCGTACTTGATATATATAACTGCATATAGTCTAGACGCAGCTCTAGTAATGCACCTTTATTCAAAGTATAAGCTCATCCTGAATTCACTGAAGATTGTGCATTAACAATTTTACAATGACGAAATCCCATGATTGGATTGGATGGATCTATAGCTCGAATATGTTTAGGCATTAGAAAGGGCATCAAGTAATTTGTGCTTAAGAATAAAGTATATATTACAAAAAATATGCCTAAATTTAATTTATGTAAGATATTCATTGTGACGTTCTAATCCACTATTGAAAGTAAAGGTACCAAGACATAAATCTCTAAGTTTATAGATGATTTGTGAAAATATGTCTTTCATAATAATTTGCCAGCAACATCAGAATATGTCCGCAAATTTAATACCAATATAATTTGTATGAGCAAGTTAACGTTACTCTTTATGCGTGAATTACAATAAAATCTCTTTTTTAATGCTCATAAACTAAATTAGCGATACTGTTATATTGAAAATTAAACTAATAGGAACTAAAAGGCTCAGAATGTCCTTCCTCAAGTATCGAATAATGAGAATAAGAAGGTTAACCAAGAATAGAGTTTATTTGATCGTTCGATCTCTAATTTTCCTGTATTTTAAAATAAAGTTAAAACTGGGCTGGTATTGAAGGACCTGTTAACCCAGATACTTCCCCCCCATTAAATTATTAAATGTAATACTGGATCTGACAACGCTATAATGCATGATGACAAACACTTTTTGGCTATTTGTGAACGTATCTGTCTTCTAAGATTGCATAATCCGCTATCTCATAGATATTTAGTAATCATCAAATGCCTTTCAATAGTTTAGATATTCTATCATTCTTTCAAATATACTCTTTTCATATGGTGAATGCAATCTATTTATGCTTTAGTCCTAAGGACGGGATGATTGAGCAACTTTCATATTCCTATGTCTTGAGATGTACACTCCAAGGATTTGTATGTGTATTGGTTTTACAGTGATCCACAACCAAGTTTGATCAGATGCTGTACCATGGGTCTCACTATCAATTAGAAAAATAGATACTTTTTACAACAATAAAGACATCTGGGATTGAATTTCCACCCATTTCCATATTGCAAATTGACTCCTTGCTTCATCCAGTTCCTGCAAATGTTAGCTTGCTGTTATGTATTTCTTAAACTTATGTTTATGTAATACAAATGTGTACAATATTACCTCTCTGTGGATCTTCTTCCACGTTCAACAACGTTCAACAATGCTTATAGAATAGGATAGAACCTTCGCAACTATGGCTTTAGCACTAAGTTAACAGGGTCGTAATGAGGGTGAAAAAAGATAAGGCGGATTACGTCTTAGTTAGGCCAATCCTAACATCTACAGCTCTTGCGCCGTTTCCCTCTTCAAACACGAGCAATGGATTCATATCAAATTCCTCGATTTCAGGAAAATCGGTGACTAACTGTGATAGTTTCTGTAGGTTTTCCTTTAATGCCTTGAGGTCGGATGGTTTTTCACCCCTTGCGCCTTTTAACAGGTTGATTGTTTTTATTGATTCGATCATCTCAGTAGCGTCTTGCCCGGTAATTGGAGCTATTCTAAATACAACGTCTTTGAGAACTTCGACGTAGATACCACCCAGACCAAACATCAGTAATGGACCGAATAAAGGATCGCGCTTAGCTCCGATTATAGTTTCTTTGCCAGACCTAACCATCTCCTGGATGAGAATGCCCTTTATTAATGCATCATTGTTATATTTTCGTATGTTTCCGATTATATCGTTGAAACTCTTTCTTACTTCCTGTTCATTCTTAAGCCCAATTTTAACCCCTCCAGCATCTGACTTGTGAATAATCTGTGGTGAAACAACTTTCATAACTAACGGATACCCAATGCTTTTTGCTGCTTCTACGCATTCATCTTCCGTTTTTGCCAGATAGCTCTTCGGTGTCTGAAATCCGTACGCATGAAGAATTTCATACCCCTCCTCCTCTAATAGGTTAGACCGTCCCTCTCTCCTAACGTTATCAAATATTCCCTTTACTTTTTCAATATCTGCCACAAATTTCTTCGGCGGTTCCTCATCCCTTGAGAGCCAGTCTCTAAATCTGTACATCCCTGCAAGTGTTTGTATAGCGGGTTCAGCGTACATAAAGTGGGGAATGTCTCCTTCTGACAACACCTTTTTGTTTTCATCGCCTTCTGCAAGCCCCATTAAAGCCGCAAGCATGGTTTTCTGTACCCCTTTGGAAGTCTGCACAATTGTCCTGGCAAGACCGTCATAGTCTAAAGTAGCCGAGGGAGTGCACATTGTTACTATTGCTCCAACATTACGATTAGAGAGCAGTTCAACCAGCACTTTTTCAAATCTGTTATAATCAGCGTCTCCAACGATGTCAACTGGATTTCGAGCCGAACCATGGTGGGGGATAACTCTTGAAATTGCTTCTCTTGAGGCAGATATGTCTGCCATTTTCAATCGATATTCAGCGCAGATATCTGTTGAAATTATAGCTGGTCCTCCGGCGTTCGACACTATCACAACCCCTCCGTCATCAGACGGCACAGGTTGTTTTGAAAAAGCTGTGGCTAGTTCAAATAGACTCTGCATCGTGTCCACTCGGATAACTCCGGACTGTTCGAAGAGTGCATCATATGCTTCATCTGAACCCATAAGTGCTCCTGTATGTGACATTGCTGCTTTTGCTCCTTCAGGAGTTCTCCCGGCCTTTAAAACTATGATAGGCTTTTTTTTCTCCTTAGTTATTTTTTTTGCTACTTCCATGAATTTCCTCCCGTCATGAATATCTTCGAGATACATCACAATTACCCTTGTTTCAACATCATCTGTTAATAGTTCCAACACATCATTTTCGTTCATGTCAACTTTATTTCCCATGCTAACAACCTTTGAAAACCCGATTCCTTGTGCAATCGCATCTTCTACTGTAGCAGCACAAATCGCACCACTTTGCGATACCAGAGCAATTCCTCCATACTTAGGTGTAATCTTGAGAAAGGTTGCATTCATCATCTTTTCTGGGGAAAGGCTCATTATTCCTAAACAGTTTGGCCCGATGATCCTTGTTCCGTATTTGGTACCTATCTCTCCCACTTCCTTTTCTAATTTGGCACCATCACTATCAACTTCTTTAAATCCCGCAGTTACTATTATTGCTCCCCTAATCTTTTTCTTGCCGACTTCCTCCATTACTGAGGGCACGGTCTTGTTAGGAGTTGCGACTACTGCAAGATCAATAACATCGGGAATATCTAACACGCTTTTGTAGGCTTTCAAATCGAAGACTGTGGGATTCGAAGGGGTTACAGGATATATTTTACCTCCATATCCTTTCTTAATATTAGAAAATATAGCTCTCCCTACTCCAGGTTTTTCTGAGGCTCCTATAACTGCTATTGAGGAAGGTGACAGAAATACCTTCTGGGATCCTTTATCTGCCATACTAAAAATAAAGACCCAGTATGATAGTTATAAATGCATTTGTTCCTCACGCCTTGTGGACGATTCAAAATTTAATGGCTTGATTCATACAAAATAATGAATGTGACAGAGGTTTGGGAAAATAGTCAATAATATCACTTCAGTCTTATGTTACGGATAATGAACTTTGAATATCCTACTGGTTAGCACTTCGTAAATGCTCAGATAATATCGCGTCACAAATTGGAGTGTAGTATGGTTAAGACATGAAAATGAAATAACATTGCGCTAGAAAAGGATCCTTATTAAATTATCAAGCAAAGCTCAGGTATGTAATCCAAGAGCAGAATACTGCTCTTGAATAGTTCGAACTATGAACAACAACACACATATCTATATTTCCTGAAATACGCGATAGTGATTCCGTTACTTTCAGAATTCAATCGAGATACGGATACGAAAGAATGAGTTACGTAGATATCCGATTCTCAGGGCGTTCATCGTCAGACACTTAATCAATCTATAATATTTATCGACTCAAATCTACTCATGCTACTCATCAACTCCTTTTATCTAGTCCACATATAATGTGTGCACCTTTGTTTGTTCCTTCGTAAATATATACACCCAATGCTTCTATATTGGCAGGCATCTTTGGAGCAAGCAGTTTTATTATTTCCGTTGACAAGTTTTCTACAGTTGCCTCTCCTGACAGAATATATGTCGTAGCTTTTGGGACCTGTAAGTTGAAATTTCCTTTAGGTCCATTAAACGAAACGAAGTAATGCATTTCGTCTTCTTTAACAAGATATTTTTTGCATATGAAGAATTTGTGATCCATCAAATTCAAAGTCTGTTTGATGATCCTTTTAGCATCTCCGAAATCTATCACGAGATTATTTTTCGTTGTCCCAATTATTTCTATCATTATAGTTGACGTATGTCCATGCAAAATAGAGCATCTCTCAACTAAGGGAAGAATATGTGCGTAATCGAATGACAATGAAGGGTCTTCGATAAAGATCGAGCTGGTATCATTATCATAAGACTCGTAAAAGAATATAGAGTCCAATTCATCTATCTTTGCGAGGTATCTAGATGATCCTACTCCAATAATTTCAATCTCTGGATTTATCTCCTTTATTGTTTTGAATTTCTGCAGATCTGCATCGGAATCAATTACTTCGATGTATTTATTATCGGTTTTAAAATCTACTGTACAGCGTTTGTTATGAGTTAATCCTGGAACAGTTACGTCATATTGAAAATCATGTTTCAAAAATGATAGCAGCTTTGCGAGAGTTAATTCAGTCCTACTTCTGTAAATTAATCCTTCATGATCTACATACTTGATATCTTTATCTTGAATGCTTTTCATATAAAATATCCTCAATTTATGAGCGTGTCACATATAAACGGTTTTTCCACTTTGAATCTCTCGTTATACCCTTGAAGCCTATAATTGGTTCTTATCCATTAGAAGTAGCTAATGCTTTAGTAGCGCCAACAGTAATCTACTTAAGTTAGATGCAATGGTAACGCTGGAATCTATTCGTTCCCAAATAACCTCTGTACTTTCTGTAATAGACTCGTTCTACGGCACTGTCCTGGTTCAGAAACCTAGTAAGGTCGCACACTGATATATTGTACGAGTACACAAATTTCAGGCATCCTATCTGATTCAAGAAGAGAGAAGATAGATGAACCCACGTCCACCAACTTAGACATATGTGGCGCATTATCAGCTCTATGATTTTCATGGCCGTTACGTAGTAGCTTCTCGGTGCTGACCTTAGGCGTTAGAATAAAACAAAGTAAAAATCTTGAATGACACAAGTCTTAGTCTTGTTAGTCTTCGTCCTGAAAGAACGAATTATCCTTCATCTACTCTGCGTACAAGGTACCGCTATCATCGCGATGAGAAGCTCGTCTGTAATATTAATACGAGGCATATTGAGTCTTAATCTAACGCTTTCTGGAGTCAAACCGAATACCAATTACGCATTGTTCATGTTTCAAAGAAATCATTTATTATTGTTTGTCAAAGAGCTTGCCTCCTTCACTCATGAAATCATTGTAAGGATCGACTATCAGTAAAGCGGTGTCGTCTGCTGAGTAGCTGATAGCTGTCATGAGTTGTACTTATCACCTCTTTAGAGCAGCACGCTCAATACTTGCTGCGAATAGTGGCGTTTCCTGGCGGTTATGTGCCTCTGATACCGGCTGGCGTGCCTGTTTGAATTGCTCAAATGGAATTCCTTGTTTGGCTAGAAACTCGAGGAATTCTTCGGTCGGCTTCGAATGTACATAGTTGGTAAACTCACATTTGTTTGTCAATGGCCTTGACACTCATATCCCAGATTACCTGCAACGTTGTGCGACCCGTCGGTGTGAAAGAGTCAGAAACTGAAGCGAGATGTACATGATGTTTATCAGTGATCTCTTCTGTGAAGTGCGATACCAGTACGCTTCCTCCAAGCACTTCAACGTTGATTGCCATCCGTCGGCCATCAGGTGAGTGAGTTGCACCAGTAGCGACATGAGCAGGAGAGCATCCCTGATACTCATCATCTGCCAACCCAAATATCCAAGCCGGAAGATCGATCCTTTCAATGGGAGCATTGATGGTTGCTATAAAACTGAACTCTGCGAGTGTTACCTCATTCATATGTATGTATCTCCTCACATGTTTATATTGCAGAATTATGTGAATTCCTCATTTACTAGTTTT
>JBKPHJ010000283.1:0-3316 GCA_046729835.1 Thermoproteota archaeon
GCGTGTATGAGTTTGTTACATTATCTTTATAAGTGATTCAACGGATAGTTTACTCTCGACAATACCGGATGATGAAGAAGAAGATAGTCCCCCTATCATTCTGGCCTTTCCATGTCAGAAGAAGATGAAGAGACTGACCGGACTGCTGAATCCTGAATCGACCTGATGTATCATGCTCCGGCCGGGATTTGTTCCGACGCGGTAGTACCCGCAATTCGTTTGAACCCGGGATCTCCGCCTTGAGAGGGCGAAATGCTTAACCGGACTACACCACCGGAGCTCAACACACTGCATCATATTCATCATATAAAAATTGCGTTTGGTATTATCTGGGATTCTGACTTTAAAAGAATAGTCTGGCTGACAGTTATAGACTCAAATCAAAAGTTTGAAGAAATAGAATATATTTAGTAATTCCAACTGGTTAACATTCCATATTGAAAGAGAAGCCTATTCCTACACCTGTCTCTTCTTATGTTAAGTCTGTTATAAAAGCCCCTGCAATGCTCATAGGATGTAGAGCAAACAGGACAGTAATCTCGAAGCCTTGTTGCGAGTATGACATATTAGTATTATCTGTTGATCGTCGTCCAAACGAGGTGGTGAAACTAGATTCGCATTATGCAGAACTTTTACATATTTCTATGGGACCTATGGTACGCAGGATTTTTCTTACTAATTCTGACGCTGTAATATTAAATGATACACACGATCTTAAGCTTTCTTCGATAAAGCACGCTGGGCTAGGCAACGGGGGAGGGCTAATGACGATGTCTGCAGCTGCTAGACGATTACTTATTTCCTCCCTCTTGAGACACTATGACATAGAAAGATTTGCAAGGAAATCGCCAGTCATTTCATCGATGTTGCTCAAGATCTGTGCATATGAAGTTGTAGATGGGGTCCTGCTTTTCTCCGGCTTGCTGACCTCCCCGTTGCACCAGATGGATCTCTTGAGACAACCCGTATTGCCGAATCAGGCTTTTTCTGAAAGTATCTCCTTGGCATTAGAGATCATCGGAGTCGAGAGAGCTACTAGGTCGGTACTGAGAAGATGCTTCCCTGCTTACTCCCAACTCGCATTGAACTCGTATGACAAATCGCTCATAAATGAGAAAATGAGACACCTTTACGAATCAGACTTAACAACAGATTGTTACTACTATATCGGACGAATGTGTTCTGATATCTTGAAGTTGCGGGAGATCAAGTTCTGGAAATCTTATAGCAAGTTGATACAAATTGGGATGGACCTTAGTTTAGATATAGAGAAGCTTCAAAAATGGAATTCCCAGCTATCCGCACTAGCCAAGACTCTGATCAGAGATCATCGAACAGTTATTGTTGGTTGAGATAGCTCTATCCTCTTATTTCTGGCTCGAAGTTTGGCTTTATATTTCAGATTCCTCGGCTTTGTTCTTAGTCTATAGCCACAACACGGACACCATAATCCTTCCCACTTGATAAATATCTCGCAAATTTGACAACGTCTTTGGCCACTGACGTAACGACCAGATCCAACTGGCTTTTGAGCCCTGTGCCTAATACATATACCCTTACAGGTCATCCTTTGACCTATAAAAAAGTCTTGTCCTCCTATTTAAAGGTGAATAACAATATTTGATGATCTCTTAACGTCAAGATTCTGACAAATAAAAAGAAGTAAAGTGAAACGGATAGGCGCCTTACCTGACTTACTTGACCGACACAGCCTTGGCTTCGAATGCTTCGTTCATAGTACGGTACTCCTCTATTTTCATCTTAATATCCTCTGGGTCGGTGTCCTCCATTCCGGAGAATCCAGCCTTAAATGAGATCTTGTTACCTGAAACATTTACATCTTCTATTTCCATATCCGCATAGACATTAGTAATCTCATTAACCCATTCCTTTGCCTCGTTCGGATCGACGCCACCAGTCTCTATGTTTACGGTTAGCAACTTGGTCATTCAAAATCACCTACACCAACTTCATTCCGGCTACTAATAAAGTTGACGTATGGATTGTCTCAAGAAATCTGGCAAGAAGCATCATGTGCGGATATTGGCATACCAGTTTATTCCATATTCCAAAGTTTCATCAGTTCTTTGTTGAACTTGGAAGCCTGGTCTTCACTGAGTGCATCTCCACAGTTCTTGTGAGTTGGAACTACTTGCATTCCCCAAAGCTTGAATTCGATCTCGTAAAACTGTATTTTTGGACAGTTACACATACGATAGTACGAATGTAGCAAGCTAGCCTTATTTATGTTAGCTTAGCAAGGGTGAGGTAAGGATATTGATCTAATTGAAACATTTATCAGTTCCCTGCTGATCATATCCTTCAATGACTGATTCCTTTATCAAAAATTTAAGGATCTTTAGAGCAGGCATCGGGGCATACTTTCTTGCCGCAATCATAGGATCTAACATTTTGTTGTTAAGTGCAACTGCTCCCAACTGGGCCTTCGCCCAGGGTGATAAGTGGTATGTTGGAAAGAGTGTTAAACCCAACACCTATTATACATATAAGATTCAGCAGCTAGATACTAATGAGGGCAGACCATTCTTGATGACAATTTATTTCAAGGAATTTGATGATGCTAACAAATACTGGATTGCTCCAGTATTTGTAGTCGATCAAGGACAAGTATTCAATGGTACGTTACATCTTAGTGATCTGGACATGAGCGCATTAGGATCCTCAATCGTACCTCCTGAAATGGCCAAATATAGGAGCGGATACGCTAATTCATTGCAGTGGTTGGCATCCTATGTCCCTAAGCCGGGGC
The DNA here is from genome assembly GCA_046729835.1 of Thermoproteota archaeon. GTDB lineage: Archaea > Thermoproteota > Nitrososphaeria > Nitrososphaerales > Nitrososphaeraceae > TH5896. Next base: position 2,771 of record JBKPHJ010000283.1, read on the forward strand.
AGTCTCTTAGTGCTCCTAATTGGGGGAAGATAGCTGCCATCGGGGGCTCACCTATATCTCCTGCCGGGTCAGCCAAGGTGACAACGCCTGCTGGCACATTTGACACAGTGCTTGTAACTTGGGTATATGGTGCTACTAATCGTATCTGGATAAATCCCAATACGCCATATCCTATAAAAGCTGAAACGTTTGCGGGAGTCACTAGCGGGAAACCCCCTACCCTATTTGCATTCGAGCTTCAAGCTACTGGTACTGGTCAACCTCCAATTCCCAAAGCTGTAGAAGAAATACCCAAATCACCGTTAACGCTGCGAACCGAAAGGGGTTCGTATAATATTAAGCTGTTATGGGAACCAGATCCGATTGTAGCTGGCAAGCAAACAAAGTTCGGATTGATCTTTAGCGATAGTTTCGGGGCTACGATTAGAAGCGTCACATACGATCTTTCGATAACCTCTGAGAATGGAACTGTAGTAGATGACCGGAAAAACCAGAGAGCAGATGAAGGCACTGGCCTGCTTACGGTAACATTTCCTTCACCAGGAC
>JBKPHJ010000284.1:0-1857 GCA_046729835.1 Thermoproteota archaeon
CCATACATATGGGCCTGCAAAGTTTGCAGGTATTCAAAGTGGCTACAAGACACTAGCCACCGCTAATGATGTCCCTGCTATTATAACAGATGTTCTCATTTTTAATTCTAAAGTAGCTGAAACTAGACCAGCGGCTATCAAAGCAATAGTAAAATCTATAAATGAAGGAAAGGAATATTTTGACAATAACAAGGAGAGGACTGTACAAATAGTCTCAAATTTCTTTAATATGAGTAAAGATGAAGTAAAAGATGGATTTGATGGTATACAAGTTCTAGGACTGGAGGACAATGCCAAAGCAATGAACAAATCAAGTGGTACCAGTAGTACCACTAATTTGACAACGTTATATGACTCGTGCAAAATCATAGGAACATATTTGCTAGATAGAGGACAGATACGTCAGATACTAGATTTTGACGAAATTATCGATCATAAATTCGTTTACGATATAGCTGGGAATAATATTAAAAATCATGGCTAGCTAACCTATGCAAATTAGATCAAGGCTATTTATAATAATGATATCCCTTGTAACAACAGCCATCGTGGTCCCTTCTGTTATCGCATTAAATACATTTACAAAGAGTTTGGAAACTGAGATCACTAAAGAACTCAAGGTTAATGCTCTCGATGCAATGGATAAGCTTTCTAGATTAATGTCGGAACGTATTGCGGATATCAAATTTCTCACAGATCCCGGTAATATAGTAATAAGTGGTTCTGAGGAAAATTTTACTGTAGGGCAAAAAGTAGAATATCTCAGGCAAATTGAGGAAGCAAATAAAGCCTATGCCTCTATATCACTATACAACGCCAGCGGAATAAAGATTGGTGATACAAGAAGCATTGGTATAGGAGTTAATGATTCAGCAGAATCATACTACCAAAACGCGAATAATGGCAGACTCTATTATGATCAAGTTCCAATCTTTTCCAGGAACATGAGACAGTATGTAATGCATTTCTCAGCACCTTTGTACAATGTTACTAACAACGAGATAAACGGGGTCCTAGTACTTACATTCCCTATTAATAAGATAAATGAAATTATGCTTGAAGCAGGAGGAACGATCTCAAATAATGCAGATATAGACTTGTTATCTGATCAAGGCCTTCTAATATACTCAAACAATGATCAGGAACCTTTTTAAAGAAAAAAGTACCTGCCCATATTTTACAAGTTACATAACTCAAGCGATAGAATAGAATCTGAAATAACAGATGAAGATCCACGCGGCAGTGGGAGTGGAAAAACAATATTTATCGGTACAAAAGAGCCAGGATTTTTGGATTACAAAGGGAATAATTGGTCATTAGTCATCGGTGTAAGTACTGAAGATGCATTCAAGAGCGTTTCACTCTTAAGAAACCAGTTTATCATAATAGCAGTTGTGATCTTGTCCGTATCTGTTGTATTGGTTTTCATTTTTGCTGGAAGTATTTCAAAACCAATAATAAAGCTGAGAGACCTTACCAATGAGGTAAGCAAGGGCAACTTTGATATTAAAGTAGACATTCAAAAGGGTGCTGATGATGAGCTTAGTCAATTATCTTTTAGCTTCGAGAACATGAGGCAGACGATTTTGGCTCGAACTAAGGATCTCCTCAGGGCAAATGAAGAATTGAGACTGAAGGATCGATTAAAAGACGAATTTATTAATGTAGCCGCACATGAATTACGTACTCCGATACAACCGATATTAGGTTTATGTGAAGTGCTTCGCTCCAAAATAAAAAAGGGGGAAGGGATCGAGAGACGTGGCGAAGAAGAACAGCTACTAGATGTGATTGTCAAAAACGCAAAAAGATTACGCGGCCTTGCCCAAGAAATACTGGATGTGACCAGGATAGAAA
>JBKPHJ010000285.1:0-2499 GCA_046729835.1 Thermoproteota archaeon
TTTAATTGTGGGGGATGGAAAACCAATTTGATTATGGTGATCGCATTGCATATTCTATTAGGTTACTGTGCCTTATCAACAGTGGTTTTGGCTGTTCGAATTCTGTTTGTTCGTCTCCATCATAACCATAGCCGAGTTCTACGTACCTGTACCTCGGTATCCGTAATAATTATTGACATTTGAGGCCGATCTTTAGATTATTGAGATTCTCTTTCATTTTGTCGATATAGTCAACTCCGACGTCCTGTTCTTTCTTTTTAATTCCTTCGATAGGACTCAATACGAGGACTTTTCCATTTGGAATCTCTTGAGCAATCACCTCTGCAAATCTCGGATCAACTAGCTCCTCTGAGTAAATAACGTTTATTCCAAGATTTCTGGCAAGTTCTATGATTTCCTGTATTCTCTGAGGTAATACTTCACCTTCTGGAGATATTCCCTGGATAGCATGTTGCTCTAGTCCATATCTGTTTGCAAAGTAACTAAAGGCATCATGAAATGCAATGAAATCCTTTAATTCGCATTTCTGCAACGTTGATCTTATTAGAGTGTCTAATGAGTCTAATCTTCTACTGAAGTTAATTGCATTACTCTGATAGTATTCTTTGTTGGTGGGGTCGAGCTTTATTAATGAGTCTTCGATATTCTTTACTTGATTCTTTACAAAAATTGGATCTAGCCATATATGAGGATTTGTTGTACTGCCTGTTCTAGTGATATTTGTGCCTCTACTCGTATCAACCAAATTATCATTATTGATCCTCTTTATCCAAGAACCTTCAAAACCCAGACCGTTAAAAAATATCATGTCTGCATTTTCTGCTTGCTGGATCTGTTGTATGGTAGGCTCGTATTCATGGGGTTCTATTCCCATCGGGATAACAGTATTCGCCTCAACTTTATCTCCGCCCACTTCTTTTACAAATTCGTAAATTGGAAAGAATGAGGCTAATACTTTGATTGTCTTGTTCTTAAGACCATCAGTCGTTTCATTAGTCTGTGTTGATACAGAATCAGCTGAAGGAATGATTGAAGTCTGATTTATAGCGAAAGTTCCGTTTGTGACATTATTTTCGACCGATGAATTAGCAATATCATTGGTCCCACCAAGGAATGCTAATAGTAATAGTAGCAGGGTACAAAACACAGTCGTTATCCAAATACTCTCTGTCCTGTATGATGTGATAGGCATAGACAGAAGTAAGTAATTATTAATAACTATATATAGTTTAGCTAATAAGAATTCCATCTAGCTATATATATTGTTTAATAACTGCTTAATGATAATCTAAGCACTTAATTCTACCATTCTCAATGCCTGAATCGTTGAGTTATTCAGCTGCTCCGGATCTATTCTTGCAGTAACAACAATAAGTAAGTATAATTAGTAAGACTGAGGAGGTGACTACTAGTATTCTTTTTCCACGTTTTGATTCATCAGATATTTTCATTATCAGATCACAAATTTTGAGTAGTCCTATGAATTGATGACATAAAGAACGCAATCTTGCCCGTGGTTAAGATTACATTATTATCCCAAACACCTGAATACTTCAAATGTATGTGAGTGTGTTACGTAAGCAGACAACACAATAGTGAAAGTACTTTCTCATTCTATAAAATCCTTACCCATCATGTCTTCTTTCTTCCCACGTGTATATTTTGAAATTTTACCTTGGTAAGAAAATATAGCTAATTAAAGCCTTACACTATCGATCTTATTATCTATCTTCTTGCTCACTCTATAATCCTACCATTAGAAATAACTGAATCAATTCTTTTGGTGTTTTCAATGTTATCTACAGGATTTGCAGACAGAATTAGGATATCCGCTTGCTTACCTGGTTCAATGGTACCAGTCTGATTAATTATTCCAAGAGCTTCAGCTCCATTGTTAGCAGCGATTTTGATAACATCCATTGGTCTAATGCCTGCTTCAGTAAGTAGTTCTAGCTCATGATGTAGACTTTCTCCTGGAACGAGTTCAAAGTTCGGTATATCCGTACCCGACAGAATTTTTACTCTACTGTCATACATCATTTTCGTTAGTTGTAAGACCTTACTCCAACGCTGTTCATTTTGAGGATCGTAAAAACTAGTAGATGATGCCATCAGGTTTGTAGCTTCACACGCTGCACCTAGAACAACAGAAAAATCTAGTTCTGACAACAGGGTTACTGTAGGCAAGGAAATTAGCAATAGCGATGACATTCAAGGATCTAAAGAAAATCGTAGCCAAGAGCAACAAGAGTCATCAAAGCAATGTTGATTTTGGATTGAAAAAATAAAATGTATGAATATCACCATTCAACTTCTCTTATTTCCATTCCCAAATTCTATCAGAAAAATTCCCCGCTGCATCGCTCTCGGATTCAAAGAGTCCAATCAGGTTATTCATAAATGACAGTTTACCTTTTGACGATGTACTATAGAATAGGGAACCACGCCAACTTATACTTCCTGATGGACCAACTCTTCCTATTCCCTCACCTGTATAGG
>JBKPHJ010000286.1:0-2649 GCA_046729835.1 Thermoproteota archaeon
GCTGTATGCATAAAAACAATTAGCAAAGCCGTTTGTGAACATTTCGAGAATTGCATAAACTAAATTTTTATACATGGATCTCAACCATCATCTAAAATTTCAGCCGGTTCTATTCTTGGCTATCAATCCCATACAAATAGAACTTTTGCAGCTTCTATTACTCTAATCATGAACGAACAGTAAAATAGAGTAAAAAAGATAAGAAAGAAAGCTTTCTAAATCGATCTTCAGTTTCAGAAAATAGTCTGGTCCAGCTAAAGATTTATCTTGAAATTTGAGCCATTGAATGTTGGAGCGATATCTACTATTAATTCAACTAAATTCTACGTCACTAAGATCCATGGTATTGCTATATCCACTATCTCTCAAATGATTAATAGTCTTGGTTGAAAAGTCAAATATTTTATTCGATATAGTGTTTTCATCATTCTTGCGGTTTATTCGTACTACATTCCCTATTTCAAACTGTCCTACAAGAATATCCGAATATTTTCTAGGTATCATTGCTAGGCCATGGTTCATAGTGTTGCTATTTAATAAATTATTTATGACATCGTCTTTTGCCCCATGATCTTTTGCAATCTTGATTAACTCCCTTGCTAGGTCGACATAGTCTGATACAAGTAACAAAGCCTCCTGCTCTCGTTGTGTTCTGTCTGAAAAGGTTATGTCACTGTTCCTGTTTATAACACCATCATGGTCCCAAGGGATTGTATCTTGCTTAACTGGATGAACGTTGACTATACCTATTTCTAACTTCGGGACCGTATCCCTTAATCCTTTTACTTTGAGCCAATATTGACGGTGTAGTCTAACAAGTTGTGTTAACGGAGTGTTACTCATTATTCCACCATCCCAGAAGTAACGGATATTTTTCTCATAGTTCGCTTTATTGTTATTGTAACTTTCAACCTCTAAAGGGGTATAACCATAATTGATAGGCACAGACGCACTAGCAATGACGTGCTCTGATGTAATCCCATCATTATACCATATGATATGTTGATGCCCCACTTCTTTCACGTCTTGAGTAATATATTTTCCATATTCAGATTTTCTGAAGCCATCTTCCGTTTCGTAACTATCAAATGCTACAGCAGCTCCTTCTGCGACGTCAACACTCATGAGGATGAGTCTTGGCTGGATAAATGAAGATTTTTCATCGGAACTTGTAGCTATTGGGAATTTTGCGAATCTCTCTAAACTTCTCTTTAATGGTTCACTGTCAAAGTGAAACCATATATTTTGAAAATCAAAAAACCTAGTATCAACTAGTGGGATTAAAGGGGAAAAGACTGTAGGTGTTCCTGTAATCGAAAATTGCTTTGCTGAATAATATCTTCTTGCAGCCTCCCCAGAGGCAATAACCGGGTGTACGTTGTTATGTAAATAATCCCACCAAGCTGTAAAACCAGGAAACTGGTCTAACGGAGATTCCTTTGACAGATACTCCCAGAACTCATTCAGTCTTTCTGAGGAGCCCTCCCTCTGTGAATAATATGAGTTCAGGTACACTTATGTTAAACACCAATATTGTCATAATTATCGCAACTACTCCATCATTAAGCGTCTCAAGCCGTCCCTTATTAAAATTAAACCCTTTCTTTCCGCATCCATTCCAAGTCAGTCAACTGATAGTCAAGACAAGTTCGATAAATAGTAGGCGGCGGGAACGACAAAGTATCAGACACGATTTTTTGCTGGTACTCCAATCCTATTCAGAGGGTAACTGTCTGCTATTCAAACCATACTAACTATCTACTATTCAAAGGGTAACTGTCTGCTGGAGATTACCAGGCATGGGACTGGGACTAGTACTAGATACACCGTCGTAGCCCCATAGGGAAGGAGTGATAGTATAGACATGTCCCACAACATAGAAACTGAGATCTTAAACTACAACTTCGCTCCAATTGGCATACAGCACAAGAAAGATGTTGAACATACAGATTTACCGAGTCTACTTGAATGCTCAAAGGAATATTGTATAATAAGAGACAGTCCGCTGTGGCAGCATTATAGCATAGAGGGCGTGATCAGAAAAGGAGGAGAGAAGTATCATAAATTGGGCAGCAAGCAAACACAATTTTGTAAATATTGTGGGGAGACTATTTATTTTGACATGAGCGGCCGATCCTCCAACACCACTATACCAGAGAGGGATGTATCCGACCATAAAGATCTCAGGCAAAGCTCACATGGCGGTCGAATATACTTTAAGGGAGATCTAGACATCTGAATTCGAATACGAGGCAAGAAGAGAATCGAGATGAGTAAATGTCAGTTCTGGGGATGCACTAACTCGGCAACAGTTGCATCGTCCATCGTTTGGGGAGGAGAGGGATCAGATATAATCAGTGTCAATTATTGTGAGGAACATCTCAATAGCAGCCAAATGGCGAAAACCCTCAGTTTGGCAGAACACATTGTAGCGCGAAGTCGAGATGGCCCGCAATACCCCTACGACAATGGCTACAGAACATGTCTGCGAAGCGATTATAGCACTTATAGCGAAATTTGCGATTAGAGTCTTCCAACATTAACTCCAAATTATTGAAGATTACTTTATTACAGATACGACTCCATCAACACCTGTAAGTGTGCCAGCTACGTAAACAGCCTTATTGGATGGATTATATTCTAGCGCAA
>JBKPHJ010000287.1:0-1970 GCA_046729835.1 Thermoproteota archaeon
TCCTGACTTCGTATCAATCCTTGATATTCTATTTCCACCATGCTGTACGAAATAGACATTATCTGCAGATTTATCAGCTACAATTTGACTCGGAAGTGTTACAGGGTAAACTCTAGATGGAGATGTCCAATAAGAAATATAATTTCGAAAAGGATCTGAATTTAAGCTCCCTAATCCTAAGATGACTTTACTTGAGCCATGATCAGAAACAAAAATTTTTTGTGTTTCCTCACTATCAAGATTAGCTTTACCATTTCTTATCCCATAATTACCACTATTATTAGTATCTATTACAGCAATACCAAATGGCGAAAAAGTGTCTGGTTTAGGAAGAGAAAAGTTTGATATACCCATATATCTACTACCAGGTATCAAAGCCCAAGGCTCAACCCTCAAAATGTCATGTGAATACGACATTGTAACCCATAATACTCCATTACTATCAAAATTCAAAAGAGTGGGCCCGCCACCAACACTACTAACACTACCAAAGCCACCAGCACCTCTAATACTATCACTGATCTGCTCTTCTCTCTCCTCTACAAGAGAATATTCTGTGAATATACTGCTTCTGCCAGCGTTAGTACTTTCGATTAAGTCTGGATCAAGAGTTGCTATCTTATTTCCTGTTATCTCTGTAAACCAGACCTTTTCGCCATCTGGAGATATAGTGATTCCCATAGGACCTGAGTCAGGAGTCGGAATACTAAATAACTGATTTTTCCCGGTTTCTATATCTAGCATACCTATTGAATTTGTTCTTGCATCTGTAAACCAAACTACGTTTCTCGCATTATCAAAAGCAAGCTGGCCACCAGCAAGATTTATGATGGCATCATTAACAACTGTCCTGCCTTCTACATTGTACTGCTTAAATTGTTTATTTTGAGGATCAAACATCATTACTGTACTTGTCTTATTTGTTGAATGATAAAACCATACATTGCCATGTGAATCAGTTGTAATTCCTTTTAATCCTAGTTCTTTTACAGGAATATTGAATTCTTTTATGTAATTACTGTGTGTTTCATATGTTACTAGATCTTGTTGCGTTATTAACTGTGCATTCAAGCCTTGTACAGTAAATAATAGATGCAGTAGTTCGATAATAAATAATGAGATTCCCACTACGTAAAACACTGAATACCTTAAGCTGGGCTGATAGATAGAATTATTATTAGTCACTCGGTCAGCAGCTTCTTAACTGATTCATGCGTACATTAATCTTTGTTTTTACATTTGTAAACTCGTCAGTGAAACGGAGTATTATTGAGTAGAAGAGTATTGAATATTCAAGATATACGGACTATTGTATTGAGAAATATTGAAATTATCGAAGGTTCTTCTGTATTCCATTCTTCTATATGAAAAACGTCTTTTATCATGGATATTCTTTCTTTAAGTTGTCATACAGATCCTCGTTGTATATCCAAGGAAAGTCAGGAATCTCACTATCTTGATTTGCTATCAATGATTGTGGTAGGAACCCACTTAATGCCATATTCTCTTTAACTTTATTCTATCGGTTATGTTATTAGTATCATAAACTATCGGATTACATCCTTCGCATTTACCAATTAAACGTCATCTATAATATACTTGCACAAGGGACAATTTACAGAGAATATTTCGATTACGTGGTGTTGTTTTGTTATCTTCTTAACTACGTTAGTGTAATTTAAATTGCTCTAGTTCGTTACATAAGAAAGAAATTAGTTCACTAATAGAGAATAAGCCAAGCCCTTTTCATGGTTACTTAGTTATGTAGCCATCCTACGACATTCCTCTGCACACTTGTGACCTGCTTGAGCACATTGCTTACACATATCCATATCAAATTTCTCACATTCATCGGCGCATGCCTGACAAATATCTGCACATTGTACGCAGATCTTCTTAGCAAACTCGCTGTCTCTGGACATATATTGCGAAGATATCACACATATATCAGCACAGTCTCGACAAAGTTG
>JBKPHJ010000288.1:0-2129 GCA_046729835.1 Thermoproteota archaeon
TTTTACATCTATAATTACCACTTTTAATGAAGTCCTCCTTTACCAAACAAGGGAAGTTGTTCTTCCCCTTAGCTGTTTTTAGATATGGAAAATCTTTAGCATATTGAGTTTGCAAGTCCTTCGTAGAAGTACAAATGTAACCTGATCTCAAAGTAAGTGCAAGTGATACCGCTACAGGACTCTTTCCAAATCCAGTTGGTGCCTCAAGAATTATGTACTTGTAACCTGAATTAAGAGCTTCACAGATTTCATTTAGAACATAGTCTTGCTTTTGCCTCCTCTGTGAAAAGGGGAAATTTCTTGTCAGTTCAGAGACATTTATTGATTGTGTTCTACTCATACTTTTACGCCGGTTATTTTATCCTGTAAACTATAATGTTTAGGGGATACTATAAAAGTAAATATGCAATTAATCGACGATACGCCCCTTTTTGGTACTGATTATGTCAGTGTGTGTGATGTGATGGTCCACACTGGAGATGCATCGATAACCTCTCTTAAAGGTATGTTACTCAGTAAACCACCATCCCACACATATACTCCATCTTCTATCTCTACCCATGGAAAATTATACAACATGACATGGACATACTAATTGAGGAATCATGAATAGCGAGAATCTCAAAGATAATCCCGATGACGATCCATTAGAGAATAAGGATACAAAATGGACAATAAATCAAATGGAGCATTTATTGGATGTTTATCACAACCAGCTGAATGCTAATATATGATCAAAAGATATCAACACTTGTAGGTCGTAGAAACCAGCTTTTATCTATATTTACATTTGTTGCCCCTATACTATTTAGTCTTGAATCAAGGGATTTTTTGCAAGGATCGTTGTTTGAAATAGCTTTAATTTTTGACGCAATTGGTGGACTTGCTGTATACTTGATTTACACTCAGAAGAGAAAAAAATTAATCTTCCGACCTGTTAAATATCCAAAGAGCTTTTCATGATGGCTATACCACTCTAAGCTTTATGAAAGGTTTCCTTTGTGTGCATTCCATTGAACAATACTACAAAGAGGATGCTAATTTTTTTACATTCTATACCAATACTATAATGTGGTTCAATGGGGGATTGCAAGTAGAATACGAAAGGCTATCTCAGGATATACCAGATTTTGAAAACAACACGTATGGACCAAGCGAACCGCAATTATATAGTATGCTAATAAAAAATGCGCGCCTAACGTATGAAAGTAATACAACAACACTCGGCAGCATAAATTTTCCAACATTCTTTGAGAACATTTTTTATTCCTTCTATTGAAGTTTGATACATAATCAGTAAGTGTTATAATTATTGATATATTCTGTATATTAGCAATATGACCACAGCAACAGCAGCAGCAACCCCAAGCAAATCTTACATCTGTTGAACAACATCAGCTTATGGAAGGATTCTTTTGAAAAAGAGAATAAATACAATCTATTGCTCCTGTTAAGAAGGAAGCCTCTCAGAATAATGATGTCATGGATTTCAAAAAGTTAGGTTAGCTCCCATTTGATTAATGATTCTAGTCCAGTGTTTGACAAATTAGTAGCGATTAGATCAGCATATGATAGATCAGCGTTGGATAGAAGAATAGTCAAAGAATTATATCAGAAAGGATTTGTTACCTATGTAGAGACTGCTCCGGCTAAGCCTACCCCTCCGCTTAAGTCCGGCACCGGCTGATAACTGGTTTGGAGTAAGTGTTGTCGTAGCATTGATAGCTCCGATGCTATTGAATGGATAAAGGAACAACTGCAGGTTCAACATTGAGGCAAAAGCAAAGTTGCGCAGATAGCCGAAGCAAACCTATCTGGGGATGGAGTGATGGAAGGCAATGGTCAACACAAGCAGCAAAATGCATAAGGCCTTCGAATACGAAGGAATAATCATACAACTAAGCTTGGCCCTGCATAATAAAAAAATTAAGGCAAGAAGAAATCAAGTTGCTTCACTACTATCAAAGTCATTTAGTGAAACTGAGATTGCGCAACAGTTAGGAGTTGACCAGTCCACAATTTCCAGAGATATTAAGGTCTTGAAAGAATCAGCTCAACAATTTGTTTATGACTTGGCAAAGTCTGATTTGGCTTACTACTATAAGCAGTCAATCGATGGAATTGAAGAA
>JBKPHJ010000289.1:0-11483 GCA_046729835.1 Thermoproteota archaeon
CCGTCACCTGCCGCATTATTTGCTGTAAGGAAAACCACAAAAAAAAGAGGTGAGGGCCATATATTGCAGTATTACTTTTTATTCGAGTTAGTTTCACAGTCTTTGCTATAGTCATGACTCTGTTAGTATTGGAGATCGCTGTATCCAGAATAGGTTAGAGAGGAAGTCCGTCGTCAGGCAGCAGCTGGAGTAGACTACATCAAGCTATATGTTGGATTGACTCCAGATCTATTGAAAGCAGGGATAGAGGAAGCTCATAATCAGGGAATCAAAGTCATAGGATCTTTATCTTACGCACTTGAATTGTCAGCACAAGGCTATACAGAAAGGGAAATAGCTAGCACGCTTCAAGTTATATCTAAAGCTGTAAAGAAATAGTGTAAGATTCCCAAACCGCGTAGTTGATGAAAGTTCCGCTGCCAGCAATGCCCCTATGCATTTGGACTGAGATATTGAGCTGAGATGTAACCAGGTTGCTGCTTAAAGATACTAGCGTCGGCGGTCCAGTCTTTCAGAAACTGATCGACATCCTCAGGGTTAATGGCAAATTTATCGATAATGGGCCCCCACCTATATCTTCTTCCATTTGCTTTATGACTGTTACATGTTTATCCACTTTAAATCCACTTTAATGAGCTTCGTCATGTGTCATGCTAAAAGCATTGTAATATTTCAACATTCATCGATGCCAAAGTCTGAACCTGAAACACCGTTATTTCGTCATTACAGGATACCTTAAATTCCATGCTTAAACAGAAAGGGAAGTTCTTTACCAAGCAGCACTAACTTTTCAAATGCAATGGTGATAGCCAAGAAAGCAGAGGATCCGGCCTCCCCATATTCACAGATGATGCAGAGAATAGCAGCCAATTCCACCGAAGCAACAAAGAGTGGATCTCCTGCAGATCTAGTTGCAAAGGTTATTTTGGATGCCGTTACAAACCCAAATCCTAATCTTCGATATTTGGTAGGTAAAGATGTAGAAAATTGGGTGGCTAGTAAGAAGAGCTTGAATGAAACTGAATTCTTTAACGTGATTAAAAATTTTGCAAAATAGAAACGAAAATTTCATCAAAAGGATCAGGAAGGGTAACTACAGAGGACTAGTTATAGCAGGTATTGTATTAATTATAATATCATTAATATTCGGTGCTTATTTTGCTCCGATATATATTCAAACGGGGGAATTCGATATAACTGGAATAGATCCAGGTCAGGCTATACCTCTAATCATTTCTGCAATAATTTTCTTTACTGGAGTAGGAGTGCTTGTAAAAGGTTTTATCTAAATGGTGCTTCACTCACCTTCAACATGAATCTAGCGGTCTATTCGACTTAAATGACGTTTTTTCGATGTTCTAAGAAATGAAACTGGTGCTGTAATGAATGCAAAGTATGTAGAAGATCCTTATAATTCAACAAGAAGTGAAATAATTCGATTAATTTCAAATCAAACTCCAATTGACATAATTGCAGTAGATCAAATATGGCTACGCGAATTTGCGCAAAAAGGACTACTCAACGATCTGACAAATTACACTACACAACGGTGGAATAGAGACGGAGAAGAAGAATGGTATTTCGAAAATTGGGAAGGTGGAAAGTCACAAGGGAAAATTTATGGTATATGGGCCTGGACAGACATGAGGGGAATATGGTATTGGAAGGACATGCTAGACGAAGCCGGTGTGGACCCCAACTCGTTAAAAACGTGGGACGGCTATATTGCAGCAGCAAAGCAACTAAATTCAGTACTTCGGCCTAAAGGAATAGAAGGAATTCATCTCACTGGAGCTGGACATTCCCCAGATCTATGGTATCCGTATCTTTGGATGCTCGGTGGAGATATCCTCGAGCAGAGAGAAGGACATCCCACAAAGGGTACTTACTGGTTTCCTGGTCCTGCTTTTAATAGCTCTGCTGGCCAGAAGGCACTTTCCTTTATACAGGATCAAGTTAATGCAGGAATAAAGCCACAGAAGGAACATTATTGGGGTAAAGAGTTTATTGACAGGAAATTCGCAGTTATGATATAAGGATCATGGTTGCCAAGTTTTACGCAGAAACCTATTCAAAACTCTAGAGACAGAATTGAATTTGAAAGGTCTTCCCATAGCACTAGATTACAGAAAGTCATCAGCTAATGATTCTCTGTTGTTTGTAGGAATTATAAGCCTCAATATCTAAACACTTATAACAAAAGTTTAGATATATTGCACCACTTGGTTACGCTTCACACAATTAACAGGGTGTACATTGTTGCCACCTTTGCGTTTACTATATTGGTAGTTTCAGTAGGTACTTTTTCAGCATACGGCTCCTCCTCACCTCCTGACACCTTTCTCAAGGGATCTACACCATATGGCGTACCTTATGAGGATTGGATGACAAAGTGGTGGCAGTGGAACATACAGATACCAACAGAGGAACACCCACAACTACTTGGCTCTGCTCTTAAACAATGCCCTGTCGGAGATTTAGGAAATGTTTCTTTCATAATAGTGGATATTGGCCAAGACAATGAAGTCGCAGGATACCAAGCTTTAGTTGGTGGTGGCATCAGCAGCTAGACAGCTCACTGAAGTAAAGGATCATGCAAAACTATCAATACCTGACATTAATTGGTTCAATATTAGGGATTCTAATAGCCTTTGCCGCCATTGCGATCTTCTACCTTGGTATAACTTCGTTTGAAAATTTGACCGATAGCACTCAGAAGGAATTAGAGGTTGGAAGAGCAAGTCGTGCTGCTGAAATTCAATACGGCGCAGCTGCAATAATTCTGTATATCATTGCTATTATTAGCGCATTTGTCATAAAGCAAAAGACCAAAGTTGTAGGTATTACATTGTTAGTAATCGCTACATTTGAAAAAGGAAAGAAGTACGTCAATTTATTTGATGATTTATCACATCTAAACTTTCCTGATCAATACCAGATTCAGTTCTTTTCCCAGGATAATTATACCAGAGGTGATAGATTTTGTGTCTTTGCAGACAGTACCAATTGGATTACCAGCCCACCACCAAAATTTAGTATGACAGCTTTGCCAAGTTCAATAACTCTTGATACTGGAGAGAAAAAAGAAATCCAACTAAAGATCAATTCGACTTCACTCGTTGTACCTGAAGTCTCACTCGGCGCTAAAGGAAGAAGAGGCATAACACTAGAATTTAATCCAAGCGATCCTTATTTGCCCCCGAATGGTGTGGGTTTATCACGTCTACTCATCACGGCACGTGATGACGCTGTACCAGGGAAATATGTTATACCTGTCGTATCTAATTTTTCGTTTCCTATAACTAACACGACTGCCAAAGGAGCGAATTCTACCTTTCCCATAACTGATACAACTGTTGCAAGCTCAAGGATAACTCAATATCCGAGTATAGTAGTAACAGTAGAAAAACCTGATCTATACACTCAGTTTACGAAATGGTTCCACTCCTTTTGGGATACGTACTGAGATGCCATTAGTATCGTGGCTGGTGGATTTGCAGGTGGATTTGCAGGATGGCTGTTCACAAATAAAAAGTTAAGAAGTATAAGAAGAAGAAAGAGTATAGACTCTAAAGTTGAGCAGAAGTAGACGAGGAGTAGTCGTACAGTAACAACGACAGAAGCTGTCACATGCATGACATAACTATGTTTAAGCTGAGATCAATCTATAGTAATTTCCTTTGATCTATTAACGGCGGTTACTTTAGACTGGCTGATCAATAATACATGCACGTCTACTAGAAACCTGGTTTTCGCACCGATCGAATATCATTAGAATGATGGAATCGCTTTTAATCTGCTGAGAAAGTTGCAAGATCCCGACGCAGACTATGGGCTATCAAGAATAGAGATACTTGCTAAGGTTTTTCCTGAGTTTTACACTTAGCATATTTAAAGCCAATGGGAGAGCAGTTCTTGCATGAGTAGTAAGCCCTACAAATTCAAGCTAGCTGATTCTTATTCACTGGGAAGGCACAGAATATTAGGTTACATTCAACGTATAATTTTTAAGCTTTGTGAATTATCCTGAAAGGATTGTGTTCTCATTCTATCGAAAATGCGCCTTTTTTAATCTTCACAATGATCTGTACTTCCATAAGAAGTTGTGTCCTCAATATTGAATTGTCATTTCACCGTGGGACAATTAGTACAGAATGGATCTATCACAATTACAGGATTAAAAAATAATACCAGCATCAACTAAAAAATTCTGATTCGGATAACAGATCATTAATCATTGGTTTTCTTTACCCCTGTGGGAGCTAAAGGATTCAATAAATGGTTATCGTACATCAGAAGCAAAATTGAGCTGCAATTGAACTAGAGACAGTCAAGGAATTAGTATGCCGCTTGTCGACGAATTCGATAGGCCCAGATGAGATATTTTATGCTAAGCAATTCTAGATGGATTCAATTAACATTCATAGATTTTTAGCTTTATCTATTTACATATGCTGCAGACAAGTTTAGTTTATCTCAAAAATTCTTTTTGAGTTAAATCCGTGTTTACACCAGCCGCTGCTCGCACTCCTTCAGCAGCAGCAATAATTAGTTGAGCAGGAGCAATTACAGAAGCATCACCTGCTGCATATACTCCTTGGATGTCTGTTCTGCCAAAAGAGTCTACAATAATACCGCCAAGTGGATTGTATTGGCATCCTAATTGTTTACCAAAATCAGATGCTTGTATTAATTGAGACATAACAAAACCACCTTTTCTTAATACACTTCCACCATTTTCAACGATTACGTTTTCTATCTGTCCATTTGTTCCAACAAAGTTTTTAATTTTATTTTCTATTATTTTTATTCCCTTATTTTCAAGCAAACTTTTTTGCGGAGAATTTTGAAACACCTCGCCATTATTTGTGCATACAACCAAGTCTTTAGACCAATTATAAATAGTCTGAATAAAATGAAAACCCTGAACTTGTTCACCTATAATAACAACCAAAGGCTTGTCTCGTAATTCCCATCCATCACGGTAAGGGTAAATAAACTCTTGCCATAGTAGTCAGAAATATTTTGTATATTTGGTAAAACATCTTTTAGACCTGTAGCGATAATTATGGTCTTGGATAGCATTCATTTTCTGACGTTACTAATTCGGGAGTATCTGGAACTCCTATAAGATGGTGATGCATCGCAAGAATCTTTGTATGTTTACTGTATTTTTCATCGCCTAATGTCTTTTCCAACCACAGATTTTGTCGATGACCCACCTCTCCTTCATCCCTATCTGGCCTAGCAGTAGCAAGTGTTATGATTAAGGTCCTATTAAAGCTGAAAACATTGGATGGGTGGGAAGAAGAATGAGAAGAAGGAAAGAACTTCTTAAAAAGGAGATATCCAGTATGACGGTAATCATGATTTCCGGGTAGAATTATGACATTTGGACAAACGTCTGTAAGCCTTTTGATTTCTATACTCGCTCGCTCGAATTGAGAAGATAGTCCTTCGTCAGTTAGATCTCCTGTTATTAGTATTACGTCTGGTTTTAGCTTGTTATTGACTTCATTAACGATAGTATCAAAAATTTCTTGCTTGAAATAAGCTCCTCCAATATGGAGATCTGATAACTGTACAAGTTGCAGCATATCGATGGTTATTCTTTCCTTTATTGTAGGGTATGGTATAAGATTGAATATATTAAAGCAATAAAAATATCAGAGATCCTATTTCATCGATGGTAATTATTGGAATAAAGTAGTGCCACCATCTAGTAAGATCTGGTGAAATACTGAAATTATGACAAAGACTTTACTGCCAGTTTAGCAGATCATTATGCAATGTGTGGTATTTATCCATCTTCCAGTCATTCAACACATCAGCAGCTCCCCAATAATGCTATTAGTTATCTCAATGAAGGATGTTAATAAATAATGAATTTTGTATCTATTAATAATCCAGAACACATGTTTGAGTCTGAACAAAAAAAGATAAAGCTAAACTTTCTGTTATTATAGAATCAATTTGCTGCAGACAGAAGCAGATTTGCTAACATATGAAACAAGTCGTCATATGTTACTTCTACAAAGACAATAGAAATAATTCCAGACTAGTCATCATAATATATTAGTCTAATATTTAAAAAATAAAAAAAGAGAGTGTATAATATTCTGTTGTCTTGTCTTGTTGTTATGGAATTGATCTACTGTACAGCTTTCCTTCTAATGCTAATTTGTACATCTCTGCTACGTATGGGTTCTTGGCTGGTGTTTCTGCTCCAAGTTCTACTAATCGTGCGTATACCCTTACTACATACGCTAGAGCACCCATGAGAGCTACGACAACTCCCATGTTAAACATCCAGTGGCTTACCTCCAAGCAACGCCTGTATTAACCTGCTAATGATAATATCTGAACATTGTATCAAGATCCAACAAGAGGCTGCTCAATTTATTATAGAATATTGTATGATATTATGACCTATTATCATATATTATACATAGAATATGACATGTAATGGTGCTGAGCACAAATGATTAGCATACATCGGATTATCTTTCGATTTTCAAATCTTACATAAAAGAAGTAAACAATTACAAAGACAACGGCATATACGAATACAATTTTAGGTTCCCAACAATCGACTTCTTCCGGCCATCCAACAATGGTATTGTGTTACTTTATCCCACTCTCTTCATTTTTGAACCGCATTTAGGGCATGCGATTTCTTTGTGCTCATTACCACAACTCATACAATAGTATTTTATCGGATTATATCCGTACATGGAAGGGCTTACATTTGACGACCGCAGCGAACCAAATAGTCCTCTCATGCTAATCCCCATCTTTTTCAACATTAAGCGTGTCCTCAAGAAGTTAACTAGCATAAATCCTCCGAACGCTCCGATCAGAGATGCAGGGAATGGCAATAATAAGGCTGCAATGAATCCTATGGCTATGTATATGCCCATCCACTTTAGAGTATACAACAGGAAATGCCTATTATTACTGGAAATTTCATTCATTATATGATACCTTTTATTCTTTGCTTACACTACACAACAAACACTATTAAACCAAATGTGTACGTTGCAATACCAGAATTTCATGTTCATTCTAACTATTGGATATGAAAATGCTCTTGTATATTAGTCAAAGTATCGATAAACTCACAACTTAATAATAACAATACGAGTACCATATTCATGAAACTCTAGGATTGCTAATCGAATATTTTTTGATAAAAACAAACATACTTATAATAGCAGCTGATGCAAGAACTAGACTGTACTAAACTGCAATGCCCAAATTGTAGCTATCCCATAAATATCCAAAAATAACATTGCTAACGAAGAAACTGGTACCAAGAACTAAATTATAAACACAGAACGCCGTTCCACGCAGCTCTGAAGAAATGTATCTAGGAATAACTGCTCTCTGAGATTCCTACGTAAACCCCGAATACAGCGCCTATGAGATAAGGATACATAAAGTTACTATTTAACACAACCATGAGGATGCTTGAAATTAGAAACACTGTGTATCCCAATACTAACACCTTCTCCTTTCCTACTCTATCGGCTAACTTACCTGAAGGAATACCAGTTACCGTGTGAGCAACATTAATTATTGCAAATACTATTGGTATGAAATCTTCTTGTACTCCGAGATCTGATGCCCGTAATAAAATGAAAACAAGATAACGAAGAGTCTATTACCCTTAATAACGCTGCCAATGTTAGAAAATATATGGAGTCGAGCACAAAGCGCTTTTATACCATACAAAGTTTTTGCTAGAAAACCATTACCTCCAGATACATCCATGCTGTATTATCAACATCTTAAAACTAAAGGTAATACAAAGTTACCTAAAGAAGATCGTACTGTGCTTTTTGTTGCAGGAGATGATGCTCAAGCAAAATCTATTGTCTCAAAACTGATAGATGAAATAGGTTTTACACCTGTTGATACTGGGTCCCTCAGAGAAGGCGGTCGTAGACAACAACCTGGTTCAGAAATATATAACAATCCTATGACTCTTGAAATAGCACAAAAGAAACTATCTGAAATAGGCTAGCGAGTATATAGAATTTTATATGCTATATCTACCACATATTTTTTATTAAATTTCGCAGTTTTGTACAGCACGGCAAACTCACATGCATATATCAATCTACGCTACTAGTAATGATACTTCCAATATACTTACTCCATTACTATCAAGATTTGTCAAACTTAATATCCCTCAATATAGTCTGGAAGCCTTCATAGAAATCTGTCATAAGCTATTATCTCGTAAGTATGATAAAGACCATGAAACAATACAGGCAATTGTCCGATATGTATGGGAGCATACTAGAGATGTGCGAGATGCTACTGCAATAGCAAAAATAGCAGATACATCAGATGAAGTAAACAGCATAGCTAACACCTTAAGAAGGTATTCAAATGAAATGACGGCAAATTATAAGAGGGGACCATAAAAGGTATGAAGATATTTACGGTTGGGCAGATAATAATATCAACCCTGGTCATATCTAGCATAGTATTAACCCCATCAATAGCATTACTAGCAAGCAGTAAAGGACTAAAGCTCTATCTAACAGTAGATACAAATCTAAATGATGACGTTATAATAAGTACATATCAACACGGAGATAGGGTCTTTACACATGAAGCCGTTATTCATTCAGGTTCAAATGAAGTTACGTTACAATACCCAGGTGGTCTAATTGATACAGGTGAATTTCGTATCTGTGTAAGATCAAATAATTATGATGAATCAGCCTGTGATACTGGATACAACTCAGAAGCTAAACAACCCGAACATGTATTCATTAACCTATTCGTAGTTAAAAACAGAAATTCACCTAATGTTGATGTTGATAGCCATAGTTGTCAACTAAAGATGAAGGATCGATATGGGCGACCACGGGAATTGTCTCGCTTAGTATTTGAAGACTGGCCCTCGCAATAAATTGCTCTGATAGTCGAAGTACATCTGCTTCTAGTTTTTCAATCTTCTTGTAAGCCTCACTTAGTTCGTTTTGTACTTTAACTGGTTCCTTAGAAGGTGATGATAGGGTTTCTTGAGAATCATACTCGGATACATATTCTGTTTCTAACTCCTGCATAGTTTCGGAAGAGAACGGTGTTATTTCTGGCTCCGGAGACTGATATGATACAGATCCCACGATACGCCTAACAGGATGTGTACGTTCTCTAATTTCAGATTCCTGTTGTGATCCTGAGGCCTGCTGTTGTAATAGTAGTCTTTGCTGCTCTTTCTCAATTTCCTGTCTTTGCTGATAACTAAGACGAGTTTTTGAAGTATCTTTAAGTTCTTTGGGCAACAGTTTTCTGAGCCAACTTTGGTGGATACCATGATATTGAAAAATTTCATTTATTAGATTTCTCAATTCAGTCTTTCCCATTTTGCGTTTGTTTAATCCTAAATCTATTATATCTTCAAGCTGCTTCCTGACAGATTTTCGGGCTTCTTTGGTTTTTTCATTCCATTCTCTCATGGTACCTGCAAGAGTGACAATTCTCTTCTTAAGTTCATCCTTAGGATTCATTAAATCTTCTATTTCAGATTCATAATCATGTTGCAAAGTGTTAATCTGAACCTCCTTCTAGCTTTTCCTTTCTCTTTGCACTATCTTCTAAATCGTCTACGCCTTTCTGATTAATGGTAAATCGTATATCAGAATAAGGATGATATGGAGAATCAATCATCTTCGCTATTCTGTTCTCACCTGATTTTCTAAGATATATTCTATACGTAGAGGTGTGGCCTATAACATTTCCACCAGTTGCCTTCGTGGGATCTCCATAGAAAGTGTCGGGCGAAGATTGAACCTGATTAGTAATAACTACAGCTACATTGAATATTTCTGCAACTCTAACGAGTTTGTGCAAAATCGAATTCAGCCTCTGTTGTCTATCTGCAAGTGTACCTCTGCCTGCGAACTCTGCTCGGTGTAAAGAGATAATACTATCTATTATTACTAACTTGGCATTAAATTCGTTTACATATCTTCCAAGATCTTTGATAATCAATTCTAAATGAGAACTATTGTATACTTTACATAGCATGGTATGCTTCAAAACCTCTGGGTAATCAAAGCTTCTTAATTCGGCGATCTGTTTCAACCTTTCAGGCCTAAACGTACCTTCTGTATCGATATAGATTACACCTCCATCAAGACCTCCTTCATTTATAGGTTGTCTTGCCATAGCACATAAAGTATGACATATCTGTGATTTGCCTGACCCAAATTCTCCATAAAACTCTGTAACAGCTTGTGTTTCTATTCCTCCTAGCAATAATTCATCTAAGGATTTTGAACCAGTAGAACATCTCAACATAGATTTCCTTTTTTCAAGAACAAAGTCAGCAGTCACAAATTCTTATTCCAGAATATGAGATTCTCTTAGCAGTTTCTGTGCTGCCATAATGAAAGCTGCAGCACTATCCTTGGATGAGATAATATCTACAGCTAATTGTTCTGGAGTTGTTACCGCAAGCTCCATTACTGAGATGATACCTGCTTCTTTGAGCTTTTTTGCAGTTGTCGGGCCTATACCTTCAACATCCTGAATCTCAAGATTGATATCAATGTCGTTCTGCTGAGTACCAATGTGGTCTACCTGTGACGTCTTTTTGTTGTGATTATTATCGATTATTCTTTCTTTATCGCCTGTTCTGTTAGACCAGCCCGAGCTTCCCTTTTTGCCACGAGATTGATCTGGATTATTGGCATTCATAAATTATGAAACCTCTTCATTACTGTTACCATCTTTATTTTTTGCTTGTTCAGCAGCAGCAATCCTTTCCTTCAAAAGATCCTCTAACAGCTTCTCGATGTTAGAAACGCGCTTAGGCATCGTAATATAATCTACAGCAAACCTAGGATCAAAATACTCTATTTCACCTCTACGCAATGGCTTAGAAGCATTGATTTTTCCAAGTCCATCTAGAGTTATCTGTCCATTGTATCTGCTGATGAGTTTAGCTAGAGGATCATAAACCACCCATTCAGCACCTGGTTCTAGTTCAAGCCTTCCGATTTCCATATCTAGAATCATTTCTAGTTTCTTTGCAACTTGATTGCAGTCGTTATACAATATACCAAACAGCTCCCATGGATTACTACCATCAATCGGACTAGGGATGAACTCTATGGTTGAGCTCTGTCGTTGTTTAGGTGAACTTTAATATCATCTACAATGTTATTATACTGACTCCAATTATTCATCTCCACCTTATTCCAATCTAGTGATTTAGTCGGTAGTCTGTACACGTACGCCTTGAAGCGAACATTTTCGGCACGGCATATAGGTAATTGATCATAATAATGCATACCTGAGGACTGTTTACTATACTGTTTACCATATCCGTAACTGTACTGGTCGAGAAAATTTTTACCAATTTGTGTTACTTCAAGTATTTTTATCCTATTCCGACAGACTTCCTTAACATATCCGAATATTATGGCCTTTTTGACATAATAGTAGACATGAGGTTTGGT
>JBKPHJ010000290.1:0-1675 GCA_046729835.1 Thermoproteota archaeon
GGAAACTGTCTTAACACGCCTGATAAAACAGAATATGGTCGTTATGGACTGTACATCATTAACCAAACCTGCAACTATAGCTATATACGAACTTGCCCAAAAATATCTAGTTCCACTGGTTTATATTTACGAACCACAACGCAAGCTCAAATGGCTCATATCAAGGGAAACTCTGCTTCAAAGGTTCAAGGTTTAAGTCTATATTTAAGGATAGAAGAAGATCAGAATTAGGGTAATTTCAGTATGAAGAAGGCTATGCTCATTGGTGTAGGTCTTGGAAGAAATGTGGAATATGCGATACATTCAAGTATAAAGTATAACAACCCAAACTTTGTAGTCTTTGTAGTAACTAGAGATAGCGCCAGCACTCTAGATCGACCTATCGAGTCAGAAATGGGTAAGAGGTTAAGAGAAATTATTCCTGAACACAAGATCGTTGTCTTAGATAGTCCTGAGAACCTTAACTCTAACTTTGATATTTGCAAAAAGGCAATTCATTCCTTATTAGTTGAAAGAGGATATAATACTTCAGAAATAGTTGTAGATATCACCTCCGGAACCAAAATAATGTCAGCTACAATAGCTGCCGTTGCTATATTGTATAGATTGTATGGAGTAATATATGTTGGTGGCAAACGTGATGATAGAGGAATAGTAATTAAAGGAACTGAAAAACCAGAGATCGTAAAGCCTGATCGTATCTTACTTAGAAATGATTTAGAGAGGGTTAAAGATTATTTTCAAATATATCAGTATGAAGCATCCAGAAGGATTGTCGAAAGACTGCTTAGTAAATCTTGGTTTATTCTGGAAGATGAAGAAAATCACCTTTTACAGGACATTAAGGAGATACTTGAAGGCTTTATGTCTTGGGAAAGATTCGACCACAAAAATGCATTAGCTCATTTTAGACAGGTGAAAACGTTGTCTGTAGAGACGCAAAAGAAGCATCTTGATGACATAATGACCGAACGGAATAGAATCAATGCGAGATTAGCCTCACTATCCAACTCAGCTGGAGAGTCACAGGTTAAAGATAAGGAAAAGAAGAAAATTCCTCACTCAGCAAATATCCCGACAATCCATCTCATACTTGATGTATTTCATAATGCAACGAGAAGATCAAATGAAGGTAATTTTGATGATGCCGTAGCTAGGTTATACAGATGTCTTGAAATGCTAGAACAGCATCTTCTTTTTATAGAACATAATCTGTTAACATCAGAGATCAACTTAGACGAGCTAAAGAATAAGATATCTCCAGATTACTTCCAACAGTTATGTGATAAGAAAGATGATGATAAGCAGAGAACAGAAGTCGGATTAGTAGAAGGCTTTGAGATCTTGAGTTACTTGAGCGAGAAACATCCTGTTAGCATACAATATTTGGCAAAGAAAGATGTACTAAAAAAGTGCCTCTCTTATAGGAATCATTCTATCCTTGCTCATGGAACAAATCCCATTACAAGACAGGAGTACGAATCGATGGAACAAGTTACTAAGGATTTTATTGAATTAATTATATCTGATTTGGATAAGCGCCTAGAAGAAATAGACGATCTTTTTGAAGTACAGATACTCAAATAATTTTGTATCCCACAAATAATATTTTAGATTACAGCAGTAATCCCTCAAATAAAGAACTACTGAAAATAGGCTCACCAAGGGCTATCAC
>JBKPHJ010000291.1:0-2374 GCA_046729835.1 Thermoproteota archaeon
TAGTGTCATTGATATTCTCTGTAGCATCTGGTTTTGTAATATCTAAATTTGGAAATCTTAAACCTACTACAATAGGAACCATTATTACTTCAGTAGGTTTTTTTATTCTTTTCATGTTTCATTCCACAGAAGTCTCAATAGCAACTGTACTTATTTTGGTGGCTATTGGATTAGCCTTGATGCAGATCGGTTCAGTGAATATCGTGCTGATGTCAACTCCAAAGCAATTCAGTGGAGTATCATTGGGGATGAATTTACTAATATATCTTATAGGAGCCTCGGTGGGACCAGTAATCGCTGGATCGTTTCTGCAAGCAAACCAGGTATTTGTAGAATCTGAGACAAATAATATTTCAGCTTCATTTCCATCTCCAGAATCATATGATCTAACATTTATTACTGCTGCATTAATTGCAGTGATATCAATCGTATTTGCAGTGTTTCTAATCAGTAGTACTAAAAAGAAGAATGAGACACCAGAGAAATGGGAATTCTAAGTAAATGAATGATTCTAAACATGTCAGAAAGGTAACCGCACCCTTAATAGGAGACAAACTTCATATGCAACGATTCTGTTACTCATCACTTCACTTCCAATTTTCAAAGGACATGCTAGCTTATCCAAGAGGTCTAGATTTAACCCAATTTCAAAATAATACGAAGAGATTGAGGATAGCGATTCTAGAAACAAATAAAATTGAAGAATTCTGGTAACGAGGAGCGGAAAGAAGAAAAGGAGCGTCATGCCTCTTGGCTTGAACTATTCCACGATTTAGTTTTTGTTGCAGTGGTTTCTCAATTATCAGAAAATCTAAGCCATGATATTTCTTGGACAGGTCTACTAAGCTTTGTCGTACTTTTCATTCCTGTATGGTTTGCATGGGTTGGGGCTACTTTTTTTGCTACAAGATTTGGCACTGACGACCTAGCGCACAGAATACTGACTTTGCTTCAGATGATGGGAGCAGCTGCTATGGCAGTAAATGTTACCCATGGACTCGGTGAAACTTCGGCTGGTTTTGCTCTCTCTTATGCTGCTATTAAATTCCTTCTAGTTGTTGAGTATATCCGCATCGGGTATCGTATTCCTTCTACTAAGCCATTGACAAAAAGGTACTCAATTGATTTTGCAATATCGGCTGCAATCTGGACAGTATCAGCATTTGTACCACCGCCCCTACGATTCATCTTATGGGGAGTGGGCTTGACTATAGACTTCTTAACACCATTATTGATTGGACAATTAGCCATCAAGTTCGCACCTCATACATCTCATTTACCAGAACGGATGGGACTTTTTGTTATTATCGTACTAGGGGAATCAATTTTAGGAGTAGTCGTAGGTCTTGCAGGTCACGTATGGAACATTTATTCATCATTGTCAGTTGGTTTAGGACTAAGTATTCCATTTAGTCTGTGGTGGATATACTTCGATAATTTAGGTGGCTCTGCTATAAGGGCGGCTACTGAAAAAGGTAAAAGAGGAATATACTATATTTGGTTGTACATCCACTTCCCATTGATAGTTGGGATCACTGCAATTGGGATTGGTATAAGACAAGTAGCCTCAAGTAACCAGGAAATGTCCTTACCATCTTCAGACCTTTGGCTTATTTGCGGTTCGGTATCAAGCTGTCTGTTCGTTCAAGCTCTTCTTCATCTTGTAGCAGTTGAAGATTCGGATATTAAACCCAAGACAAGGAGAAAATGGGCAACATATAGGATTGTCTCGGGCATTATCATAATTTCTATAGCAATTCTAAACTTAGAGTTATTTCCAGTCACTCTGATGCTTATTTTGGCATTCATATGTGCTCTTCAAATAGTTCTTGATCTGCGAGATCATCCTCATCATAGAATCTTTAGATTGTGGTAGCTATCCAGCTGAAGCAGTAGCAGAGTCCTAGGGTCATAATAGCAATAAGGCTAGGATGATATTCGTATCGTGCCAATTAGAATGAAATGCTGGCCTATCGATCACATTAGGGTACTATTTGAGATAAATTGATTCGTTTTATTAGTATCGCTTTCCCAATTGATCCAACCATCATACCTACAGCAATCATACGATTTAACAGTACGTCAAGCATATTAGAATGAGAACCATATCACAGAGTATGATACTTAAAATTGCTGTCCCTCTGGACAATTCCGGAGAGTTCCTAGTGATGATTTGCGAAGAGCGACCATACTGGAAACGAGCATCAATATGAACAATACACGCAGGGGTCTTCCGTTAGCCAGGGCTCGCATTGAGCAAATATTCCCGAAATTAACGCCGACACAAATTCGTCGTATTACACCTCACGGTCGCACACGTACGACAGAGCGTGGCGAAGTACTCTACGAGCAGGGAGATAGCGCCGCGTCATTC
>JBKPHJ010000292.1:0-1708 GCA_046729835.1 Thermoproteota archaeon
AGTTCCAGCTGAAAAGGTAATAGTAGCACCACTTGAAGCAATTCCACCTATTGATGAAAGATATCTTGCAGATGCACTTGAAAGTGTTCCTCTGATAAAAGGTGATAATGTCATGGTTCCATATTTTGGTGGAAGGCTCACTTTTCAGGTTATTGGAGTGAGCCCAGCATCGGCCGCTAATGAAGCGTCAACAATAACTCAGAAGACTGTGTTTGCGATTACAACTTCTGATAGGGCTTTAGCTGACCGAGTTGGCCAAACCATTGCATACGAAGACATAGGCGGTCTAAAGGATGAGATCCAAAAAGTACGAGAGATGATTGAACTTCCTTTAAGGCATCCAGAGATATTTGAAAAACTAGGAATTGAAGCTCCAAAAGGCGTACTTCTCTATGGACCTCCTGGAACTGGAAAGACATTACTGGCAAAGGCAGTTGCGAATGAAAGCAATGCTCACTTTATCAGTATATCTGGACCTGAAATAATGAGTAAATTTTACGGAGAATCAGAAGCACGGTTAAGGGAAATATTTAAGGAAGCAAGGGAGAAGGCGCCTTCGATAATATTCATAGACGAAATAGACTCCATTGCACCAAAGAGAGAAGAGGTAACTGGTGAGGTAGAACGACGAGTTGTATCTCAGTTACTTTCATTGATGGATGGTTTGGAGGCTAGAGGAAAGGTTATAGTCATTGCTGCAACCAATAGACCAAATGCGATAGATCCAGCATTACGCAGGCCAGGTAGGTTTGATAGAGAGATCGAGATCAAAGTTCCAGACAAACGAGGTAGATTGGAGATACTACAGATTCATGCTCGTAATATGCCTCTAGATACTGATGTAGACCAGGATAAAATTGCTGCTGTGTCTCATGGATTTGTAGGTGCGGATCTTGAATACCTGTGTAAGGAAGCAGCTATGAAATGTCTCAGGAGACTTCTACCTGAACTCAATCTAGGGGATGAAAAAGTTCCTCCTGAGACATTGGAAAAGCTCATAATAAACATGAATGATTTCGAAAATGCTACGAGGGAAGTAACCCCATCTGCTATGAGAGAAGTCTATGTAGAACCTCCGGATGTCAAATGGGATGATATTGGTGGATTAGATAACGTCAAGAGGGAATTGCAAGAGGCTGTTGAATGGCCCATGCGTTTTCCAGAAATGTATAAGCAGCTGGGACATGAAGTTCCAAAAGGAATATTATTACACGGACCCTCTGGTACCGGAAAGACATTACTAGCAAAGGCGGTAGCCACAGAATCTGAAGCAAATTTCATTAGTGTCAAAGGCCCTGAACTGATGTCAAGATGGGTTGGAGAGTCAGAAAAGGGTATCCGAGATATTTTTAGAAAGGCAAGACAGGCAGCGCCTTGTGTCATCTTCTTTGACGAGGTAGATTCCATAGCTCCAATCAGAGGCTTAGAGGGGATGGGCTATGCGAGTACGGAGCGCATGATATCTCAATTGCTTACAGAGATGGATGGGATGCAGGAAATCCACGATGTGGTGATAATCGCAGCCACAAATAGAGCTGATATGATTGACCCGGCGCTCCTAAGACCGGGTAGGTTCGATAGAATTGTGTACATATCAAACCCTGATATCCATACTCGCAAAAAAATCCTTGAATTGAACATGAGAGGCAAACCGATAAGTCAGGACATAGACTTAGAGAGGATCGCGAAAGTGACAGAAGGCTTTAGC
>JBKPHJ010000293.1:0-9206 GCA_046729835.1 Thermoproteota archaeon
AGATGTGTATAAGAGACAGATCTAGTCCATATTAGGTCTATCAGCATTGAAACTGAAAACAGGATTAGAGATGGTGATTCATCCAATCTTCAAATACAGTCAATAAGAACTAGAATAATTTTTCTGGGAAGAGTGGTAGTAGGCCTATCACTGATAATCTTGTTCCTTGGAGCACTATTAAATAATGGTGGTGTCTAAACATGCGATACATGAATTTTCAATTTAAGATTATTCGGAGTATTCAATAAACCAACACACATGGAAAGGCTATCGATACAAAGTAACATTTCGAGGTTTGTCATCAGACAGTGGTAAGAATACTTTTTGTAGAAACCGATGTTGACAGCAATAAAACGAAATGAAATGGAAAATTCGAAAAATATTGCTCCTCCTAGTTGGACTCTACATCAATACATGCAACTGAATGAGCTCTTGATTTGATATGTAAATATGGTAGTAAAGTAAGCGCAAAATGAATTTTAGAGCAGAACAGATACCGTTATCTGCTGTCTTCGAGCAGTCTAGCATACTCACGCAGTGCTGAAAAAGTCCTAATGGAAAAGAAGCCGGCTTCAAGGCTATTAGATATAACTGATGAAGATGTTGTAAACCCATTTCGTTGTCTTAAAGACAGGGAGCATTAAAGGATTTGTGTCTGGCACTCTGACCTTGTGAGAGTACTCAGCATTTGAGTAGATATGTTAATACAAGGTACAAGGTGCGATACATGGCTAAAAACTGGGTGATTGGAAGTGTTGAGAGTAGGGTACTCATTTACGCAGACTGTCAACCCACCTTTCCTTTGAGAATAATTATTTGTGACACAGGTGACTAAAAATTCTACGAGTGAAATTCAGAGCGTGGATGACCCTATCACTTAATCAACGATATATACTTTTATATTATTTGATCATATAGACATTAGAATAAGGAAATGACTAGCATAAATATCCTCCTAGAAAAATCCGATCAGTCTGACGTTGAAAATTCTATGCGTATCGCTGAAGATCTTCCTTACGATTTGATTTCTAAACCTTACTACGTAGATTCTATCGCCTACAAGCTAGATGGCTCATTTTTGGGTGAATTTGACTCCGAATAGGAAGACGAAGCCATAAAGAAAATAACTATTCGTTCGCATCAAAGACGGAAGTAATAGCCGTGTAAAACTAGTTCTTGGGAGAAATATCTGAGATGATCTGTTCTATTTTATAGCGCAAAGCTTCCTTCACCTTGCTATTGTCGATCATGTTTAATGGTTCCTTGCAAGTGCTGCATTTGAAGAACTGTTCTACTGCAAAATCGAACTTGACATTAGAACAATCGCTATTGCCACAATGGTAAAATTCAGAGGACTCCTCATATTCAAGGCGCTTTTGTAACCGATCGAGGATCTTTTTCTTTTGATTATCAATAAAATTGTCTACTTGGTCCCTCTTGGCTCGCCACCTATATACGAACCAGCCTTTCTTCTCATCCTTTACACGAATGCCTGTGATCAATGCTTTCCCGAACATGTCATAAAGTACTTTTCTGATAATATTAATTCTAAGACCTGTCGCAGCTGCAATTTCTTCATCGGTAGCATCCTCTGAATGCAAAAGAGCGCGTGCAACCTTTAGATATTCCTCGCCTCCAATCAGGGCGGCAATCTTGACAAAGGAATCCTCACTAGTGTCCTGATGCATATAGAATATATCGGCAATTTTTAGATATATAGTTACCTATACGTATACGAAATTGTTTACTCTCCAACAAAGTTCACAAGAATTTGAGCTTGACTGGTGGGAATTTCTATCAAAAACGATTATGGGTCTAGACTATAAAAGGATGACATTTTCCTGGTGCACAGGGAACTCCAGAATCTACGGGAAGCAGGCAAACAGGCAAATCATCACACAGATTCAATCATGGTCAGTAATTAGAAAGACGATGGGCGAAGCCGCCATTATATCTCCTCTGATTATAATGATTGTCTCCCCTTCCTCGATACCGACTGCCATTGAAACCGTTACCGTATCTCCGCTGACTATAGTGATTTTCCCCTCTTCCGCGGTAGCTGCTAGAAGATCCATAGGACCTGCTTCTCGAATAGTATGGTCTTTGGTTCTTCCTGTCACTCACCGGAATTTCGATACCCATTTCAAAATTTAGCTTACGAATGGGCTGACCCGTGCGATTGATAATTCTCTGAAAATCTTCTACTCGTTCCACAGAAACTAAGGAGACTGCTTTGCCAGTTCCACCTGCTCGAGCAGTTCTTCCAATTCTATGAAAATACATCAAAGGATCTTCTGGAATATCATAGTTTACTACGTGACTAACGGCAGGAATGTCTATGCCTCTTGCAGCTAGGTCCGTAGCTACAAGTATGTCTTCCTTAGCTGCCTTAAACCTATACATAGCCACATCACGCTGCTTCTGCGATAAATCCCCATGTATTGAGATGGCTTTAAAACCAGCATCTTTTAGTTCATTACCCAAGCGATGAGTTCTCTGTTTCGTAGCAGCAAATACTATCATCTGCTTCTTGCTTTCATTTTTAATCAGCTCACAAAGATGCTTAAATTTCTGCCTTTCGTGGATGATCAGGTAGGACTGATCTATGGTGTCAAGACTAATTTCTTCTTCGTTCAGCATTACTTGTTTAGGGTGTATCATATAGTCTTCCGCGAGGCGGAGGATTTCAGGAGGCATTGTAGCAGAGAAAAGACAGGTTTGACGCTTTTCACTTATGTAGAACAGGATGAACTTGATATCGTCAATAAAACCCATATCGAGCATTCTGTCTGCCTCATCTAATACTACATGACTCACCTTGTCTAGTTCAATAGTTCCCCTTTTTAGATGGTCAATTAGTCTGCCGGGGGTGGCAACGACTACTTGTGCACCTCTCTCCAGGCGTGTTTGCTGTTGACCAATACTGACTCCTCCAAAAATTGCAACTACCCTGATTGAGAGATATTTTGAATATTTGGTAATCTCATGCGATACCTGAACTGCGAGTTCCCGCGTAGGTACCAGTATCAAAAATTGTACCGGTCCGTTGTTCTTAAGACGCGATAATATTGGCAGACTAAAAGCTGCCGTCTTACCTGTTCCAGTGTGTGCCTGACCTATCACATCATGACCCTGTAAAATAATTGGTATTGATGCTTCTTGAATAGGAAATGGTCTGGCGAAGCCTATTTCTTCCAATGCCCTAGTTAGAGCAGGGCTTACTCCTAATTCTTCAAATGTTGGTTTCAATCTTTCTTTTCACTAATATTTTTCAGTACAAACGCACGGAAGACATGATAAGTAATATTTTGGTACTTGACAGATCTGCCGCTGCTTTTGATGAAATATTTTAGAAAGCACAGAAATATAAGGGTACGGATAAAATTAGAAGCTGACTTAATTTTAGATAACTGTAAAGTGTGTACTTGTAATCATTGGAGGATACTGGGGTAATACAAGTTTTTTATATTCAAGATTGCTGATAATTATTCATGCTAAGTGAGAGTCGTAGCAACGACGTCCAAGATAAGAGGCTTCGCGGTTCTGGCGGTTACGTTCTAGCAAGAATAACCGAAGAGGAACAAAAAAAAGGGAATCTAGGAGGGCCTGAGCTTTTCCTAGCAGGGATAGGAAGATTAGATGAGAACAGATTATTGAAATATTATTGTAACAAATGTGAAGAGCAATTTGATGGCCCTCCCTCGATTATATACGATAACCCAAATGAAGATTTAGGGGAAGGAGTGATCCTAGAAGAAAAGGGTGAATATAAGTGCAAGAAATGCACGAGTATCATAGCACAGTACCGAAAGTTCCGCGCCCCCCAAACTGGCGAGCAAGATCAAAGTAATTCATTGTCGGCTAACACTGTTGAAACAAGGGAGCAGAACATTTCGACAAGGTCAGAGCAATCATCCTCTGCTGCTGTTGAGCGTTCGGTCTCCGGAACCAGCTACGAGGTTTCTACAGCCTTAACTAAGGGGCAATTTCTTCCAATACAGTCATTAATTGAAATGCCGGCTTATGACACAGAAGCGATCCTTATTGGAAAGATAAAGGAGATCGGCCTTCGTAGGGAACAGAGTGGAAATGTCCAGGTTGCCATTATTGTTCAAGATCCAAGAAAGCAGGACGAACCTACTGAGATACTTTGGCCAAATGTCTCTAAGATCGGGGACATTGTCTTGATCAATGAGCCTCTCCGGAACAAGGAATCCGAATCGTATGGAAAATCTGCAAAACCTGAAAAGTGCAGATCTTGTGGTTATGTAAATGAAGATGGCGCGAAATATTGTGAAGAGTGCGGATCGAAATTGTGATGGTGAACTCCTAACTTTCGATGACGAGAATAATTCACAACATTTCAGCCTTCAGTTTTACTAACTGTCAACATTACTGAGGTTCAATTGTGGCAGGAGGCTTGCTCGAGATAGCGTATGTGACCCAGGTCACACCATCGACTTCATTGCTAATTCTATTACTAATTTTTCCGATTAGATCATGCGGTAATCGTACCCAATCAGCCGTCATAGCATCGACGGATTCAACGACCCTAATTATAACAATATGACCGTAGGATCTTTCATCGCCTATTACTCCCACCGCCCTATCGTCGCCAACCGCAGCATAAGCTTGCCAAACTTTCTCATAAAAATTTGCAGCCATCAATTCCTCTTCGACTATCTTGCTTGACTCTCTAACTATCCGAATTTTTTCTTGATTTACTTCGCCTATGATTCTTACAGCTAAACCTGGTCCGGGGAATGGATGTCTCTTTAATATATGAACAGGAACACCAAGAGTCTTTGCAAGCCTGATTACCTCATCTTTATATAGACTTCTTAGTGGTTCAATAACCTTTAGATTGAGCCATTTTGGCAGACCTTTCACATTGTGATGGCTTTTTATAATGGAAGCTGGACCACGGGAAACCCCACTTTCTATGATATCTGGATATAAGGTTCCTTGGGCCAACCATTGAAAAGGTCCGTGCTTTGATGCAACTTCGCTAAATACGCGGGCAAATTCATCACCTATTATCATTCTCTTTTCCTCAGGATCCGATACTCCTTGCAATCTCGCGATGAACCTTTGAGAGGCGTTTACTACGATCAACGGTATATCCAGATCTTGCTCAAATGAATGGACCACTGTCGCTTCCTCTTCAACTCTTAACAAACCATGATTAACAAATACACATTGAAGATTGTTTCCGATTGCCCTATGCAACAAAGCCGCAACTGTGGTTGAATCGATTCCTCCACTAACTGCGCACAATACCCTATCTTTGCCTACCTTTCTCCTGATTTCTGAAGTCGACATCTCCAAGAAATTTTTGATGTTCCAGGTTGGGGATGCTTCACTTATTCTAAAAGAAAAATTCTTGATAATTTCGGTTCCTCTCTCTGTGTGCAATACTTCCGGATGAAACTGTATCCCGTATAGTTTCTTATCCTTGTCAACTATGGCTGCTGACGAAGACCTGTCGGTATGAGCCAGAACCTTGAAGTTCTTTGGAATCAATTCAGCCGTGTCGCTGTGGCTCATCCAGCATCTTATGTTACCTTCTATATTACTAAACAGATCGTTCTTATCATCAATAACGAGATTCGAATTACCATACTCTCGAACCTTAGATTTTCTTATCTTGCCTCCAAATCTATCAACAATCAATTGATGTCCATAGCAAATGCCTAAGATAGGTATCCCTAGCTCGAAGATACCGTCATCAGGCCTTGGTGACCCCTCGATGTAAATACTAGCTGGGCCCCCTGAGATGATTATTCCTTTAGGGTTAATCTCCTGCAGCAATTTTGCAGGAATATCATGTGGTAACAATTCGCAATATACACTTGCTTCTCTCACCCTGCGGCAGATTAAGTGGCTATACTGTGAGCCGAAATCCAGGACTACGATTTTGTCCATGGCTCACTTTACGCTCTTTTCAATCATACGACTAAAAACCCATGCGCATGTATTGAATATTTCATTAAGACGCTCCTTATCCCTGTAATTGTCGATCCTGATCTTACGTATTATGCTGTTTTCATCTTCTTCTATATGGTAATTCAAAGCTTCTGACTCTTTTATCTGCATTTGACGTAACTTTTCTCCATCCTTCACCTTCATCCCATCAAGGATTCGTCCCAAGAAAAAAGATCGGAATGGAGCTGTGTTAGCGCTCAATATGATTTTCTCTGCTGGAACAATCTCTACAAATTCATGGGTGTAATCTGCCGTGGCAAGTAGGAGATTATCTTTCATTCTATGAAGCTTTCTGGTTTCTGCTATTTGCGATTTGGAAGAATCTGAACTTGTTGATGTTGTTGATGCTGTTATTTCATGTTTCAGATCGGTTGCTGCTGCCTCGTTGCGAGATTTTCCAGCACTAGAGACTACGGCTTGTTCATAATCTTGATTATTGGGAATGTCAGAAGCGTGGCCTTGAGTGAATTTATTGACTGAATTAGACTCGAGTGAGGAAGTATTGTTTAGACTAGATGCTGTCTTGAAACTTCCCTGCTTGAGCATGCTATCCACTAGCGAAAGCGTAACACGCAGGTTTTCGACCTCCTCATGTTTGTCAGAGATCTGTTTGACGAGCCATTCACGGATCTCTGCGGCTCGCTTAATTTCTTCGTCGGAATAGCCAGATGGCACTTCAATTTGCATAGTCATGAAAGATATAAGAGCTTTTCAGGCAAGGATCAGACTGGGTTTTTCACATGTTGTTCTCAGTATGGAATCTCCATCTCTCTAATCCTGATCAGGATCTACGTCAAAACCGTGCAAGACCATGCTTATCCAATTGTTGAGAAGAATGACTAAAAAGATTCAGCCTCTCTACTAAGTTGGAGCTGGTTTGAGGTAGGCGAACCCTCTTATAGGATTGGTAGACGTATCAAACAGCTTAGATCGAGCCCTTTTTGCTAACATTACCAGCAATTTTTTGGCTACCTTCATCTTCGCCTTCTTTAATTCTACGTCTTGTACTTTATCTTTTGAGTATTTACCGATCTCATCTCCTAAATCCATTCCAACAAGTATTATCTGACTGGCACGCAATTCTTCTGCAAGAAAAACAGCTCTATCACCATCGGTAAAGCCTCCGAAATTGTATACGTTGCTCATCGGCATTACCTGAGTAGATCCTATCACGTGTCTAAGTCTTGGTACGATTCTCTTCAGGACGGGAATATTGTCGCCATGCGCATGAACAACCATAACAGCGCCCATCTTATCAGCTTTCTTGAGAAATGAAGGATTTCCGTCTAAATCTGTCACAACGATATCAGGTTTGATACCATGCTCTATAATAGCTTGAACTGCTCCATTAGCGACTATTTTTGTATATTTTCGATTTTTCTTGACATAAGAGATGTTCGTTTCTAGGCTATTGCCGGCTCCTATCACCAAGATCTGTTTACCTTCAATCTTCCGTCGTAGCACCTTTAAATCCAATGCTTTTCTCCTGCTCATATTAGAGAGAACTTTCGCAGCATCTTGGTCCTTTTCAGTACTATATCCGAATTGTTGTCTGATTTCCTGATAGTACGGAAACCATTCGATAAACTCCACATATAAAGTTGTAAAGAAGTTATTAATAGGTTGTTTGTTCGTGTTTTTGAGAATGAGAAAGATATATCATGTTTCATGTTACCACCAAGGGTTAGAACTGAAATCAATATTAAGTAAACATTTTCATCAACATGTAACAATTATAACTTCTAACGCCGCTTACCCATCATTAGATTGAAAATCGGAAAAACCAAGAAAATCCAGAGCTTTCCTGGCGACGAGGTCGCATTAATAGAAGAGTTCGAGAGCGGCAAGAATACGTATGTAGATGACGGTAGCATACGATCCAGTACGGTGGGACAGAATGTGTATGATTTAAGGAGGCGGATAGTAAGAATAGAGCAAAAGAATACGCCTAAGCTACCAAAAATTGGAGATATAATTGTTGGACATATCGATATGCTATTTGGTAGCATGATCTCAGTAAGAATTTTGTACATAAATGGTGTAAAATCAGTCGCTGGATTTTCTGCCATTTCATCCACGAAGGGTTTCAGTCATTCAGGTGCACAAAGCGGTTGGTCCAGGGATAGAGGCGATCGCAGATCAAGAATTACATTCAGAGTTGGAGATATCATAAGAGGAAGAATAGTTAGTCTTCTTAACTCAAACATACATATCACTATTGCCGAAAAGGATTTTGGAGTACTCTACACCTTGTGTTATAATTGCGGAGGAAGTACTGTGAAAGTCAATAATGCAGTTAAGTGCGTAGAATGTGGAACCTACGAGGAAAGAAAATTGACGGCGGATTACGGAAGAGAGACATTTAGATTAATTCACGATGGCAAAACAGTAAATGGTGTTGAGTAGAGTCGCTTTTCAGGGGGAGAGAGGAGCATACAGTGAACTTGCTGTCTTTCGGTTTTTCCCAACGTGCGAATCAATCCCTGTCCGGTCCTTTCAAGATGTGATCGACACTCTGCTGTCAGGCAGTTCTGACTATGCAGTAGTGCCTATCGAGAATTCGATAGAGGGAAGCGTTAATGAAATATATGACCTACTTTTGCAGTCAGACTTGAATGTTATAGGCGAGTCGTATCAAAGAATAAGACATTGTCTTATTGCAAATAAGGGAAGCGATTTAGATTCTATAAAAGCGGTATACTCACATCCCCAAGCTCTTGCACAATGCAGGCATTATCTTAACGGAAGGAAATTTGATTCAATACCAGTTTATGATACAGCAGGAGCAGTTAAGATGATTAAAGAAAGCCATGATAAAAAAGCAGCTGCTATAGCAAGTGAGTATGCAGCCAAAATCTATGGAATGGATATTTTAGACGTCGGAATCGAGGACAAGAAGAACAATTTTACGCGGTTTTATATCCTTTCCAGAGAATTTGTAAACACCGAGCCATCAGGCAATGATGGAACCTCAATTATTTTCTCAGTCAGGCATGCACCAGGATCATTGGTAAGCATATTATCTGAATTCGCAGAACGAAACATTAACCTCACTAAAATTGAATCTCGTCCAACAAAAGAGACGCCCTGGGAATACAACTTTTTTACGGACTTTGAAGGACACCTTGCTGACTTGAAGATCAAGGAAATTCTCAAAGTCATCCAACCGAAGACAGTCTTTGTTAAAATTCTGGGTTCCTATAAAAAAGCAAGGATTATGT
>JBKPHJ010000294.1:0-6754 GCA_046729835.1 Thermoproteota archaeon
GTACTACGCGCATGCTTAATCAACACAATATTAAATAATGATAATCAGCGCGATCCACTCTAAACTGAGATAATTTACCCAGTATATTTACAAATGATTATTAGCTAATTTGCTTGCATTCTGTAACTTTTTACTCAATGACGAACGGGTATTAACTGGGGGATATATAGCTACGCTTAATATTCTTTAAATGGACAGAGACTACATTTCGCCTTCTGGTTAAGAGATTCACTTTCCAGATAGATATCATTCCACAACTCATCCACTCTTGCAAAGAATTCATTTCTCTTTTCGTTCTTTTCTAGATCATTAATGAGTTTAAGAATTTTTGAAACTCTATCATTTAGATGAGAGTCAGCTAGTAGTCTTCCAATTCGTGATTTAATCTCGTTATATTCTGCTTCTTCTAATCTTTTTCCGCCGCATAATATGCTTCGCTATCTGCTATCTGCTTCCAAAGCCTTTAACTCTGCTTCCTCTGCTGCATCATCTTCTTCCCAATCCTTTAACAACTGTTCCTCTTCCTCTGGTGTCATTTTATGAATCTTAGTGCCTGGTCTAATACCAAAACTATCGACATCATAAGCTGCTTGCATAGGAGTCTTGTGCATCCTTGGAGCCGCACTATAATACTCGTTGATTGTGGCTACTGTACCAAGGATATCGACAAGGATTTTGGCTCTATCCATATCCTCCTTGGTTATCGGCGTGTCTTTGTTGACTATCTCCATTTGTCTGCGGAGTACAAGCTTCGCCATGTCTAAACATTGTTTGTAGTAGTACGTAAAATCTGACTTTGTAATGTCATAGATGAATTGCTGCGAGATTAACTTTAAGGCTTTAATATCCTTTGAAATTGTTGTGTCATCTACTCCGAGTTTTTTGGCTATCTCTACTTCGGTCATGGATTGCATTACCATTGTTGCTACCTGTCTGCGTCTCTCTTCGATTATATACTGTCTTGCTGTCCTCATTGTCTTTCTGTTGGGCTTATCCTGACGACTCATAAGTTAGATTTGCCTCCTTTTACATTCATTTTAGACATGCTTGATTATTTATTGACACTGGCTGGCTACTAATATTTACTTCTCAAACTTACACAAAACATGATTCAGTAAGTCGTCATATGTCCAATCATTGCCTTCACCTTTCAGACAAATGCTGAAATCGCGCAGTTTTTCAATCGTAGACTCTCTAAGTTGAATAGTACATAGGGGATCCAACGATACTTGATTCATCAAAAATTGTAACTCCTCCTGCAGTTTTCTATTAATCGCTTTCTGGTCTGCTTTTAGTTGTCTTTGTCTATGAAGTATACGATGAACTCTGGCACGTAACTTTATTTCTTGAGGTTCATACGTCATAGCAATAGTAAACCAACCGAAATATTTTGGAAGTAGTTGCAAAAATGTTTTGCCCTTGCCCTGCCCTGGTTATCCTGCAAAGTATTCAAATGTATTCAATGATTACAAAGCATTGCAGCAATTCGTCACATTAGCTATTTATTAATTCAAATATAGTAAAGAACGGATATGAAATGACGATTAAAACCCAATGAGGCTGCTCCTTAGGCTTAAATCTGTTGACAACATAGGGTATGAAACTAACTACCACTATCATTTACAGTCGTTCATTTATACCCTCCTGGAACGTAGTACACAATTCTCACATCTGCACCACAAAAAAGGATACAAATTCTTTTGTTTTTCAAATATTTTTTCACCTAGTAGGTCTAATGTAAGTAAAGAAGACACGAAGTATCTCATCATATCTTCACCAAGTAAGCCTTTCATTGGACATGTAAGCTCGATGCTCGTAAGGAAAAAAGAGCACAGAGAACCTATAACTGTCGGAAAGAAGCAATTGTTCATAGAGGACATTCACAGCTTTGAAACTATATTGAAACCACCATTTACGTTAATAACTGGCACACCAATACTAATGAGGATATCAAAGGAAAGATATTAGAAGTATAATATAGAAACAAAGTATCCTTATGCCTACGTCTATTGGAGAAAAGATTATCCACTTGAAATGTTCATTCAACAGTTAGAAAAGAATCTTTGTGATAAGTACGCCGAATTTACTGGTCAAGAAGTTACAACGAAAAATGAGCTATCGATTTTCCATAAGCTCAAATTCAAGAAACAAATCTTTACACGCATGTATCTACACGATACAGAGCAGATAGTAATCGGATCCTTGTGGGAATTTTCATTCGATAATGCACTCGATACAAAATTGCTGGAGTTCGGAGTTGATTGTGGTCTTGGGGAAAGAAATTCGATGGGATTTGGTTTTATGAAACAAAGAAGACAACTTGATTACTGGGGATTTATAAAGCTACAGCATCATCGGAGGTTGCCGTAACAAATTTATGATTTATCGTGTTTTCTGAGCATGTAATATTGGGGGTTTAAATTGAACTATAATAGGATTGAAAGCAAGAAATCGCAGCATTAGAAAAACAAGGAATCCAAGTTTAGATCGAACTATGATAGGATTGAAAGACAAATAGGTTGGTTCAAAAGACACTCTCTACAGCAGTTTGAATCGTACTAGGAATTGACTAAGGATATAATTGATGAGTTTGCAAAGCTGTATGAGAAGGGACTCCGAATCCGAAACCCTGCAGAGTTTAAGATGATTAAGTGCCATTCATGCAATAAAACTATCCCTGGTTGCTTTGCGCATCTCTTCATTTTTCACTAAAGATTGTTGAGAATTCACCAAGTCAGTTTAGTTGTGCAATCCGTAATGAAATAATTTACTGTGATGGGGATGTATCTTTATGCGTATGTTTTGTAGTATGTGTTGCAACTTTGCAAGTGCAGATTTACCGTGCGTTCTGAAATTCCAGGGCACCACTAATGGATCCTTGCGGGAGGCATTAGGTGCCACTGATTATCGGTGAAAATAGATTTACAAATTTACTGATACTGATTTAATAGTGGATCGGCGATTTTGAAGCATAATACCCCGTACGTTGTTGAATTGCCATATCATGGGGTGCTACCTTTGGAGAGAAGATCAACCAGAGTTGCTAGATAGATAGATTACAGAGACATCACTTGAAGAATTGGACGTGGATGAAGAAGAAATAATCAGGGATATACTATTCAATCATATTCATGAAGTGCTACGACGGAATGCACACTTATTAGATATTAGAGGTGATGGGGAGATATCATTAGAGAATAGAATCGGACTAAGTCTAGATAAGGACCTTCTAAGTTTCATTAGAAGAAAGATTGAGAATAATACGGAGGTATTTGATATAGACAGTTCTATCCTCACCCATTCGACTCATTTTTTTAGATCCTTTGCCTTACGCGGGTTGTGCAAACACATTGAAGACTAGGCTTAAACCTCCAAGTGCCATGAGTATGATAATGACAGAGCCTATTATTGCAAGTCCTTGCTCTGGAGTTACTTTCTTATTCCTTTTCTTACTTTTACTTCTACTTTTGATTCTACCCTTTCTCTTAACTGAAGTTACCAAACTCTGCCCTCGTCGCCATAAATCAAGTAGGAAAGGGGTCATTTCTTTTACTCTTATACCTCAGTATAATATGAGCATCTATGGCTTTAACGATTTCAAATATGTATCAACAACTCCATATTCGAATCCAGGTATCTCCTTTGCTAATCCCTGCATAGTTGTTATGTTCGATATCTTGTATCGTATCAACTCACGGATTATATCATGGGTTATCACCACTTCAGAGAGTTTCGTTCTGTTAAGATGATTGTGTAAGT
This sequence comes from Thermoproteota archaeon, assembly GCA_046729835.1. Classification (GTDB taxonomy): domain Archaea; phylum Thermoproteota; class Nitrososphaeria; order Nitrososphaerales; family Nitrososphaeraceae; genus TH5896. The sequence goes on from JBKPHJ010000294.1 coordinate 3,760, forward strand.
ATGGTACTAGCCGCTTGTTGAGGCAGCGATCTAACTTCTCTTGAAAGGCCACTTCCCTGTGATTCTCTCTAGCATCAAAGATAGGATCGTTGCGATAGCCGTCAATGATTGCTTGCTCTAGGAATCCCCTCAGTTCAAAGTATGCCGTTTCGCTGGCATCCTGTATAGCGGCTGCTGTTCTTCGTCGTCATCATTCTTCTCTCGCTTAATGCTATTACTTTTAAGCATCTTACATCTATAAAGTTTAGACGTAAGAGATATAGCTCTTGTGTATATCAATAATCATAGGGAATAGATTTAGTAACGGGATATTTGGAAAGCAAAGAAGGACAACAAGCGTTTGCTGACATAGGACAATCTTATGAAAAATCGATACAAGATGAACTATATGATAAGTGGCTACATGACACAAGTGCCGAACGGATGTCAGAGTATTCAAGACACAAAGAAAAGGAAGTTAATTCGATACGTAGAGTGAAAGCGCATGATGGAAAGGAGTATCTAGTTTACTCATATATTCACCATAGACTTGACAGGGCCCTTAATGTTACTCATAGGTATCGGCCAGAAAATGGAAGATACCCAATACCTGAGGCCTCTTATTACATCCAGAGAACAGACTTTGGTAAAGAAGAGAGAAAGTTTAAGGAAATCATAAGCATGTCTGATGGCTTTTCAATCCCTTACAGCCCTAAGAAAGTAGATGAAATCAGAAATATAGGCACACCGATAAATGGTTCTGTCCAATACATGGTGCAAATGGATAACGGATTAAAGATATCAGTCAAGACTTACAAAGACTTTAGAGATGGTGACTTTCACGAACTAGCACATTTCGGAAGGATACCAAACGATTTAGAAAGAAGACTTTGGAATGAGAAAGAGGGCGGATCTGAAGCAGATAAACAGAGATATGAAGAGTATAAGATAACGCAAATAGATGGAAGGGATATACTTCCGAGAATGCCAACAATGCAAGAAGTAAAGGAAATGATTGCCAAGGCCAAAGCAGAAGGAAAAGCAGAAGCACTAGAAGCAAAAGCAAATACTACTACTACTACTACTACTGCTACTACCAATAAACAAAGCAAACCTAGCAAAAAGAAATGACTTCCTCTTCCTCCTCCTCGTTTATCCCTATGAAAGGGATACGCTTTATTCATTATGTAGATCCTGCAATGATAGATCAAATGTGTAAAGAGTTTGACTTTGTAGAAGTATCTTTTAATGCATACGATAACGAGAAATATTCAGACGGAACAGTGTATAGAGAACAGAAAGCAGGCCTTGGAGCACAGATAAAATCATCTAAGGATGTCGTGCAGTTTGACCATGAAGACATGAAACTGCTGACTGCAAAAATAAAGAAAGAGTTACGCTGAGTTAGTTAAGTTACCTAACCCCATTTACTTTTTCTTCCAGACTTGATTAGTTCATAGTCAGGAGATAACTCTGGAAAGAAGTTATTACTTCTAGAGTTTAGTATCTTTCTAGATAGGTTTTCTGCTAAGTTAGTGCATCTATCTCTGGCTAGTTCTGCATCTCTTAACTCTTGCATTCTTTTTTCCTGTTCGCGTCTCTCGATACATGTAGGACAGAAGCAAGCATTTTCTAAGTTGTGGCGGATAGCCGTGTCGATATCTCTTCCTAACTCTGATATTGGGTCGTGTCCTGTTGTTGCTGAAGAAGAAGCGTCCTTACTTGCTATTGGCGTCATCATCATACTATTATCGAAATGTTCTCCTTGACCTTGATCTTGATGTAAACGCTCTTTATTCCACATCGGCCATAAGACCTTTCTTTCGTATTCATAGCCGTCCATTGTCATTTCTAGATTGGCACACTCTTAGATGATGTTATTGTTACTGCTAAAGGTCTGTTGCTTGCAGTATTAGCCCATGAGCCTGCACTATACTGCTGCGATGTGGTATTAGTTGGGAATGCTTCCGATGTAGATACAGGTAACTCTATGCTATTGGTCGATGAGGCTGGAAACTCTATTGATATTAGGTCGCCTGCCACTAGCGAATAAGCACACTGTCCTCTAATAGTGGCAGTCTGTTGGACGCCTATCAAAGCCTGGTTAAACTGTATAGGATGTTCTGCTATTAACACAAAAGAATCATCTGCAATCTTACGCACACCTACCCTTATGACCCCATTAGGAGCGCCATAAGTGCGATACTTAAATGAGATATCAATAGGATTTGTTCCCAGTCCTGTGTGACCTGTGTTTATCTTTACGCCCATTCTGTTTATGGTATTAAAGGCAATCCAATTAGGCGCGCTTCCTAGACCAACGTTGTAAATGGTTGGAGTAGATATGACATGAGTTGGTGGGTTCTGTATTGAATCAGCCACAATTGCAGCCGCTGCTGCTCTTTTCCGTTCCGCTATTGACATTTTCTTATGTCTAGTAATACGTAGTTCTATGGTTTAAGTTATTCTGCTGCTTGGTTGCCTGTCTTACAACTCTACCAAACTCAGAGCATGCTATGGCGTATCTTGCATGTTCACATTGATCTGTTTTATCATCAAAGCATCTCACTTTATCGTTGTTGTTGACGAGAGATACGGACACCTCAAAGACTTTCCTAGATGTTTTGTCTTGAATGTATACAGAATGTTCCTTTGTGGCCAACAAGTCTAGATTCGGAAGATATGATTCTAGAAAGTCCTCTTTTGCGATAACATCTTCAAGTATTGCGTTGTTGAGTTTAGTAAAGTCAGGCTCAGATCTCCTACCATCTTCTAAATATTTATCGAATACTTTAACCACTTCTGGATTTAGTTCTACGAGTTGTTAATCGACGTCTGGGATATAGACTTCTTCGACAAGTCTATATTGGGTTCACTTAAACTGAAACGCATGGAGAAACGGAGATGAGCAACGATACCCAATCACCCGGTCCCAATCCCCCCAACCACACCCAAGTTGAAGTTCACCCGGGCTGGGTGCGGAGTGGCCGAGACGACACGCCGGGGCGTAAAGCCT
>JBKPHJ010000295.1:0-1469 GCA_046729835.1 Thermoproteota archaeon
GTTTAGAGCAGAATTAATTCCTTCACAATAAAGTAAGTAGTAAGGCAGACCGTATGTATGTATAACAGCAACCTCTATTATGTACGGGACACAAGTATCAGTTGTACTCTTAGAGATTTCAGAGTTTAGCGTATTGTCACCAGTATAGTAATATCCGATTTTAGTCTTGTATTTTAGATGCTTAGGATTATAGCCCAGCTGATTAGCTCTTGCGTGTAGAGCTTGTTCTCTACTCTTAATACTGAACGGCAATAAATCTCTCTTTATTATGGACGAGTCAGTAGGTGGGCCCATAGTATCACGCAATCTTAGAAATATGTCACGTATTTTCTCTTCACCTTCTTGTTTTGATAGTTGTTGTAATTGTCCTACAGGAACGAGGAAATCATCTTCTTTCTTAAGCGAACTGCCTTCCTTGAAATGACTTATAAGAATATCATACAATATTACACTCTTGTCTTCTATACCATAGATCAGATTTTCAAAAGTTGCTAGGTCTGACCAATATATACTCGTAAGTCGTTTACTGTTAGTATTGCTAATAGAAAGCTTGTGAGTTGCAGGTAATGTAACATTCCAGTACTCATTATCATCAGTAATAGAAGTCACTATATTGAAATGAAATGTAGTATGAGTGTTAAGTAGCGCATATTTTATGAGAACGAGCTTTATGTGAGCTAGGTCAATTATATTATCATTATATGGTAAATGTGTCTCAACTTCAGTAAATATTATCATTTGCTGCTGCTGTCTTTTTTACAATAGTGCAATAATTACGTCCCCCAATCTTATCTACCACAGCTCTCATTTCAAATTCTTCTCCAGTACCATTTCTTATGATAAGTGGTTCGTTCCATACCTTACTATTGTATTTTGAGCCCAGGGCATAAGGAATGCCTACTTCCTCTTTTAGGGCGTCACCTTGCAAACCACGACTTATCTTGAAGAGATTTCTCTTACTGGAATGAAATCTATCTAGATCATCAAATATAGCATGAATTCGCTCTTCTGTAAAACCTATGTCCTTAAGTCCAAAGTTAGAGTTTCTTACCTTTATTACTAGATAGTTTCCTTCTTGGTTGTATTTTACATCCACAAAGATCTCAGGGTTTACGTCGTATGAGGGAGAGAAATTAACTTCAGAAACATCCAATGCGTTATCAGCATTTTCTTTTAGGAGAAATACTGCTAGCTCATCCTCAGTAGCACCAGTGCGTTTACAGACTCCGGCAAGGGTGAAATAGTCCATATTACTTCTTTCCGATGTAAACAGAGTGTTGGAAGGTAAAGGAGCTCTAAGGGGGTCGGGACTTTTTGCATTAAAATTACCATGTCTGTTAGATGTCAAAATTGCTGACCTCCCTTGTCTTATAAAGTGAAGAACAGCGGATTAGCACAATCATGGTCAAAAGAACTTCCTATCACGAGAGAGCTTTTGTTCAATCACATTTGCTAAAGTAGTCTTTGGG
>JBKPHJ010000296.1:0-2746 GCA_046729835.1 Thermoproteota archaeon
ATGTTCATGAGGATTGGGAAATAGTATCTCCAGAAACGTGTAAGAACGAATCCGATCATCCTTTCTGTTGGGGAGATGAGAATAACAATGATAACGTGATGAAATCATTGGTCCTGATAACAATAGTGGTATGGTCAAGTATAGGTATTATTTTATCTGTAGAAGTGGTTGCTAATGCTAGTCTAAATGATAAGCCTGCGACAGATTACACTTGTTTTTTTGACTCGTGAAGACCAGGATGTGATCCGGTTGTATTCACGGCGGAAAATATCACGACAGAAATAAACAGACTAAATTTTGCCACTGGTTCAAAACGTGATAGACCAGCTACAAATCCAGACTTTGCTCCAGATAACAGTTGTCTTTTTAATGTATTTCAGTCGAAACGTATACCAGGATCACAACAGGATTGTCCTGAAAACTCTGGAAGCAATGAAGATGCATAGTAATCAGCTTAGCCATAATAGGTCTGGGATGGAAGACTTTCTCTTCAGGTGTTATTACTGGATTTAATAAAGCTGTAGATGTTGGTATCCCTATCATTAAGGACTTAACATAGGAAGCTAGAGATTATGTGAATAGTCCAGAGCAATTAAGGACTACTCAATAGGAAGCAATCAACAAAGTATGTTCAGTTACCCTAACTAATTAGCAGCTGTAGACAACATTTAGAGACTCCAGAGTACTACTCTATATACAATCTAGGTTAGGAATGCGGCCAACAGTCACTATCCTACCAAAGCCAGTGCTGAAGGCACGATCCTAACTTAGAGGCTTTTTAATAACAACTGCTAGGTAATAAGTGGTTGGGTGTAAAAAGTTAAACAACAATGCTTTTGCTGAAATGAAAGTTAGGAAGCTAATTTGATTCCCCATATGAAATATTATTCGTTAAATATATAGAAATTAATTTTTACAATTTTTAATCAATTACTTTTACAATATGCATATTCAGGCTTTACAAAACCATCTGCATCACAGAGATCTCCAACAGTCATGCAGAACATTGGATCATTATAGTTGAGACAATATTTTTCAGGATCTTGATCTTTGAAACAACCAGGAGAATTACAAATTTCTGCTGGTTTTTTGTTAGTAGCATTATGCAGGAATTCAGTACAGGCTGGATCATCTGGATTGTCAGGGCAGTAAACCTCATGACCTTCAATTATTAATTCACAGCTATCGTCAGTATTTTCTAATTCACAGCCTGCTGTGAATCCATATCTGTATGCACTACCATATTCATAGCATGCACTGTTTCTATCCTTATTGAAAGCTAGACTAGAATTACCGTCTTCAAATCCCTTGTCATAACAACTTCTTCTATTCTCTTCTTGCAGCATTTGATGTTGTAAATTACTTGGTTTATTTTTGAAACTCTCACATTCATCTGGTATATATCCACCATCTCTGCAAGCATATCCCCAAGATCTGTTATATTCATCATTTTCTTGAGCACATCTATCAGCTCTAGCTTTATCGTATTTTCCTGCAAATCCTGCATCATATCCATCTACCCAACAATCTTTACCCTCACTTGTAGAATCTTCAGGCCAGTCTAGTCTAGGTCCTCCAGCAAATACACTTGCTTCAGGTATCATTATTACTAAGATTGCCAAAGCAACGAGTGCTGATATATACACAGTGTATAGTTGTGTGTATATGTTATATATTATGTAAGCTAACGCTACAATCAAAAAAATAACACCTAGAACAACACCAATAGATAATATTACTATATACTAAATCGACTTTAGGTAAGTCTCCAGCATCAATAATTTTATGAATGTCTCCTACCATAGACAAACTGAATATCATAATATGGAAAGATGTCCAGAAATCACTGAAGTTAGCACTTTTTGTGATGCAGATCATGGGGCGAAGGACGATATCATAAATAATTTATTAACACTAACACGTCATTGAACTAGATCGGGTCTTGTCCAAGTCCCAGATATTTCCATTCGGATTATTGATCGCCGTTCGCAATGCCGCTATAACATTTTGGAACTCGACAGTGTCCATTCTCAATTAGTGTATCTGTACCAGTCGATATGACTAATAGCCTAACGTAATTTCAATGCACATGCACATGCTTATATGGGATAATATGGAAATTGATTATAGGAAATTATAAAAGTTGAAGAGAAGGAGAAGTTTTTCAATGGGTACTAAATGCGAATGTATGTGTCATGGTAAAGGCAACATTCAAAGTTATTGCGGTTATTGCACACACTCCCATACAAATAGGATTTTCAAAAAACTGTAATAGAAGCTAAGGTTGTGTGGTAACGGAGCAAGATTATTTTTTTCGAGCTCAAGTGAGATGGAATAGTTTCGTTTTGCGATCTTATACTTCTATCAAGAAAATATCTTTTCAGCATTTCCGACAAGATTTCATCCCGTACTAACGATCAACATTGCTTATAAAGAGGATCACTATTGCATGATAACTAGTTATAAAGCTTGAATATTCAAGAAATGTACGGTACTCGTTAAGAGTGTTATTTTGTCACCATATGTAGCCATTTTGGGTTTTCCTAAAATTGTAAAACATTAATTAGATATTTCTATAAATCCGACGTATTCCTTTGCTTTGGGAAACTCCTTATAAATGGTAGCTGCGTGAGCTACATGATGATTATAAACAGAAAAGCGAATAAAAAGATCTTAAGGGTGAATCCAATATCTAGCTTAGGAATGGTGCTAGTAATAGGAACAGTATTGGGAATATCTCTGATGT
>JBKPHJ010000297.1:0-3596 GCA_046729835.1 Thermoproteota archaeon
ACAATGTACTACAGAACGTAATCGACCTCAACAATGCAAACGGACTACCAACAAACATCAACACCAATCAATTTACAGAGAATAACTGTGAAACAAGCAATCCAAGTGGCCTATGTATAGGTAGATAGACACCCTTCTTACCTTTTTCTTTATCTTCTTTATTCTCTTTAGAGCCGTTACTAACAGTATCCACAGATGATAAAGGCTTTTGCTGCTGCCGAACGAATTTAATAACGTCATCTACTACCGTAGCATTAGTAAGCAACTCTAACTTCATCGCATAGCAATCTTTTGCTAAAGGTAAAGCCTTTATTTTGTCACTCTTTATGCCATCATCTGTTTGGGACATAGTCCACACTTCTTTTAGAATGCTGTTTAATCCAACAAGACATTTTTCGTACTCTTCTGGGAGTCTTTCATCTACGTATTTGGAAATGTTTGCTTTAGCTCTTCGCCATTCCACTTGTTGCTGTTGCATAGACGAGCTTATTTGTTGCAATCCTCCATGCTTGTGTCAATAAGTTGTTGCATAATACTAGCCTTATGGATCATACTCGTTCAATCAGAGCTTTATTGTTTACTGCTCTTCCTACCGGATCTTAATACTGCTTTAATGTCTAGTATAAATTTACGCAAGTCGTTATTCGTCGAAACAAGTGATGCTGAATTATAAATTCCTAACAACATCAAATATCCTGCTATATTCAAAACTGTTATCATTGCCAATCCAAAGGGAGGATAGGGACCAACATCTCCCTGCCATGACGACGACGATAATGATGACATAATAATCAAGATTCGAAACAACATCAATAACATCAATGTAATCAAGACCATAGTCAAGAATGACCCAGCAGCCTTCGAGGTCGACCTAGTGGCAATGGGCATTAACTCAGATGGAAGAGCAATGAAATGTTTGATGGATGTCAACAGGGCGGAGGCAGACTGCGAGGAGTTTGCAGTACCGGCAGATCGAGTTAGCGGTACAATCACGGAGTTCATTGAATATGAAAGCGGCGCTAAAGACAGAGCAGAGCAGAACTCTTACCTAAAGAGCCTAACACAAAATATCAATGACATTAGCTTCATAGAAGATAACGTAGACAACAAAGACCTTGGTGTAGACATAGCGGCTACAGGAATCAATGAGGATGGAAAGGGAATGGAATGTCTAATCAACATAGACACGGAGAAAGCAGAATGCGAAGAGTTCACAGTACCACTGGACAAGATCAACGGACAGATAACGGAGATAGTAGAGTTTGACTAGAAAGAAAGAAAGAACACGAGAAGGCGTTTGTAAGCAGGGTGGAAAGCTTCATGATAAACAACATTAGATTAATCTACCTAGTTGTACTAAGATGACAAAACCTAGATACCAGGATATCCCAGATTCAAAGAAACCAAAAATAGAGATCCAAAACAAGAGAATCATGATAGTCGATGATAATTCAGATATTGTATTTACCTTGAGAACTGGACTAGAAAATAGTGACGAAACTATCCAGATCGATGGTTATGATAATCCTGTAAATGCTTTATCAGCTTTCAAACCTAATTTCTATGACCTGTTACTTACTGATATAAATATGCCCTCGATGGACGGTTTTGAATTATGCCAAAAAATGTTTAAGAGAGATAATAATATCAAGGTGTGCTTTATGACTTCAGGAGAAATAAACATGGATGCGGTGAGGGAAATGCATTCACTTAAGAACTTAAGTTGCTTCATCAAGAAACCCGCTACTACGGATGAAATACTAAGGCGTATCAAATCGGAATTAGAATAGATTAGAAGTTTATTTTTCGTCACCTATTTTGAGTAACATTACTCTCTTGCCATTGTTTTTACTATACATTCCATTTTTCTTTAGGCAACGAAAGATCTTTTACTTGGTTATCTTTGAAATATACTTTAGCCAAAATGTCAAATTGCATGCATTGCAGCATGCAAGCAGCTATACGGTCTTGACGGCTATGGCAGCTGCCATACGGTTAATGTTAAAGCAAAGTTATCATCAGGAGAAAATCGACTAACAATTGGTGATATTATATTATTGTATTCAAAAAATAGGGGTAGAGATTAGTTTTGTCATTCTTATTGTCTTCCTACGGTACCACCTGTAGTTGTCCTGTCATTACTGGTAAATGGTATTTGCAGTAATATTGAAAAATACCTTCATGGTCTGCCATAAAACTCACAACATCACTTTCTCCAAAAGCAATATCTGCATCTACGTTGTAGGGTGCGCCAATCGTAAATGAGTGTCTCTCATCTGTAACTGGATCTACATTGTAGAAATGAACTGTTACGTTGTCACCCTTATTTACAATCATTGTTGGAATAGAAAACGCATCTCCTGCAACCTTCAGCTTTTCTTCAGTTACATCAGGAATTTCAGCTGTAAAAAGATAGAATTCCTTCACACCTGGAGTCGTTAGCGTTGGTACTGTTGTTGCTGTGGTTGTTGTGGTCAAGTTGGCTCCAGTCTCATTCACTGGCATCATTGACGATGAAGATTCGTTGCTTCCCTGAGCAAAAACGAGTTTTAGGTTAACCTGTGATGGTACGTCTGATAGATACATGGATGTAATTACTGTAGTGATGCTAGCTATTGTTATAATAGCTGTACTCAAGAGGTTTACACTAACACTGGTTTTTACTTTCAAAGGTCATTGCACATCTATACTCAGCGTGTCTGCTTTATTAGTAGATCGACGGTTTTCTATCATAATACTCAGAAATGAGAAGTCCATGCCTAATGTTTTTCGCTTTTCTACCAGACTAAACTATGATAGAGCTAAGAACTAACTTTATGCAAACCGAGAGGGCCTCTAATATAAAATGGAGATCATTAACTATTTTTTCAATATCAGAATACAGGCTGCCATCGGTGTGTCTTGTATTATGCAACAACCTTTTAAGACAAGCCCATAATGTTTATATGAAAAGAATATGTTAACCTACTTGCCAAAAATGTGCGGCGGTATCTCCATGATTGGTCTATTTATGATAGCAGCAGGATTGGCTGCTACATATGCTATTACCACATTTGGTCTGAAATTATCTTTGCAAAATAAGACAAGGTCGATGAAAGCCAAAATTAAAGAGCTGATGCTAGCTCAAAATAACCGGGTCATATCATAAGATATGGTGGAGAATAAGTAAATAAGAAAATAGACTTTATTTAGAGGGGCGCCGATCGGTTGTGTATTTCAATATGTGATAAGTCAATCACTCCATCATCGTATGAGCTGTTTTGTGATCAGCAAAGTATTTACTCAGTGAAAAACCATGAGTCATGACCACTGATTTGAATGCATATAATCTAGTAGTCATTCATTTCTTCTTTTGAGGAATATTTTGGAAACACGATGGATCTTGGCAGATCATAACTAATTTATTCTAAAAATAGAGAACATGGCATTCGACGCAGTCATTACTTCTATTGTGACTTTTGTGGAAAAGACACCACATAATCACCGTGAATAACGGATTTATACCTCTGTTCTTAGATCTGGATTAATTAATTGCTCTGTTGTCTAATGCCTTGAGTATAATAATAAACCCCAACTTAGGTCATAGGGAATAATGA
>JBKPHJ010000298.1:0-5837 GCA_046729835.1 Thermoproteota archaeon
CTTTAAGATACCAAAGTCATTTGTAGAAGGATTTAATGGAAGCGAAGTTCTCCTAAGTGTTCCCGCAACAGAGGTATTAAGGCTTGAGCTAACATAGAAATAGACATATCGATATCTATACTCTGTTTAATGATAAAGTCAGTGTTTCTAGACAAAGCGCGCGCCCCCAATTTAGTGATGACTCATAACAAACCACAATGGTTTGTGTGGTTGGAGGTATTGGATTTTGCGTGCGCAAATTCAGAATAAAGAGAGAAAACTATTATCCGAAGGTATCTTTTAGATCATACATTCAGATACACACTTCTAAAAAGTTGAAGAATTGTCACGATCCTTTTGTGTTCGATGTTCAGATGTCGGACTTAACTGTGATTGCGTTATCTTCGGAAAGAGTGAAGAAAAACCATAGTTAAGGATCTTATTTGGCCAAAAGGTATGCCTTGTAATTTGCGAGGTGTAAAATTCACCCCAGATTTTTTCATTTTTAATTGTGACATCGATGTTGTATGTATGCAATGCAGATAGATTCCAATCAAATTATCAGACTTTTAGGGTCAGAAGATTCTGCGCGCAGAACTAGATCTTATTGAGATCCGGTCTTCCAAGTATATATCTGACGGTCACGCATCATAAGATAAGTTAAGAAATGTCTATCGCAAGAGCCCTGTATGGAATCAGACCTGTCAAATCTACAAGTAAGTATGGACGATCAAACAGACGTCATTTTGCGCGCCAAAATCATAGAAAAAAGACATCTATTGATTATGAGAAGAAATTCAGAAACGCAGTACTTAGTCAGTTTAGTGCAGATAATTGGATTCCATGTCCAAGTGGTTATACAAGAGGCCAAGGGTGGAATTGTTTATTCCGCGCGTGGTTAGGATACAAAATTGCAAACAATCCCAGAAATGGCGAATCATTTCAGGACAGGTTAGGGTGGGCAATTACAATCCAGAATATCCAGACAGATTTAGGATTACAGAGGAGTTCGTTTCCAAATCTAGGACTATTCGGCGATTATGTTTTTGCATATGACAAGGAGAAAAAACTGGAACTTCAAACAGAAGAAGATGAATTATGGTTTAAAGAATACAAAAGGAAAAAGAGTGTGCACATCAAGGAAATCGTTGATACATCATTCTTAACGGAAGAAGAGAAACAAATGATGCGCGAGGAATTTGGACCTGCGATGCAGAAGGACGCACAAAATAGATACATGGAACGGATCATAATGCCTAATTTCTTTGATGTGCCCAAAAACTATCATGGGTGACTTTAATCTTGTGTAAATAATAAAATCTAGTGTAAATAATAAACTCAAAGATTAGGGATCTGACTTTTGCGCGCACAAGAAAAGAGTAGTGCAAAATGAGTGCTCATTTGATAGAATATCGTAATCTACTGCCTATCCAAGTCAATTCAGATATGTCAGTAAGTATTATTCATACCTGAAAGAATTTAAATTGCAAATACGCCATAAACTCTATGTTAAAGATTTTAAATGGCAGTCCAGGATTTGGCGCGCCCCTAGATGAACAAGAGACAACGGATTTCTTAATGACTGGCAAACTAAACGCACACCTTGCAACGGTAGATGAGAGTGGCCATCCATATATTCATCCTGCCTGGTACTATTATGATCCTTTGAAGGACAAGATCTACATTGAAACAGGAAAACAGTCTAAGAAAACACACAATCTTCGAAAGAACGGGAAGGTGTACTTTTGTATAGATGATCCAAATCCTCCTTACAAAGGCGCACGCGGCAAGGGAAGTGTGAAGATACATGAAGATGTAAAATTTAATGTTCTTATCTCAGAAAAAATAATGGTTAAGTACTTAGGAAACATAGAACATCCAATGGCTCAGGTCCTTTTAGATATGCAGAGAAAAGGGCAATCAGTTATTTTAGAAATTAGTCCAAAGTATTACTCAACGTGGGATTACAGTAAACAGTAACCAGACCAAATCCTAGCATAAGGTACAAGGAACGATCTAATTCAAAAACCAAAAAGGAGAAATCAAGTCGGACATCTCTATCTATCTTCCTTTTAAAATCTCAGAAGAATCATAATAACCATCGTTGTAACCTATTTCATATCCTATACATCACAGGATGCCATTGTTCTCTGGAGGACACCTATCATCATGTACGATGCCACTTCTGTGTTCTTCTTTTCCTTGCGCCTTTCCTACTTCATATCCGTCTCGATAATTCGGTGCTATTGACTTGCCGTCATTCGATGACGTCGAAGTCACCTGATTATTGAATATCGTAATTGTGGCAATTGTTGTTGTTAAAGCGACCACGATTACAATAACATTTGGCATTAGGTTTAACATCTAACTATCTACAAAGACAAGTTATATTTAACTAGTCGAACTTGCATGTCAGTCTGACAACCTTTAATGTACCCTCTCTTGATACCAATGAATGACTGGATTGGTTACGTAGAAGATTGGTTCAATCAATCGTCTATGGTATTTGCAGATAATGAATTTGACAGAATGGAAAAGGAATTAGTCAAAGGATTTGATAATTTAACGGAGGAATTTGACAGAATCTTCAGTAACGATTCGAAGGAGTTTGGGTTTTCAGAGTCGTATTTCGGGATTGGGAGTACGATTGTAAGAGAAGAGATGGATTTTATACTTTATGATTCTTATCCTGTAAATCTATCGCCAGACAAGGAAACAAGAGTAAGAAAAATCAAAGAAATGTCAAACCTGTATCCGTACAAGGGCATTGTTGACAATACTACTGGGTCATTACTATCTGGGCCATTATCTAGAATCGAAAAACTGGACCGAGACTCTTCAGAGGATGTGATTGTAACTGATAAGAATATCAAAGTTGTGTTACAACTGCCTATTAACAATAAGAAAGAAAATATCGAGGTTGTTGCACGTAGTGACAATACGATCACAATATCTCATCTGAATTCTGAAGGAAAACGATGCACTCGTACTCTAGACATCCCGTATAATATTGACTTCGAAAATGCAAAGACGACCTATAAAAATGGAATATTAGAGGTCACCTTTGATAGACCATGAATAATTAGATATCACTTTAAGTAATTGATTATTTGGTCTGGGTATTCCTCTTTTGTATTTTTTGCGCGCAAATTTTTCATTAATTCTAGAACATCTAACCTACTCAATGGCAGATCTTAGTTTATCCTTATACAGATTTACTGCTTCGTTTATTTCATCAGTTTCTTGATCCATCTTCTTTGTTAAACTCTGAATCTTAGTATTGTTGACTTTAATATTGGATATGAATTTAATCAATGTCGTGATATCGTTAGATACTTCTTGAAGGACTTCCATGTTTATTTTAGTCTCATCGACATTTTTCTTCCTTGCATCAAGTTCCTTTTGTAATACTTCAATGATATCTCGGGCCATTTGCCATGTTCCAGATTGGATATCGACGACTGCAACTAAGACTCCGTTCTCCCTTACCATCACAGTCTTTTCTGGAAGATTCTCTACTGTGTCATAAACAATGATAGAGTATGATATTCCTCTTGCGGTGGCATGTTGAACTGCTTCATTGAAGTGTGCTCCTGTATATCTCTGCTTTCCAGTTTTCCTTTCTATGCTTATTCGATCTCCAAGCCGAGAGATGCTGCTATTTAGGTAGGGAATTACTATAAAATCCTCTCGTCCAGATCCTCCTAACCTTTCTAGGACATCGAACCTGTAAAACTGTGGCCATATATCGGCTAACACCGTTTCACCGGCAGATCCTTTGATATTCGGTTTATACAAAAGTTGTGACATCATTTCTTGAATTTGCTGAATTTGTGCAGAGGGCCCATTATTTATGGTAAATATAATTTGTTTTATACTTTCATTTAAACTCTGGACTGTTTGCTTAGAAGATTCCTGTATTTGTTTTGGATTATTCTGCAAAGCTGCAGTAAGGGCGCTTAATGCATTAATACTTGCAGTAATAGGCGTGAATATTTGGTCACTAATATTTTGTTGAATACCTCTAAGGACACTTTCTACTATCTCTTTTTTGTCGGCAGATTCTCTTATGATAGGAAAGTTATTCCATCCAATTCGGCCGATTGTTACCGCCTCGTCTATATTTCCCTCCCTGATACGTTCTAAGAGGAACTTTCTATTCAATTCACTTAAACTAATGTCGTTTATTGAATTCTTACAAAAGTAACATAGATCTCTATCCTCTACTATCATAGTACTTTCCCCTCGTAATAAGATGTTTTCAGAGTTTGTCTTAACTCATTTTCCAATTTCTCAATATAGATGTCTTTCTCATACAATTCTTGTTCATAATCTGATAGTTGTGTTATGAGTCGTCCAATCTCTTTGTCCTCTACTTGCAACAAACTGTCTTGGTTCGCACATAATTTTAGAAGATTGGCTACTGAAAGAGGTTCAGATCCTTGAATATTTGTCTCTGATTTGATCGTCAAGATTATCACCATCAATTTGTGTTAAACATCCTTTGGGCCTTGACTAGTTTACGTTGTAGAGCAATCTTGCAATGAGAATACAAGAGTTTTGCAACCGCTCTGGCGGTGTCGCTGCCTAGGTAAAGTTTAGAGTATTTTCGAATTTTCTAATTCTTACTTTGGCTTCTGGGACATTTTCCTTTATGAACTCCTCAAACTGAGCGCACAGATCATTATTTCCCGTAAGGATCATCTTGTCACCATCTCTTCCGTCCTTATTTTTGAAATATCCATCCCCGTCAAATACACCTCGCCAGAAGTGTCTATTATTTTCTAACCCTATAACTCGAGCAGTGAAGCTTTTTCGTGGGACAATGCCGTACCCGGATAACTTCTCGGCAATATGTCTTGAAGTAACTCGTAGAGTATACTGAATAACAATCTTCCCAAGATATATTTTCTTCTTTGGCAAAATTGGGTTTGTACAATCCAGGAATTTAGAGAACTCCACTAAGTGAAGACATGTGACATTTTGCCTCCACCTTTGGTAACCTCCATCTTTACAAAATGGAGTTGGAGTAAGATAGTCAAATAGTTTTTTACTCTACCCCAATTGTCTGGCATATCGTCCGCTATATCTTGCACATGGAACTAGTTATTGGGTGATTTAGAAAGAACATTCAGTATATTGCACATGGCATAAGTTCCTCTATTGTATCTACAATATTTATGTGGTCTAGTTTTCAGATTTTTTTGTCTTCGTGTGATAGGACTTTTACTGATGTCTGTTCTGTTCCGTGCCCGTCTCCCTATATTTGTCTGTAAATGTGGATTTAAAACCTCAGAATTACGGATATCATAGTTATTTTAAACCCTGTATAATTCCTATCTTGGACCTTTAATTTATTTTCCTTTCTGAAGTCGAGAAGTCACCTCTCCGGACCTCCGCTGTCTGCCGCTGTGTTGACCAGTAGACATCGTGTGCGCACGACATGGACTACCATTGACCTTGCTACAACTATACTTTTTTTCCCTTACATTTTTATTAACCGGAGGCAGACATTCAGTAATATGTCAACGATAGTGCACTTTGAAATTCCTTCAGATAATATCGAAAGGTCAAAAAAATTCTATAATGAGTTGTTTGGATGGAGCATCGAAAAATGGCCAGGTAGTGAAAGTGACCCACACGAATATTGGATGATAACCACCACAGATGAAAAAGGAAATAAGGCCTTAGGCGGAGGTATGATGAAAAGACAAAATCCTCAACAACAAGGTATTACGAACTATATTGGTGTAAAGTCAGTTCAAGAACATTCATTCAAGATTGAACGGTTGGGAGGCAAAGTGATAATGCAGAAAACTCCGGTGCCAGGTATGGGATATTTTGCTATATGTACAGAT
>JBKPHJ010000299.1:0-15499 GCA_046729835.1 Thermoproteota archaeon
CACCAACATATACGCCCAACGATGTAAAGAGCAATGCCTGATGTGCATCTGGACTAGGTGCTAAAGCGGCAGCTTCCACACCTTTGCTAAATCTGGTTCCATCTGAGGTGGTTATCCCTATTTCATAGGGGGTTCCCGGAACCCAAGGGAAGGGAATCATAACTTTGGCTTCGCCCAGTCTTGGTATTTCCCTACTTGGTTCTATGGCCGCAGATTGAATTCGGTCATTAACATCGGCTTGTGAAACAACTATTTCCATCGGACCTGTATTGCGTATGGATGCTACTATCTGATCATCATGAAATTCGATCTTTTCGATAGTAACTTGCGGAAGTGGGATGCCAGTATTTATAAGAGATTGTCCGTAAGGGCTAAGTAGTAATATGAGCATTCCTGCCAGTATGACGATAGGCACGAATGCGAGAAAGATGGAAGCATTAGAAGAGGAATTACCAACTCTCTCATTTTTGCCCTCCCTTAACAACCTATGAAATCCCTCTCTGATGCTGCTCTTGGTGGGCACTTTGACATCTACATTTGGTCTCCTTCAATTCCGGACCTTACGAAAGAGTTGTTAAGAACATCATAATAGGGATTGGTATCAGTCTGATTTGAATTTTGAATTCCTCCTCTCTCCGTTACCAAAAATGTTCCCATCCAACCCTTTTCAGCAAACTCTGTTTTATGTGCATGAAACATGTACTTTCCCGGATATTTGTATGTAAACTCCAAAATCCCTCTCTCACCTTGGTTTGTAGTAACTATATCCGTTAGCTCATCGGGGTGTAAACGTGTTCCGCTGGGGTAGTAATTAAACATATTCGCGTGTAGATGGAAATTGTTAAGAGGATCATATTCCAGCATATTCACTAGATATATCCTCACAAGTCTGTCCTTCTCGATCTTAATCGGATGGTGCATGTAATAGTAAGGTATCCCATTGACGGTGTAGAAATTGTTCTCTGCATCAAAATCAGTATCATATCCATTCATAACCATTACCATCTCATCCGCAGGAGGACGCGGAGTCCTCGGGTCCACTATAAAAACTCCATACAGACCATGAGCAATATGTTCTTCTAATGGCGTCATGTGACAATGGTATGGAAATACACCGAAAGGTTGCGCCGTAAATTCATAGGTGAACGTTCCACCAGGAGAGACCATATCAAATACTCCATCCATATTCGCAGGGTGGACGCCATGCAAATGTAACGAATGTGCCATTGATCCGTTATTCATGAATTTGATCCGTATCAAGTCGCCTTCGGTGGCTCTTATCGTGGGACCGGGAACGGTACCATTGAACGTCCAGACGTTGTAGAAAACTCCCGGAGAAATTTCCTTCACAAGACTATCTGAGGCGATTAAAGTGAACTCTCTCAGAATTCTTCCATCCGATAGCTCTGATACCCTACCATAATTAAATTCGCGAAGGTACTTCATAGGATCATCTACGTAATTGGAAATGTTCGCATCAACATCCATCTGAGCCGGGTCCAAAATGCTACCGGAGGTCGTAGCTACCGGATACCCTGGTACATGACCTCCCACGATTCGTGAGTCAGATCCAGAAATCTGTCCTCCGCCCACTAACGAGTTTAGACCTTTGTACGTACCAAAGGTAATCGTGATAAAAACGGCGAACGCTGTGGTAATCACGATAATACTTATGATAACTGGTGACCTCAACATCCAATCAAGGAAATGTTAAGGATACTAATAAATCTTAGCCCCCTCTAAAATTATTCGTGGTTTCCACTAATGTTGCTAACTCGAATAATTATTAGGATACCCAATATTTCAGTGCAATTTCTGGCGGCAAGGAGATTTTAGGGATATTGTGACTTACCAAAGATTAAAGAATCAGAATAAATTTGATCGAAAAAAGGCCCGAGCCTATCTAAGGTTACAAATCAAGTGTTAAGGCTAACCTCGCACACTGATGGTCGAACGTGCTCTGCCTGACAGGGCTTGAATTGCGATAAAAAATCTGACAATGTCGATTCTTCCACACCTTTCAAACTCATCGTTTCGAGCTTCCAAGGCATAAGTCGTAAGTCGATAGTTTATACAAATGGATTCTATTCCCCAGGCCTTCTCTTCTCAAGAGATATTTTGGAAGCCGATCTAGCAACTTAAGCATCCACTGGTATATATCCAACATTTACAGATAGCACAGTTTCTCGAGAGATTTCCCAAATTCATGAAACGAAATGGTCGACAATGCACTGTTTGGTAGAGATTACTCGATTTTTTTATAAGAATCCGAAGGCAGATCTAGATCTTTAAAATCAGCAGGATTGATTATTCTTGCCAATATTTCCAACCCGACAGCTATTCTGGGTCCAGGCTTGCTAAAGTACGAATTCGCGTCGACTGCGTATACTTCTTTCTTTTGAACTGCGTCCAAAGAATTCCAACTGTGATTCTCCCGCAATACCTCTATCTCTCTAAGTGTCCTTTCAACACCAAATCCACAAGGCATGAATATTATTTTATCCGGTCGGTATTCCGAAACTTCGTCTATACCTATACGATGGGAAGCTTCTCCCTGTGTGCTTATGCCATTCAAACCACCGGCAAACTCTACCATTTGCGGTATCCAGTGACCGGCAACGTAAAGGGGATCGATCCACTCTAAACATAACACCCTTGGCCTATCACGCTTCCTAGCCGTTATCTTATTCGATCGAGATGTGACCCGATCAATCCTTTTTCGCAGCTTGGCCGATAACGAACGGCTTTCCTTCATCTTACCGAGCTTTTCTCCAATCTGAACTATACTTTCCAGTATTTCATCAAGGTCATGAGGATCAAGCAAAATAATATCGGGTTCATATCCCAATATAAAACCCGCCTGCTTGATTTCCTTCTCATGTGGAGCGCATACCTCACAGACGCCCTGAGCAATAATCACATCGGGCCTTGCTCCTTTAAGCACTTCATCATTGAGTACATAGATATCTCCACCTGTCTTAGCTAATTCAGCTATCTTGTTATCGATTTCGCCGCTCTTCATAGCAGAAGCATCAAATGATGAGGTTACTACCCTTGGTTTTTCATTAGCCGAATTGGGGTATTTGCATTCGTGTGTAACGCCCTCGATCTGCATTTCTAAACCCAGTTCATACAGAATCTCGGTGGCACTAGGTAGAAAAGAAACTATTTTTTTTATCATCTTAGTTCTCTGCCTCGACAATAATTAGGAACAGGCATTGCTTTTACTGTTTTCTCTCATGATTGGAATTACAGCATTACTCTAATCTCGCCCTCGTAATCCATTCAATCAACAACTGTCATCATAACATTAACCAAAATAAACCGGCTAAAATCACGGCCAGAACGTGATCGAAAGTGATCATACCTTGGATACTGTTAACACTCTCAGAGACCCTTATATTGGAGAAAAAAGTTCAAACTCGATTAACCGATCTATTGCTAGATCGGTTAGCAATTTAACGGGTCCGAAAATCAGTGCAAGCCAAAAAGGAAAAGTTACTGATTGGTTATCAGATTACTCGTCCTTGTGTGGACCAAGATATATGCGAGCTGTTGCGTTTCCATCGAAGGTTCTGCTGGCAGCTTTGATAATTGTTAGCTTGACTGTTACTTAAAATAGTAAAATATTAATATTATTTCCATCACATAAATTTTTTCGGTATCCTGTGTAAGCTGAAAGTTTCAATGAAATTGAATATAAAGGCAGCCGTTTGATACAGCTTCAGTCGCTCACGCAGTAAGTCTTATGGATATAGTAGGTGAATTTGAATCGAATGAGTTTTTGGAATATAGAACCCAATAGTTGGTTTATCGGAACAAGAAGATTATTACCTGCTTTTAATAGCGAATCTGGGAAGGGCTTCTTGGAAGAAATCAAGAAATTGAGCAGATAGGGAAAGATGCACCGAAGGGAAGGGTCTTACAGAATATGAAGCTTCGGATGGTACAAAAGTTAGAAAGGTAGGACCCCTTGTATATGGATACTCTATGACGGTAGGACCTGACGGCAAACCGGTCATCACAGAGTTCGGTAACGTTAAGGGCCCTTCGAGATCGGAACTCCCGGCTAAAGCAGAGCTATCTAAACCTGGAATTGAAGAGGAAAGGGAACCTATGGTTGATGTTTTGGGAACTGATAAGGAAGTCAAAGTGACAGTTGAAATGCCAGGTGTAGACAAGGAGAAGATCAAAATAGACGCATATGACAATACAGTCGAAGTAAGTACTCTGGAACCGGCTAGGAAGTATCATAAGGTAATAAAGCTGCCTACAGAAGTAAATATACAAATAGCTAGGTACAACAATGGGATACTCGAAATAACCTTTGACAAGAGAAAAGAGACCAAACCAAAAGGAAAGCAAATTAGAATAGAATAACAAATAGACAGTATCCTAACTATTTCTTTTGTTGTCATGACTGGCTAGACTGTCTGAATCTTATTTTTCCTTGTATTCTTGCTTTTTTATTTTTTATCCAGAGCGATTTATCACAGGCCTCGAAATTTTATACAACCTGGTGTGATCGTTTGGCCAGGCATATCCGTCATATGACCGTTATCTAGAGTGATTTGTGTCCTCACTACATTTAGAATAGTTGAATAATGGGTTATATCTCATCATGGAGTAGGTATGAACGAGATAATAGAAGCATAGCTTGTAATTGGTACTGTTACTTTTTATTGTAAAGAATATATATCTTAAAATGATGCCCACATCTTTGTTTAATTCCGAAAAGCTGATCAACTCATTTAATCAAATCCCACACCCAGTAACAGGATTTTGGGCTATATGTCTTGAAAAAGCTCATTTTTTGATTTTTTCTGTTAAGGCATTCTTGGTTGTTGTAGTAAATCTAGCAATAGAATCTGCTTTCTTTTTTAGAGTTCTGTAGACTGAACCTACATCATTTGCCACGTAGATTCCTTTCTTTGTTAGCGCGTACTCTCCGTTGTCGGTTTGATATACAAGATCCTCTTCGACCAGTTTGGCAAGCAACGGATAAACACTTCTCGGTGAGGGTTTCCATGTCCCCTCACTTGCAATCAACAAAGTATCTATGATCTCCTTGGCAGTCATTGGCTTATTCTTGAGCAAGTTCAAAAGGTAGATCCGGGGGAAACCTCTATTCAGTACCGTTGCAGCCTTATCTGTCCAACCAGAACGCATGTACACTACCCTGTTGTGTTTTAACCCTACTGGGATATAAAAGTCTGTGCTACATCCAACTTGTGCATTTTGTCTGTATACACATGTCCAACTCTGGGTTTTTATCTAGGTATCGAAACCTTCGCATTAATCTTCAACTAGAGGTACCTTGCCATATGACTACCAATACCTTGCAGGTAAGGCGACGACAAAAGATTTACACAATCGTCTGGAGCTAAATAGCAATCGCTCATGCTGTATATCTGGCAGGCTAAATGAATTTCTAGCTTCACAGATTAGACTGATCATATGAAGAATTTAGTGCTTGCTTATTCATGCTCACAAGTACCTGAGGAGTGTGCATATTGTTACTACTTACACATTGATCTACCATAATAACACCTTCTTTTCGTTAATTTCCCAAATGCTTTCTCACAACATCTCTCAATTTTTCTGAAACTATTGCAAGAACTCGTGGGTCATCTATGGGTGGTAAGATATATTCTGCTCTCAATTGTTCCCGTTCAACAAGGCTTGCAATTCCCTTAGCTACAGCTACCAACAAGTCTTCATCTAAATATTTAACTCTAAAATCTAGAAGCACGCGAAGCATCGATGGAAAGACCGAGACATTGTTTATTTGATTGGGATAGTCCGACCGACCAGTAGCTACTACTTTTGCTCCAGCTGCTACTGCTCTAGAAGGATCAATTTCAGGTTCAGGGTTACTAAGGGCAAATATGACAGGATTAGTATTCATCGATTTCACCATTCTCTCATCGATGAGGTTTGGTCTTCCTGATACCCCGATAAAGACATCAGCGCCTGCAATAGCATCTTCCAGACTTCCTTTCAGACGGCTTGGGTTGCTGATTGAGGCAATCTCTTCTTTATATTTGTTATATGATTCTCCAGGCCGATTCGAATAAATTATTCCATGGCTATCTGTTACCATTACAAAGTTACATCCTGCTTGCTTTAATATTTTTGATATTCCGTATCCAGCTGAACCCGCCCCTGCTACTACCACCTTAACTTTGTTTATGTCTGGCTTGTTAACCAATTCGAGTGCATTTAGCAACGCCGCAAGCGCTATAATAGAGGTTCCGTGTTGGTCATCATGAAACACCGGTATGGGAAGATCTTTCTGTAACTTTTCTACTATTTCCAACACTTTCGGGGATTCGATGTCTTCAATGTTTATTGCGCCAAAGGTTGGCTCAGCTGCTTTAATGAAGCTGATTATTTCATCCTTGTTTTTAGTGTTGATACATAGAGGATATGCATTTATATCGCCTAAAAGCTTGAACAAGACAGACTTTCCCTCCATGACAGGGAGAGCACCTTGAGGACCTATGTCGCCTAACCCGAGAACACGAGTACCATCGCACACTATCGCAACATTATTCCATTTGGAAGTATATTCATACAGAAGCTCTTTGTTGTTAGTAATCTTCTCGGCAACATACGCAACACCTGGAGTATAAATTAATTCTAGGATACCAAACTTTCCATTCTTTTCACTTTCGTTCCCTATTTCTTTCTTACCACTTATCGTTTTTCCTTCAATATTGATATCAGAAGAGGGTCTGCTGAAATCTGCAGTAACTCTACTCTGGATCCCAATCTTTCCCTTAAGAATACGATGCACAGCAATTGCGTCATCTTTGAGTGTCAACTTGCTAATCTGTACCAGGAAGTACCATATGGCTTTTTGTATTTGTTTTATTATGAACCCATGGTGATAAATTTCCATTAACCATTTCTCTAACTTCCTTCTGATTCTGCTTCGCTTTACTCGCGATTTTATCGTACATCATTGTTTTCCTGTATATATGTGATGATGCATAATCCTTGTACCCCCCTCGGTATATCTAACATTACTCTTGAATAAGATCGTTAATCGTTAATCGTTAATCTCAGAATAGATACTTTCGACATGATGATTGTCTCTTCAAATTGGTTTTACTTGTACTAAATGTATGACAGTGGTGTGTAAATATTCTCATAACTCATTAGAATCTAAACGGCTTCATCGGAATTTTTTGATACAATCATTTGTGTCGGAATTCTGACAAAAAATGCATCAGCCCGTTAACACGATTTCTCATGATTCGAATATCTGAACCTCGTTTAGATTCTGTGTGTGAAATTGTAATGCGAAATTGACTTTTCTCATAATATTTGGCTATTCTATTAATTGTTTAAGCATTATCCGCACATTAATATACATATTTGATCGCGATCTTGGTCTGAATCAGATACGCATTTACTGATTGAACTGTGCACCTCAGTTTTTTCTTGCTCGAAGTGTTTCTTGCTCTTTGTCAGTATTTAAGCTGACTGTTTTTAATATGCGAAGGTATTAATTTCAGTACTAGAACTGACCTACTTAGAACACTTGGCCAGCTCTTCGACTGGAGAGTCATCAACGCCTTCGTACCGACCTCAGGAAGACCACCTGGTTCGCTCCTTATCACTTCTTGATGTAGTTATGGTTGGAATAGCAGCCATGATCGGTGGTTCGATTTTTGTGCTGACTGGACCTGCTATTGGATTAGCAGGTAGTGCGGTAATAATTGCTTTCGTAATAAATGCAATAATAACACTCTTTACGGCTATGGCATATGCTGAACTTGGGTCAGCAATGCCCGAAGCCGGCGGTGGTTATCTATGGGTTAGGGAGGGTCTGCCACGCCCAAACGCATTCATCAGCGGTTGGATGGCCTGGTTTGCTCACATTGTCGCTGGCAGTTTGTATGCGGTAAGTTTCGCTTCATTCATGAGTGGATTGTTAGAACACTTGAACCTATTTGGAAATGGTAACTCGGAGGGCATTCTACTCTTTTATGGCTTTGTTCCGTTAGAGAAAATAATTGCTGTTGTATCTGTCGCTGCATTCACATATATCAACATTAAAGGAACTTCGGAAACGGGCAAGACGGGGGACATTGTCACCGTAATACAGCTAGGACTGATATTTGCCCTCATCGGTGCAGGATTAGGGACTATGTACATGAATCCTAACTGGACAATGAACTTTTCCGATTTTATGCCAATGGGCATTGCAGGTGTCGTTGCTGCAATGGGATTGACATTCATTGCATTTGAAGGATACGAGGTTATAGTTCAAACTGGAGAAGAAGTTAAGAACCCAAAGAGGAACATTCCAAAAGCAATCTTCATTTCTTTATCCGCAGTCGTCGTACTATACTGTCTGATCGCCTTTGTATCGATAGGAGCGATATTTCCAGAAGGTGGGATTCCATCGTGGAAATTCATAGGAGAGCAAGGCGAATTAGGAATAAGCAGTGCCGCACAATTGTTTATTCCATATGGTGCGTTCATAGTCCTCGGAGGAGGGATGATCTCGACTCTGGCCGCCCTAAATGCTACGACATTCTCATCGGCAAGAGTTGCATTTGCTATGGGAAGACATTACAACCTACCACATAGATTCAGTTCTATTCATCCCAAAAATAAGACGCCGTATATTGCAATTTTGCTCTCGGGACTAATAATGGCGGTGATGGCGTTCGGTTTGCCACTTGATCAGATTGCTATCGCGGCAGGGGTAATTTTTCTTTTGTTATTTACGCAGGTCAATCTTGCGGCAATAAACATACGAAGGATTTATGGAGACAAGCTGGATTATGGATTCAAAACGCCGTTCTTTCCTTTTGTTCCTATTATAGGGATTTTTCTCAAAATAGGTTTAGCCATTTATCTTTTATTGACTGAACCGTTGAGCTGGGTCATCACTATAATATGGGTGGCGATAGGTTTTGCAGTTTATCGTGTATATATTTTTCGAAAGGAAATAGAGCATTACGCTCCTACGGTAACAAGCGAAGGAGCATTAGAGAGAAGAGACTTTAGAATCTTGATCTTGTATACACCGGAGAATCCAGATAGATTGATAAAATTTGCAGTTAGAGTAGCGAAGGAAAATAAGGGAGAGGTAGACGTACTGCGAGTGATAACAGTTCCAGAGCAGACACCACTGTCTGCGGGAATAGCATTCGCGGAATCGGCGAAGAGAGCCTACAAGCCCTTAGAAGAAACTCTTGACAAGGAAGGTATAATCAATCATTATCTAGCTCGTATATCGCATGACGCTACGGAAGCCATCCTTGCAACGATAGAAGAACAGCATATCGATCTGCTAATAACTGATTTTGACACACTAAGAACCAACAAGAAATTACAATCACTGGCTACATGTGATGCCCTAGCAGTGAAGCGAGCGGACGAAGACCTGAAGCTGGAAGTAGCCTCCAGGGCTACAAGCAGCGACCATGAGCTTGAAAGGAACATTAGTTATAACCAACAAACACAGACAAATGCAGACTTAAGATACGATACTGGTGAGAAAAAAAGGTTGGTTGTTCTATTCGATCGAGGAGAGCATGCAGATATCGTTCTGAGAACCACAAGTTGGATTGAACACTCAGGACTTTTCACTGTCAATATTCTCTCTATGAACAAGGGACAGGATGAACATACGAATGGAAAAGATTTGAGTCATATCAAGTATCTACAACATGAACATTATTTAGGGGAGATTGGAATCGAATTTAATGAAATTTATATGTCAAAAGAGACCGAGCGCAGCATTGAAAAGTTGACAATGTTGATTCAATCAACAATTAATGCTTCTCAACCAGACTTGTTGATAGTTGGAGCAAGTATAGGTAAATATAGTTTTTTTAGCGATCTACACTTGCTACACCTAATAGAAAACCTAGAATGTCCAGTGATAGTGGCAAAGAGCTATAGCATTCCCGTTCTGGGCAGAATGAAACTCTTGTTGAACTTGTTGACTAGATGGTAGCTTTTTAGAAGCATCAGGTCCCATCAGGTCCTATCCTGTATGCATCTTCACAAGTAATCCTGTTGTCATATAGCTACCTTGGAATGTAAAAGAAATAAGTTACTAATTAGTAGGAAATAGCATAATTGCTCAAATCATCTCTATCATTAGGCTAGGTAATTTAAGCAATGAGATTTGCTTGCACATATGTTGATATCTGTTTGTTTGCCTGCGAAATATTACAATAAATCATCTCAGATTTGGATCTAAGGTGAATACATTCAGACTGTACAGGTTCGAAGTTAGGGCATCTGATAATCACTGCCCAAAACACTTCATGAAAGCTGATGGGTATATATTAACTCTAGAGCGAGTTAAGCATATATCAATTTGAAAATAAATTCGAAATTGTATGCGAATTACTATGTTATCAAACTGTAGCACCGAAGTTCAGGTCTCTATCGATTGATAACTAACAGCGAACCCATTAGGCTTGGAAAGGCACCCACTTATCTGTTAGCGTTCGATCATTTAGACAGAAAGTAATCGTGTTACTTTTTATATGTATAATGGATTAGGCAAAAGTAAGAACAGATCCATGCATGGATATGTTACATCGATTATAGTCTTAGGATCATTCTGCCTTTTAGGATTGAGTATCTTGGGCTCTTACATAAATGCCCCTGGTAAGGTGTATGGGATTGACGATGGTATAATCTTAAAGGATCCAGCCTCATTTCTGGATAGTAAAGGAAGGCTAAATATAATAGGAGTTATCGACAACAACAGAGATTTCCCTGTCGACGCTATTGTCGGGGTAAATGTGACAGAAAAGCCCACTGCTATCTCAGGTTCTTCTTCAAACAGCTCCAATAACACAACGACTTCAAATTTCACTACTTTTACTAGTCCAACTTTTGCGAGGGTGATTTATCCTGGAACAGGGGCGCCATTCAAGATCGTGCTGGGGTCTAAATCAGTAGAGGGTGTAAGTCCACCCTTTGTCTATGCTGTGAAACAAAGGGATAAAGTGAATTATGATGTTCTAAATTTGAATTATAGTAATATGGCTATTGGTAGTGAAAAGGCATTAATCGGAACAGTAACGAACACGGCACCATTTCCAGTTTATGATGCGACTGTGTATGCCTCGGTACACGACTCAAAAGAAGCTCAAGTAGATTCTGCAATCAGTAAGACAATTCCAAGATTAGACCCTGGACAAGAAGTCCAATTCAAGCTTGTCCCAGACTCGTCGGCTAAGTCTAGTGCAGTTTACTATAGCTGCGCCGGAGTGGATCTGGACGCGCCGATAAGTACTCTTGCTACATCAGATGGTGGATTCATTCCATTTGATCTACAGGCCTTGGCTAAAATAATAGGTCTCAAGTACGATAATCATTCCAAGAGCATAGTTTTTGGTGTTGATCATTATAATCCAGAAGGGGGAATCATAAGTCTGAAAGTGCCACAAACCTCTGATGGTCAAAAACCAACTGTAATCATGGATGGTCTACAACGTGACGATGTGAAGATTACTAGTGATGGAAGAACCATAAAGATGGATATATTTATTCCACCAAATCAACACGAGGTGCAAATCGAGGGCGTCTCTCATGTAACGTAACATTGAAGATTGAGATATTGTATTCCGATTCTGATGCAAGCCTGGAATGTCGTTCCAGTCCAAAACGATCCCCCGGCTTAAGGTAGCTGATACGGTACAATCAGATATCCAACTAAATAGCTGGTAAACCGAAAATGGTGCTACCCCAAATTTCCTGGGAATAGTTTAGGGTCTGTATTTTACCAAAGTTTTCTTGTACATCATAATCATCATGTCTAGTATAGAAGCGAATAACGGCAAAAAATCCTGCTTCCCAAATTCGGGCCAAGGCATTTTCCGGCAGGACTTGTTATATATTATGTTATCGATCTCTATCTCATGAGTGAGAGCACATCAGCAGAGTTAAGTGATACAGCATATGATATACTTAAGGTTTTAGGAAAGGACGCGGATTTTTTGTATGACACAATTGACAGTTATATCAAGGATGCACGTAGTGCCAACAAGTCTGATTTGGTCAATATTTGGCAAACTATCAAGAAGGATAGGCAAAGACATGTGCATTTGTTGAAAGAGGCCTTAGAGAAAGAGATTCATGGTTGATACTTTTGTCTAGTAAAGTCATGGAATAGGGTATAGTTCAGATATTTTCGACACGTGGATGTGGAGTAATAAATTAGGTTCAAATCCATATGACAAAGAACTCCATGTCAGGCGACGATTTTCAGCATCTTGGCTTCTTGTTGACTTTCTTTCAGCTCTTTTAATTTAAGCTACAACTCCACAAATTCGTAGAAACAATGCGGACACCGCAAAACTACTGTCATCAGGGATTAGTGAGTCTCGTGTAACAATAACAAAGCTAATACGTCATAACCAAATAATGAGGTTACAAATACTGTTTGATCATTAAAGAACAAACGGTAAGTGATGGGTTATTGCCACATTCCTGTGTCTACGAATACTATAAGTACTGCATAGAGTCCCTGCTGAATTCATCATCGCGCTGCATAAGACTTAAGAAAAGAGAGATGTTGACTTCATTTTGTTCTTGGTAATGCGAAAAAAAGATATAAAATCACACAGAACAAATCACTTGATAGAAGAAAAAAAGCGTGACATTGAAAATACTACCAGTAGCTGTAATAGCTGTATTTATATTGGCAATTTCCGAATAAGGAATTACATTAATTCATTCGACTTCCGTGGTGTTTGCAGTGACCACGAAAAAATACTCTTTTGGATAACTATGGGTATGGGACATGTGACTTTGCAGGGTTACGATACAAAAGGAAAGTCCTGCTCTCCAGATGACTGTTGGAAACCAAATCAAGCTGTTAGATTTATCGATAAGGCATATTGATTGACAATGATTGCAATTGATGTCTTCGATGATCTGAACTACTTACATTCTAAATTCTTTATCAATGCGATGTAAGCATGAACAAATGACAATAACTCATTTGTTTATAATCAAAAGCACGTCACCCTGGAGTGCTCTGTTGAAATGCTTTATCATTAACATTAACCATACCACAATTGGTATTCTTCCGATCATATGTGGCTTCTGAAATATGATGAAATTTTAATATAAACTCTAAAAGAGCATCAGGATTGGATGACTACCAAAAAGGATGAGCACCAATTTCGGATAGATATTACATTAGATGAAGATAGATATCAAGGGATATTGGAAATCTGCAACAACTACAAAGCCAAACAAGGTAAGGAAATTACTCCGAAAGAATTCATATTGATGCTTATAGATTCTGCTATTGGGAATACTAAGTAACCAAATATCTTACATTATTACTTTTTACTATAATAGTGGTTAAGGTATGCTTTCACTGTAAATCCAAATCCAGGTACAAACAGGCCGGGACTTGAGTTAAAAAACTCAACTACTTTATCTAGAGACAAGAAATAAACATTTGATATCTCATATGAATTTTTGATAGACGATCAATCCTATCATGATCTAATATGCATTCATATATTATAACAAATGCACTTTTCCTCCAGGAATTGCTAATAATGCTGCCGTAGTTATAGTCTTCATCCTTTGCATCTATATACATTTTGCATACCTGTGTTAAACGACTACTGCTAGAAGCATCATGCTCCTCGAGAATGAGTCCTAACTCCTCGTTGACTCTCCTCAGAGTAGCATCAACGTACTTTTCACTATATGCCACTTGAGCACTGACCGATTCAGAAAAAAGACCCGCATGTCTGTTTTTGTTGAATGCTCTCTTTTGTAACAGAAGTCTAGATTGAGTATCCAGGATAAAAATTGAGGCAAATCGATGTAGCAAACCTTGATGGATATTTTTCCAGGTACCGCTGATCCTATAATATTATCTTCGCTGACGATCGCCAATTGTTGGTTGTCATTGTTAGCAGATTGCATTATTACACGTTCATGATCTATCATCTGTATAAAGAAGAATAAGGATGTTATATTATCAATTTATAGATGATATTTCTATTAGATAAATCCGATCTTTTAACATTCAAAAGGTATGTCCTCTGCATTTCGCGTCTACCTTCTAATTGCAGCTCTGGAATAGCTCCGTAAATACGGTCAATCGATTTACTGTTACAGGAAGAAATAGTATGTACAGGAAGCAATATAAGAGCTCATATACTAAGGAGGATGAAAGAAAAAAATAAAGACTACCGATAATGGATGTATAACTAGATATATCCAAGACGTCCAGTCAAGCCCTTTATAGCGAGTTGATATCCTTTCAAAATTCTATTAAATGATGTTAAGTAGAGTTAATTCCTTCGCCACATAATAGCAAATAACCCTCAAACTCTGTTCTCACACTTTCTTGCATTAAGTGTAGATTTTTCTTGATAGATTTTCTAATGCATTCAAGCGATTTAGCACTCTGCCGTCCCATAGAAACAATATCTGAGTCTTCATTAGAATCAATATTAAACTTAATTTTTGTGTCGTCTGAACCATACTTTGTATGATATATTTCTGTCGCATCTTTCTCAATTCTATGGAGTATCTGTTTCAATTCGCGATTTGGAATATACCTATTTTCGTTGTATAGCATAGCTGCAAGTAATTCATTTAAACCTCCCTTATTATTACTCCTACCATCAACCTCCATAGCTTCACTAAATAGTAATAGGTTAAATGTATTGCAGATGAAATAGCATTATCTTAGATGGGGCGACCCGCTAGGATCATAATAATCGTCAGATACCATTTTCATTCACATTTCTCTTCGGTTAGGAATGCGTCAGTCGTCGAATCTATTAATTCATCAATCGCTGAATGCCATTCTTCGTCAGGTTTCCCTATTCTCGTTAGCTATCACCGCAGTATTACCGCAACTAATTTCATGGAACGATTAATTTGTACAAACCTAGTTCAAGATCCTAAGAATACAAGAGACTCCTTACAACATCAGCTGCGAATCCGTAGAGATTCTGCCTAAGCGTACGGTTCTCAGCTTCTTTGCTTAATTCAAGCATCAAGTTATTAAATGTCATTTTCAGCTCTCCGTCGCCACTTGCTAATGCAAAGATTTCCGTCTTGAAGCCTTTGCTTAACCAAGAATCGATCTCGTTTATAACGAATAGCATAATTTTCCATTCCCCGAGGTTGTCAAAGGTCCATTGATCGTTGGCTCGTAGATAAAGATAGCCACTATTTTTAACCATAAAGCCTCTGAAGACGCCACCTTGATACCAATTATTTCCCACTCTACAAATCAAGGAATTCTTGCGTAGGTGTTGTACGGGATAACCTTTCGGTGTTTTATTATCCTCGCCATCTGCGTCCCTTATGGCAGGTGTAAAAGGCGCAAACGTTACCTTACCCAGAGCCACAGTTATCACAAAATCATTGATATCAAGATGCAGACCAGTAGCGACAAGATCTCCTTTGACGGGGAGAGGATCTTCAATTTTTTGATACGACGTTTTATCCAGGAATTGGAAAACTTGGT
>JBKPHJ010000300.1:0-1833 GCA_046729835.1 Thermoproteota archaeon
AGAAACTGTTGAAGAGATTAGCAGATTGAAGGATGAACCAGAATGGATGAGAGCGTTTCGGTTACGGTCATATGATGTGTTCATGAGTAAGCCCGTGCCTGTTTGGGGAGGTAACTTATCAAAAATTGACTTTCAAAATATCTATTATTATACCAAAGCATCTGAAAAACAAGGAAAAAGTTGGGATGATGTACCGGAATCGATTAGAAATACATTTGAGAAGCTCGGCATTCCAGAAGCAGAGAGAAAATTTTTGGCTGGTGTAGGAGCTCAATATGAGTCAGAGGTCGTATATCATAACTTAAGAGACGATCTTGTAAAACAGGGAGTAATATTCATTGATACTGATACGGCGGTAAAGGAACAACCAGAATTAATGAAAAGGTTCTTTGGAAAAATTATACCACCTGAAGATAATAAATTTGCTGCTCTAAATAGTGCTGTTTGGTCGGGAGGTTCTTTCATATATGTTCCACCAAATGTTAAAGTTGACCTACCATTGCAAGCATATTTCAGAATAAATGCTGAAAATATAGGACAATTCGAAAGAACATTAATAATTGCAGATGAAGGGGCAGAAGTTCATTATATAGAAGGATGCACCGCACCTGTATATTCTACAGAATCACTCCATTCTGCAGTAGTTGAACTTGTGGCAAAGAAGGGAGCAAAGATAAGGTATACAACGATCCAAAACTGGAGTAAGGATGTGTACAATTTAGTAACAAAAAGGGCATATGCATATGAGAACGCAACTGTTGAATGGGTAGATGGAAATCTAGGCAGCAAGTTGACGATGAAGTATCCTGGAGTCTACATGTTGGGACGTAACGCTCATGCTGAGGTAATCTCGGTGGCATTTGCGGGTGCAGGACAGCATCAAGATGCTGGTGCAAAGGCAGTGCACCTAGCTTCCGATACAACTTCCAGGATTACCAGTAAATCAGTGAGTAAAGATTCAGGAAGAACAACTTATAGAGGTCTGCTTCATGTAGCAAAAGGCGCAAAAGGCGTCAAATCGAATGTTCGATGTGATGCACTTTTGCTCGATGAAAACTCAAGAACAGATACCTACCCATATGTTGAAGTAAATGAGGAGGATGCAACAATTTCTCACGAAGCTACGGTGGGTAGGATAGGTGATGATCAAATATTCTATCTAATGAGCAGAGGATTTTCTGAATCAGACGCTTTATCTCTGATAGTCGGAGGATTTATGGAACCATTCACAAAGGAACTTCCGATGGAATACGCGGTGGAGCTGAACAGATTGGTAAAGATGGAAATGGAAGGCTCAGTAGGATAAAGAAGCTATTCAGAATACCTAATCTATGTTTCCATCATAGCAAGTATTACTATTGATATACAATCAATATCTGTCACAATGAAAATATTATTTTTCTACATTACCAAGTATTGTAAACTATACTATCTTACATGACTCACTGGCATTGAGTTCATGTAAACAGTCGGTTTCGTCACTCCCTTGAAACACATTATAGATGGTGTTGTTGTTTAACAAAGTCTTACAGATATATATCAGGTGCATATTTTCATACACGATAGGACGGCTTCTAACCACTTGTAACCGTGGTTCATGATGTATTTCGTTTTGTTAAGGTTTATTGGTATCACTTAACAAACTGTTTATTACTACCCTCAGGTAACTGTGCTGGATAATATATTCGCCTCAAATACCAATTGTTTCCTATTCATCAACGTTTATAAGGATAGGAAACACACTGTAACTGTGTCTGACGCTATAGAGGAATATTCACAAGGGTATGGATGGTGGATAAATGAGCTTGATTCACTTGGGATCAAGGCAGAGAG
>JBKPHJ010000301.1:0-13098 GCA_046729835.1 Thermoproteota archaeon
ACCTTAAGGTGAGCTTATTAGATACCTAACTTAAACATTTTTGTGTTGCATATCGTGCATATCCCCTGAGTTGCTGTTTTCCATTTTTCATTGAACCTTTTTTTCTTCTTTCATTAAGTCGATAACGCGTTACAAACAGACGGTTAAATTAGGTATGCAGGGTGGCGTTAAGAAACCCAAGAACATAGTCAAATCTTTGACTAAAGAGGCAAAACAGATTGTAAATGATCCTCATTTGGTAATGACTTCATCTAGAGACCGCCAAATAGCTTATCCCTTATTTCTTTTCGTTTAGAGGGAGAGATGTCATCTAAACCATCTAAACACATATAACATTTGTAGTACCAATATGCTAGTCTTAGGAGCTCAATAATTATCGGTTCATTTTCCCTAAATTCATAAAATAAACTATGTTTAACAGTAAGTATCAGTTGTCTAAAAATAGACTGAAATAACCGATCTAAGACAAATTTATGATCCTGTTAATTAGTTTCCATCCTTTAATAACTTCTTCCCATGTCGCATTATGATTGATTGTAGAAGATACATCAAAAAGCCACCTCCTAAACAAACATACCTTTCATTATCATGAGAAGTAGGTCGAAAGTCTGTTTCATTAAGAATGATGTCTCTTTCTAGCATTCTTAGAAAATTTTCACAATTCCAGATTACTTTGTTCCCGACTGTGGCATAACATCTTTCGTCAAACAGTATCTATGGCTTGAAAAAGTATATCTTTGACAATCCAAATCATATTGGTTCTATAGAAATTAAGGATATCGTTTTAGAATTAGCAGGGAAACTCAAGGATCCGAGGAAATCATAGCCACGGGCAACAACAGTCAACAACAAATAACCGCATTTTCGAATCGAGTATGTAACAAGCAATTCAGGATAGGGGATGATTCAAAGGGGTATTAATTATAAATGGATTAGAAGCCATGTAACATTGATAGTTGACAGATTAGAGAAGTTAACTGAAAAATATCTTCAGATAACTACAATTATTACAAATAAATATTTTGTAGAAATGATGTTTTCCCATGATTTCCGGCATATAATCAGCTGGAACTATTTTTTGATATGATGATAATGGTATTTC
This sequence comes from Thermoproteota archaeon, assembly GCA_046729835.1. GTDB lineage: Archaea > Thermoproteota > Nitrososphaeria > Nitrososphaerales > Nitrososphaeraceae > TH5896. The sequence goes on from JBKPHJ010000301.1 coordinate 1,103, forward strand.
ATTAGGAATGGCTTGAAGTTCGCCCTCCATTATTCCATCACGGCATTCTGTACATTTTCTAGTTAATCTCTTCGGGCTCACCATGAATTTGGTTTGCGAGTAACAATAATTTATCTTGTTTAGTCATTGCGACATGCCAATCAGACCATCCTCTCTAGGAGTCATCGCTAATGAGGGGACTATCAGATGTATCTTTTATCTTATTGGATGAAGCTGATTTCCTTCTAACAGGACAGCAGAAGGACGCTAGAGATGTTTCAAGAGGTACATTGCAAAATCGAATCCTTGGATAATAATGATACCAACTCCTAATGGACCTGATGGTTTGTTTGAGAGAATGGAGAAAGAGCCCGCCTATAGTTGTCTATATCATAGACTCTTCTTAGATTATACTTATGGGCTAGGCCACATCTGCACTGAGGAAGAGATAGATGCTGGCGTTAAAACCTAAAGATAGATGCATTAATTGGATCTAGCAGAACTACTGGGATTTTGAGATATGTTTCTTATGAAATATAGTTGACTCATTGTAATGACCAGTATTGTTAATACTTACTTTTCCATCGAGACCATCTATCCCCCAGATACTCTGTTGAAAATGTTAGTGGTTGACCAGTCCGTTCAGCATCAGAATTTTTTTCAGATAATAACTCACAAAAGCGAGTTGCCAATAATGTCTTTTCTCTCGGAGCAAAGGTAGGACAAATGTTAAAAGATCTTGAATTTCCAATAACAAAGGACAAGATTATAGGAGATATCAAGCTACGGCATTCTGATAGTCGAGTTACAATCTGATATAACCCAAACCAGCTCTGAAGCGTATGAATACGGATATAAATTAGCCTCCTTTTATAATTCAATTTATTTCAACACATTCTATGAAACATTGAGGGAAGGGAACAGACTTGATAGGATCAGCTCTAAGACAACTGAAGGTAATACGTCTCCTGGGAGTCATGTGGGCCTCTGTATATAAGTTCTTTAGCTCACCAGAAATTATGGCGAGGTCGCTGAATGGATACGCACTCATTATTAGATTCCGATTCGAGGAATAATCATATTAGATATTAGACATTAGATATCTCGTTATTATTAACTAGAATACTATTACGTGTTAAGGTGGATGGTAGGCGGATGGTACAAGATATATGTTTTGAACAGTTGCCATTATACACTTGCGACAGTAGCAAAACTATTGCATATACCAAAGATTGAATACCTTTTGTATTGTGGTTCTAGATTTGCTAGTCGTATAGATTGTACTAGGTTAATTCGTTTCTATGATGTCTATGCATTTGCATACATTTATGGTGCATGTTCTAATTTCAATTGTATGATCTTTTCTTGGGATGTTTGTGTTTCTCTTTATTACTCGAATATCATGTGAGTCTTGTGGATGTAGACACTTTCCACATAGTGGTTCATTATATATATTACCAAATAATGACTTAGCTTTTATAATCTCCAACGTTCTGTTTCAGGTCGACTTTTATACGCTATTACCAAATTTAACTTATTGTTACCAGTTATCCTCTATAGGAGATTACTATTACTACTACGGTATCATCCCTGTCTTGGTTCTTCATTCTCAAATTCTTCCCCTCCGACTGGTACACATTCTTTTAGATCTTGACTTTCTAATTCCTCAATTATGGTTTCCTCTTCTTCTGTTTTATCCTTATTTTGAGTCTCCTGTTCCTTCTCCCTCTTTTCTTTTAATGCTTTAGCCAATAATATTGCCCTTGGCTCACATTCTTGCTGTTCCTTATTTGCTTCCTTTCCTTCTTTTGATACTATTTCTTTTTCACCTGGTTGTTGCAATGGTTTAAATGCTTTAATTCTTACTCTTTCAATGGCTATTTCATATTCAAAATTGCAGTGCATAGAAGTATACAATGGTTGGTTAAGATCCTTGTTGAAACCTAGATTCCACTGTAGCCGCGTACCACAAACTATACATTCAGAATGAGTTAATGCATCATGAAGTGTTAGAGGCGTGTCTATCATGCCTCCTTCCTTTCTAGGCATTTATCTTTTCAATGCATGCACCAGCAGTTCCTTTTGTCATTCCACTTCTTCTTGCTCTTTCTCTTGCTTGTTCAGGGGTTGTAGATCCTGCTTCCCTAGGCTCTAATCTTTTCTGTCATTTCTCTACTTACAGCTGTTGGTTTGTGCTCCTTTATCTTTGAGGGTGTCATAGGTTCACTCTCTCGATATTCTTCTAGTGGATCTTCCATCTCTGTCTGCCTCCGTTCCGGCAGAATCTTCTTCATACTCTCGTTCCGAAGACATAGACCTTCAGAATTACTTACACTGTATAGTATTTAGAAATTACAGATAATGGAATATGCTTGGATAGCTGATTATTATTATGATAGATCTTGTTGATAGATTTCGAATGAATTATCGACAAATTCTATTTCGTTGTCGAAATTATTCCAATATTATAAAGATATAGTTTGGTAAACTGAGGTGAGGTTTTATACATAAATGGAAAATGCTACATAAAATGGTTAGATCCACTCGTTCGCAGTTTGTAATTATAATAAATGATATTGTTCAACGTTAGTGTAATATGAATGAGCGTAAGAAACTTTCAGTCGGAATGCTCATCAAGAGACGTAATTACTACGAAGTTGGGGGTATATGTGAGTTTGGCCAAACAACAAAATCCCCTTTCCAGTAGGGGGATAGAACATGGTGATATATTCTTCTTTTTCCGACCAAAGATAGAAGCGACCGAAGATGTAAAGGGTGTAGAAGATGTTCAAAGATTCTATATGGTTACTTGTCCTGAAGACACTAAAGGCAAGAAGACAAAAAAAATCTATAGATTATTTCTCTTAGGTGCAAAGCAGCTTCCTGAAATAGTTGAAGGTAGATCTAAATCAACTGAGAGGAACTGGGCCCTAAATATTTTAACTACGTCAGATCCTGAAGATATAAAACAAGAAATTCTTGTTCCAGCTGAATATTCAACCGAAACCAGAGGTAAACGAAGGCTTGCAGCAGCGGCTCCTGCAGGTGAAGGAAAATATTCAATAGTCGAGCATGACAATCATACAGAACTAGCTTACATTCTAGAACTCCCAGAAGTACCTGGTCCGACACAAAGAGAGTTTGAAATTAAAAAAGAGGCCAGCTATATCGTATCGGTAAAGAATCCTAATATTAGTGTCCCAGGCTTTGCAGCATTTTCATCATCAAGAAAACCAGATTATTCTAAAGACATCAATGAAAAATTTGGTAACAGAAGATGGATAAATGTAGACAATTCTGAACTATTAAACTACGGAAATACTCAACTACTTCTAATTGGTGCAAGAAAGAAAGACGTAGAAGAGGAGCTTGGAATAGATATTGATGAAGAGAAGGAAACATTGAATACCGCTGATCTGTACAAGGAACTAAAAGTAAAGAAAGACCAGATTCCAATAAAGCCTCTGCTAAGAGGAAAATTCCCAAATAAAGAGGAACTTGAGTCTTCAGAAGATGTTCGAAAGCTCTCAAAAGATGACATACCTGGTAGAAAGGGTGGTAGGTTAGGAGGAAAAGCGGCCGCTACAAAAGCACCATCTGCTGCAGCGATTACAAAGCTTCTAAGGGGGATTGATCTGCCCAAGAATAAAGAGGGCCTAGTTGAATACGCAGAAAAGAATAAATCAAAAGCAAAACGAGAAGAACAAACTAGATGACCCACAAGAGATTATTGACACCATTAAAGAGCTGCCAGGTGACAGATCATATTATAGAATGTCTGATGTTACTGAGGCACTTGGCGAAATAAGGTGATAAGTACTTTATGATAAAAACACATACAAGATCCTCCTCAGCCTCACAATTTACTTGTGCCATATGTGGCCAAGGATTTGAACAGAGATCGAGGTTGGAACGACATATGGAAACATCGCATCCTCCAAGTGCACCCTCAGCAGCTGACATTGAGAAAGCATTAATCGGAATTAATTATCCAAGATCAAAGGACGAGTTAGTACAATATGCATCACAGAAATCAAGCACAGTAGGAGATGATTTGAATCAATTGATACAATCACTTCCTGAACGTAATTACAGAGATTCTGCAGAGGTAGCAATCGCATTGGGTGAAGTCAAGAGCGGCAAAGGAATTAGATCAGCGGAACAAATAGAATCCAAAGAGCCTCCAAGTAAGAAAGGAGGAAAAGTAGCGGCTCAAGTTTTCTCTGCAGCAGCAATAGCTAAAGTATTGTCTGGAATAGACTTTCCAAAGTCAAAAGAAGGTATAAAAAAATATGCACAACAAAACCTAACGAGCTTTATGGCTAGAGAACGGCAAGAGGCAGAACCTTCTGAGGCAATCTTGGATCTTCTGGATAAAATTCCTAAAAAACAATATACCAACATGGCAGAGGTAGAACAGGAAACTGCAAGAGTGTTGTAATCCGCAAGAGTGTTGTAATCTTTTCCTCTTTTTCCCAAAAGAACTTAGTAGTTTGCAATTCCATCCATAGAATGCTAAGTTATAATTTACGGATCTCATAGCAGACGTATCAGGTAGATTCATTACTATGGACCTTATCAAGATGATTCTCTTTATCCTTACGATTTAGTATGGATAGGTCTACCTGATCAGTTGCTTGTGTTCCAGAAATAATTACATCTGCTACATCTTTTTCATCGGCGGAATCTGGTTGAGTTAACTTCCCTGACTAACTGACTAACTGACTGCCACCCTTCCTTTATTTTTGACGCTTCTCGTCTATCTCAGCAGTTCTGGCATCATGTTGATTAAAAACTTTAAATGAGCAGGTTATGAGCTATTCGGAATGATCAAAGAATTCGATGTAAGGATTCCTGATGGATACGATCTGAAGAAGATCGTCGAGCAGTTACTTTCGGAGTTATTGACATTTGGCCGCTTGGATCAAGCAGCTGTTAAGAGGATAATAGATGTAGGCAAGCCTTAAGAATTGAGTAGCGCCAAATGACGGTATAGAAGAAGAAAAAAAGACTGAGGATTGAATCCTAGGAACTGATTTGATTTGAATCGGTTTAGTCGTCTTTTGGTAGACGCTGCCAGCCATGATATTCTGCTTCTTTGTTGTCACTTTCCTTAATGAAGTCTACGAAGTTCGTTCTCTCCATTACCTTGTTACAATAGACACAAACCCACTTCATTTTTCTTCTTACCTCATCTCATCTTTGATTAGGTAAATAAGATATAGCGCAAACATCATTTATATAAGATTCTTCCGTAATCTGTAATCTCTTGTAAACATACTCATATTTGCATTCGTGTCCATACCATCATATTCTGTAATTCTGTAATAATCTTCTAGAATGGCGATATTCGCTAACGCAAAAAACCAGAATGCAGCCTTTGGATGGACCGATATCTGATGGCTACCCAGAAAATAGGTAACTATCATTCGCTAAAGCAGAGGACGATTTAAGCCCCACAGCCAAACCATAGTCATAAAGCACCACAATCGAACCCACATACACCAGGATTCCTAATCCCTCAGAGCCCGCTATGATATTGGTACTTTTATGTGGATTTAACTATAAGTAAGGTGAAATAGAAAAGATTGGAAAACCAAAAAATAATCACTTCAAATGAGTTGGACCCGTGGTCATTATTTATCTATGCAATGAAAGCACCAATGACAAGAGACCGTTATAAGACAAAAGTCGCAAATTTCTTTGAATTCATCAGAATTCCTGGTACAACGATATAGGAGAAAGCAAAGAAATTCGTCATTAGAAGTAAAAATGATAGTACCTGGACATTCAACAGCATTATGGAGTATACCTATTATCAGAAACAGCGCGTAGACAGAAAAGAGATATCTGGTGCCACAGTACGAAATTATGTGAAAAGTATTAAATTATTTTGTAAGATGGCAGACATCCCTATCCAATGGAAGAAGATAACACGAGGACTTCCGAGAGGCAGGAAATATGCTGACGACAGAATCCCCACGCCTTTGACTTGAACCGTTTTGGATTTCAACTGAATTATTACATGTTTTATTGTCGAAGCGTGCACTAAGGCTCAAACTCCGATTGTGATATAGGCTAGGTTTAGATTTTTGTCCTAAAGACATGACTTAGTAAGCACGATTTATGGCGTAATCAGTTAATTTAATTGAATTTCTTTCAAGTCTTCTCTTTATATTCAAAAATGTGTCTACTAACTCGAAAATTGAACTTATTAATTTTATCTATGAATTTTGAGTAACTTTATTGCTTGTTCTTAAAATAAGCTGTCTGTTGATCTCACTTGTAAGGTCATAAAAATGACTGATGTTCAAAGATTAGATTCAATGTATGATGTAGGCAATAGAGTGCTTGAGATATGTTATCATCAATGTACCCAATGTGGAAAAATATTTGGTTGTAAGCTGGTACGCACTGCTAATACGTGCGGTAATCCGAATAGATCCGAATAGATAAAGGAACAACTTGAAACCAATTTGTTTGGAACTATACGAGTATCCCAAGAGGCTTTATCTTATATGAAGAATCGAATGAATCGTAGATATAGTAGTATAGTATCAGTAACATTCTAATGATGAATATGAGTGCAATTACTGGCAGCATAAGTTTTCCTGGGATCTCCGCATATTCGGGGGGCGCGGAAAGACAAGGCAAACACAATTGAAATGTTCTGTATTCGCTACTTCAAGTAGTACAAAGAAGATGTTACCTCCTTTGCCATCTAGATTTGTAATTACAAATGTACAAAGATACGGTTATGACGAATTCAAAGAGATAGCAATGAAGGTACTTTTAGAAAAAGAAGGTATAGAGAGTGAAAATCTAGCTCTGACGATAATAGATGAAGTATGGGAGAAAAGAACAAGTAACGCAAACATTCGCGATGTAATAAAAATAGCTAGACTAGCACATAATGTTCATGATGTAAAGCTAATAGTAAGAACTCTGATGACCAGAAAATAATAATACCACCTTCGGTCTCGCCATACATCATGTGGATGCATACAGGATCCCCTGCGTCTTTCCAATTGAGACTTAATGTCATTTTTAGTAGTACTATTCATCCTCGGCCGCAGACGACGCTCCCCTGGTGCTTTACGTAACTCATTCATTATATTGTGATTTGCAGCTAGCTAGCATTAATGCATAAGCTCAGACAACTCGAACAGATTATCGACCAACGAATTGGATCGTTGAAGGAGGAGATAGAAAATATTCTCGGTGTTAAGAGAAAAGCTATGCGATATTCATGGCATAGAATCTGAAATCAGGGTTCATGTGCAAAAACAGAATCGCTAGTCTTTTTTGGGTTATTACACGCATAGACTAATGTGTCTGCAGTGGATCACTTCATGGCATTATGTGATATTCAGTTCTAAGGTACAACTTACAACAGCAAAAGACGGTAAATTAGTTACTTGACAAGCTTTAAAAAAAGTGATCGATCTAAACTAGGTTCCTAGTATAACATTCTGATAGTGTCTCTCAGTCAGCAAAGAATAGGGATCTTTTCAAATGAACTGATTATGACGGACGGCTACACAGCAGCTATCGACTTTCTTTTCTTATTGTTATTGTAGAATCCTTAACATCAAGAAGCATGTTAATGGAGTATTGCTTAGTAAGCTGCCGTCCCAAGCATATACTCCTTTTTCTACTTCGACCCATCGAAAATAGTATGATGGATAACCGGTCGCAGCTAGTATATGCTTTGAAGTTATTTGTTGTTTGGGATATAGTCACGTTTTCGGTCATGTGATAGTCGCCTGTTTCGTTTGATACTTGTGCGACTGCTGATTGATGTCGTTCAGCCATTTCGGTACCTCCACCTGTTCCTTTAATATATTTGGTTTTAGTACATTCATCTCTATCTGTTTTCCTCCTGTAGGATTACTAGTATTTTTAACTCTCGTACTCGTGGCCATCTCATAATATCACGAATTAGCACTAATATTTACAACTATTACATCTTGTGCCAATCTAGCCAAAACTCATCTAGGCTACAGCAATCACAATGATCGATACAATCAAACTTCAAATTACATCTACAATTACTACAGTTGCAGATACGGTCATTCATTTCTTATTCACGCCAACATACATGTTTCCATTTATCTCTTAGATATGGTTCTCCGCATGTGGAGCATTCTATCGTCTTGCTTTGGACTAGATCACGCTCAGTTTTACAGCGAGGACATTCACCATAACCAACTGTATCAAAAACAGTTTGATGATTAGTTTGTTCGAGTATTGTCATTGTTGCTCTTCTTTTATGAAATCATGCATTTCTAATGGTATGGATTGGTAAGAACGATTTTTAATTATTTGCTGCATGATATCTTGACGCTTTTCTGCTTCTTGCTTTAAAGTTTTCAGATATTCTTTCTTGTCATATTTCATCCATCCTGGTTTTTGTGGATCTGGAACATATCCTCTCCATGTGTATTGATTCTGTGAGGTCAATCCTATAACCAGTCCTGGCGGATATATTACGCGTCTTAACTCAGTTATGGATGGTCGCGGGCTTAAGTTAAGGAATCTATCGGCTAGTTTACTATTCCAATAATCTGCAATAGAGGGATTGTTCCAATATGAGCTTGAGTATTTGTGCAGTTGTTTCATACCTCTTATTCGTCTACGGAGGCCATTTTCTTCCGGAGTTATTCTTCCTTTCTTGCTTTCCCAATTATATTTTTTACATTTGGCACATCTTTCTGGGATTGGTCTATCTTTACCATTAATTCTATTGATCCATTTATAGCCGCATTTAATACATTGATATTCATTAACCTCTATTCGGGAGATTGTCATACCTATTGCTTATCATTGTAAATATTTAATGGTTATCACCAATAGTGTTATTGGTTAGTCCATTACACTGGTGGTGGTAGTGCGTGTCAACACTAGTTCTTCATAATTTAATCTTTCTATAGGTTCCCCTGTTGGTAAAGGAGCATTCCTATCTACCTTGTAGTCGAAAATTTCTGGAAAATCCATGTCTACTATTACATTTCTGCCTACTGCTATAATTCTAGATTTGGGAATATCAAATCTATTATTTCCGTCTCCAAATCCAACTATCTTGTCATCTGTTTCCCTTACAACATGTCCGATGTGTGGAGTATCCATTGCCATCACACCATTGTTAAAGTATTTTCCAAATGTTGCCTTGGGTTTTGTCATTCCCTAATATATTATCAAAAAAATATCTATTCGTCACTCACGGCTTGTGTGTGATTAAGATTGATTAAGATGCTATTACTACTTCTAGAGTGAATGACTTAATCCTTGTTAAATTAGCATGAAATATCAATCAGTTTATCGTAGAATAAGTTTATGTAGAATAAATTTACATTCACATATCAAGTTGATGAAATATACCAAAAAATTGAACCTACAAGAAAGAAAAATATTTCATGATAAATATATTGATATTCATCTAACCATCAGCAAGACCCATATGCCTTAGTCTCTTGTCCTCCTCTTCTGCTTTGCGATGCTCGTTAAGCTCCTCTATCGTGATGAAAACGACCCCACATTCTTCACACATTGGCGTTTCGCTAGATGATGGCATTTTCTCCATAAATTTATCATTTACCCTATTTAAATTTCATCATCCATCATCCATCCGTATCTGAACTTGAACTATAGATGACCGATTAAATATCTATAGAGGACGAACATTACTTAGACAAGTCAACGACGTCGATAAAAGATAGGATAAAGAAGATGATATAGTTTCTTAAGTATTGGTCCTGATTTTACTATGATCTACTCTTTCATGCTCACGCAGATCCAGAATACTGGGAAAACGAGAATCGCATCTTTCACAACTATATTTAGGTCGCTGCAGTACGTGTACTTTTAGTTCAGGCTCAGGATAGAGTTGTTCTATAGCAGTCATATCTGCTATGAATATAATGATCATTCATAATAATAAATGTTACTCACAGTGGGTGAGCGACTGCTTTCTTGATGTGCATGGTTTTCGAATTAGGTGACATTTAGGGATTGGATGGCTATTATGAATGGCAAGAGAATTGGTCAAATCAATGACCGTGGTATATATGATAAGCTGTGCCCGTTCTATCGTCTATATATTTCCAGACCTCAGGATTAATATTTAGTAACTTAAAATCGTATTTTTCATGATTTAACATATCATGTACCGATTGACCTATAACAATACTATTTGGGTTAGCAAGTCCTGTCATTTTTTCAGCGAGATTGGTACTGTAACCTACGATGTCAAAGTGTGGTTCCTTAATTATGAGCGTCCTTTCCGCTTCCTTATCGTTTAGTCTTGATAGTCTATGGATATCCCATCCGTCTTGAATTACTGCGTTCTCTCCAATATCTATACCAACTCGTACCGCCATTTCAGGGTAACCATATTGATTAAGAATCGGATTAATAGCTTGATCCAATATTTTGATAATAGATCTCCCACAATTAATAGCATTTATACAAGGTAAATAAAAACTATCGAAATTCTTTTTAATTTGATCCTTGATATTGAGTTGATTATCACTATACATAAAATTTGGGATACTTCTTTGAGACTCGTCATCTATACTAGTTTTGATAAAAAATGCTAGAACGGCATCTCCTACATACTTTAATACATATCCACCATAGGATGCTATAACAGAGGCGGCCTCTTGCATAAAGGTCTGAAGTATAGTAGAAAGCCTTTCTAGCGGAAGAGAAATTGATAGTTCAGTTGAATCAACAAGATCGATATGAAGTATCACCAAAGTAACTTTCGACTTTGCAAATGTTCTCAAAACATCGTTAGTGTGCTCCATCGATAGGTTAATTTCAGGTTCTGACCGCAGAGCCTTCCACATTCTTACTTGCGCATTTTTAATCGCTATATCCATATTAACTAGGGAATCTAGCGGAGGCGTACTACTACTAGTGAAATTGTCTTCCAATAACTGTACCGACGATGATGATGACGAGGATACTGAGTTGTCATCATCAGTTGAAATAGATTGAATGACTTTGTGAACATCTTCCTCATTTATATCTAGTTGGAACGCTATAATATATTCTGGAATTCCAGAATAGTATAAATTTAGTATTGTCTGGCGTTGTTGATGATGATTTTCAAGATGAACCGTATTATTATTGTTGGCATATGCATTATTCGTAGGATTAATTATTTCCCCATTTTTCGCATTCTGAATGTGTTGTTGTTGATCGTTTTGTTTTCGTAGATCTCCTTCGCTCATATTCACTTGCCCTCATTTAATAGGTATCTTTATGCATTTAGAATAATTTAAAGCAAATTCAAATATAAGAATATCAAAATTTGAGTAGAGGAATTTGGATGATGAAGCCGGGCACAGAAACCAGCAGAAGGCTTATAGTCAGAAAAAGAAATACTAAATGAAAAGATAATAATAACGCATGTCTGCAGGTTCATCATCATATGAAAAAAGTCCTATAATATTAACACTCATTGTCTTCTATGAGAGTAACCTTAAAATAACTTTCCTCCAACTTTAGAATGTAGATGTAAAGTAGAATCAAGGAGGTGGAAAAGCTGAGGATGACTTGCAGAGGTATATGTACACGGTATAAAGTTACCAGACCACCACTTGGATTAGGAAGATATGCCCCGGGACAAAAAAGATGTCAACTCCGAAATATTTCTGGAGTGGGATGGTCTGATATGTCCTTGCTGTAGGTACCGACTAAGATTAAAGCCTAGAAATATGAAGTTCAAAATTAAATTACAACTTAACAAGAAGGAACAAGGAAGTCCTGGAAATCAAGGTGATCTCCTTGTTCCATTGTCTCAAAGACAGGACTAGCTACTAAACTATGCTATTCACATGCTTCTAAATTAAGAACCTTGAATATGTGTTATTCGACCTTTACTTCCTTGCCCTTAGGCTTGGACTGATCCCTCTTGTTCAAAGTTATTTCAAGGATTCCATTGTTATACTTTGATTTTGCTGTCGCAATATCAGCCTCCTCGGGTAGTTCTATTGTTTCATGATATCTGC
>JBKPHJ010000302.1:0-1820 GCA_046729835.1 Thermoproteota archaeon
GACCTCAACAATGCAAACGGACTACCAACAAACATCAACACCAATCAATTTACAGAGAATAACTGTGAAACAAGCAATCCAAGTGGCCTATGTATAGGTAGATAAAATAACGATAGGCCCTTCTTACCTTTTTCTTATTACAGTAAACGGTGTTCTGACGATACAATCTAAAACAGTTCAGTTCACCACTAAAAACAAGGCCCTTGCCTCAAATATTTTTTGACGATTTTTTGGTATTTAATCAATATTCATTTAACCCGCATATTTTAGTGGTCTCACATACTTGGTAATTAAAGATTCAAGAAAGAACCTGATCGATCATGCACATAATCGTGATCATTAAAGAAGTTTTAATTCGTTCATGCGTTATAAGAGACCTGTTGCCGAAGGAGCGTTGTTCATTAGAAAAGGGCTCATCAATAGCGCCGATCGACAACGCAGTTAGAGCTATCAAAATATCAATTTGTGTCCATCGTCATAGACATAACTTATATATGAATATTCGAAGTGATATCCCGGATTATAGACCACTGATCTATTATATTCATGGATAGTGGAATGCAAGCATAGGCATTGTCGTTGTTATTGTTGACTTCTATTTGCTGATAGAATTTTATGAGATTAGTCAATAGGAAGGACAGAAATGGTAATGAATCTGCTGAATCTTTGCATTAAATGATACAGCGAATATGACGCCTCTGATATTTTTGTTCCCAACTCACAGTAAAGTCAAATCTGTTCCTTGATCTTCTACACGACCACAATGCTTGAACTTCCGACCTCAAAGAGAGTAAAGTAACCTTATAGAATGCTTACGTACTCTTCACTTGAAAAGGGTAAATAGCAGATATCACAAAATCATTCCATGTCCAATGTATTCAATGTAATTATCAGACACCCGAGTGAAGAAGGAGATGAACATACGTATTATGGAATAGTTTTTCCTAACAGAGACATAGGTCAGATAAAGGAACTTCAATTTGAAGAAAATCCTGATAGACTGGAGGCGACATTTTCTTTCGATCCGGATAAAGTACCAAGTAAATGAACATTTTCTCGCTATACTAGTGCCAGTGAATGAAAGTGAGATTTCGGAAAACAACTGCAGTAAGATTGCTTGCAAGGTAGGGACAAACACTCCTGCACATATACCAGAAGTAGTTAATTTTCCATAAAAAACATTCTCTCTCTATATCATTTGCCATCTGCACCTAATGCTTGGTTGATATTTTTATCTATTAGAGTACGATCAATCTAAGGAACAATCAATTTGCAGTCCCATACTACCATAAACTTGTGTCTTTATATGATGATGAATATTTTTGAGCTTAAGTCATGGTTTAATGTACGCTTAGACGGATCTCGATGCAGCTTCATTAAAAATATCAAACCATCTTAATACGAAGCTTGATCGCAAGTTCTTGTAGGGAATCTTTTACAGTGACTGATGGTTCTCTCTTCTTTGCCTTGTATTCTCCAACACGAACCATTCTTATCAAAGAGTCAGTAACTATCGAAAAGCCTATGGGTCAATTACTGTAAGTCCTATACTTTATGACAAATGCTACAGGAGAAGTACCTATCAAAGACAACCCTGCATCTATACGAACGCCCATCCCTCTGATTTCGTTGAATGCTACAAAACTGGGTGCTAAACCTAGTGACATCGTAAAGTGTTAAATGTGTGATTGTCCGAACCGAGAAGCCATCTCTAATATACCGCAGCAGCGGTGGCGGCTGCCCCTGCTGCTTACATTTTTCTAATTGCTACCATAAAATATGAACTACTATTATTAAAGCCCTGTCTCTTATACACATCT
>JBKPHJ010000303.1:0-2644 GCA_046729835.1 Thermoproteota archaeon
GCTAAAACCTTCGGTTATTTCTGCTATCCTTTTTAGATCCACATCTTTGCTAATCGGCTTTCCCCTTACGTGAATCTGGAGGATTCTCTCTCTTGTATTTTTGTCCGGATTTGGTATGTAAATAATCTTGTCAAAGCGGCCAGGCCTTAGCAAAGCAGTATCCATCATGTCTATTCTATTGGTTGCAGCAATTACTATGACATCGTGCATTTCCTGTACGCCGTCTATCTCTGTAAGGAGTTGTGACATCATTCTTTGTGAACTTGGAAGACCTACACCTTCTATTCCGCCTCTTATAGATGCAATGGAATCGATTTCATCAAAGAACACTACGCACGGCGAAGCCTGTCTGGCCTTTTTAAAGATTTCTCTGATTCCCTTCTCAGACTCTCCAACCCATTTTGACAGTAGTTCTGGACCCTTCACGCTAATGAAATTCGCCTCAGATTCTGTAGCTACGGCCTTCGCGAGCATGGTCTTGCCCGTTCCTGAAGCTCCATGAAGCAATAATCCCCTTGGTACTGTATGTCCTAATTGCCTGTACATCTCTGGAAAACGCATGGGCCACTCAACTGCTTCCTTTAGCTCTAGTTTGACTGTTTCTAATCCGCCAATGTCATCCCATTTGACATCTGGTGCCTCGATGTATACCTCTCTCAACGCTGAAGGCATTATCTCCCTTATAGCATTCTCAAAATCAGCTTTTTCTATGATTAACTTTTGTAATGTTTCCGGTGAAACTTTCTCTTCTTGTAAATTGAGCTCGGGAAGTAACCTTCTCAGACACTTCATTGCGGCTTCTTTACACAGATACTCTAGATCTGCTCCTACGAATCCATGTGTAACAGCTGCTATTCTCTCTTGATCTACGTCCTTGTCAAGAGGCATATTTCTCGTATGTATTTGCAATACCTCTAATCTGCCACGCTTATCAGGTACTCTGATCTCAATCTCTCTGTCAAATCTGCCAGGTCTGCGCAAAGCAGGATCTAATGCATTGGGCCTATTGGTTGCTGCTATGACTACCACTTTTCCTCTTGCCTCCAAACCATCCATCACTGATAATAGTTGTGAAACTACCCTTCGCTCCACTTCTCCCGTCACCTCTTCTCTTTTTGGAGCAATGGAATCAATTTCATCTATGAATATAATGGAGGGAGCTTTTTCTCTTGCTTCTCTGAATATCTCCCTTAAACGTGCCTCAGATTCCCCATAAAATTTACTCATTATTTCAGGTCCAGATATACTGATGAAATGTGAGTTACTTTCATTCGCGACTGCCTTTGCCAGTAATGTCTTTCCAGTTCCGGGAGGTCCATGCAATAGCACACCTTTGGGAGCCTCTATCCCAAGTTTTTCGAATATCTCAGGATGTCTAAGTGGAAGTTCGATTGTTTCTCTTACTCTCTGAATAACTTCTTTTAGACCGCCTATGTCTTCATAAACTATACTCTGTGCATCTGCGCCTCGCGATGCATCGTTGGATGTCGTTATATCGAATTGTGTCTTCTGATTCACGATCACTGCTTCAGCCGATGGGGGTGAAACACTAGTCACCTGAAAGGTGAGCCGTCCACCAAAGTAAGGAACCAGGACATTATCACCTTTTATCATAGGGACATTTTCAAGGGCATCTGCTAGGTATCGTTCATCAATTGGGGGTACGGCTTCTAACGGAGCAACTATTACTCTCTCAGCAGGTGCTGCCTTTATTTTTCTTATAACTACACTATCCCCTATAGCAACTCCTGCATTATTTCTTACAAGACCATCAACACGAATTACCGCTTTACCTTCATCAGAAGGGTATAGAGGTAGACATCTGGCTACGGTTCTCCTGTGACTCCTGCTCTTTTCACCCCCTTTAATCTCAACGAGATCGCCGGTAGAAGCGCTAAGAGTATCCATCGAGTCATAATCGATGCGGGCCACGCCCCTGCCAACATCTCTCGTGTAAGCTTCAAGTATTTTTAGATCTAGATTTAACGTATTGTTACCGATCATATCAATAAGGTTTAGCAGCCGCTCCTTATACAGCTTTGTGAGGTCATATTTATTAAATGAAATACTTTTAATGAATACAGTCTAAATGTTTCTGTCAAATGGGAATCCAAATAAGCTAACTTGTTAATCTAAACCAACTGTCAATAATCTTGGCAAATTTCATCCACATCGAAGCAATTAGTTCACCACCTTTTGAGATGATGACTTCAGGATCCTTTCTAGTAGTATTAGACGTTAACGAACATCCATCTGTCGTTCCCACGGCATACAATGCAACTTCTTCGTCTTTCATGATATATCTATGAACGCGAGCTACTTAAGCGTATGGATACCTAAGCGTGGCTACTATTGATAAGCGTATACCGATTGTATATATATGCATGATGCGATCATACTATTGTATTATGACAATTACAGATATACGTATGGATTATAGTAAGTATGACTTCAAGGATTCAACTCAAGATTATGTTTATTTGAGCAAGAAAGGACTTGCTAAAGAAACTGTTGAAGAGATTAGCAGATTGAAGGATGAACCAGAATGGATGAGAGCGTTTCGGTTACGGTCATATGATGTGTTCATGAGTAAGCCCGTGCCTGTTTGGGGAGGTAACTTATCAAAAATTGACTTTCAAAATAT
>JBKPHJ010000304.1:0-4792 GCA_046729835.1 Thermoproteota archaeon
CTGATAGATACAGCTTTGAAAGATGTAGGACTCGACAGCTGGGTTGCGAACAGGTATCCACATGAGCTAAGCGGAGGTATGAAACAACGCGTTGTCATTGCCATGGCACTCTTGCTGCAACCGCGGGTCCTTATAGCCGACGAGCCAACGACGGCACTAGATGTTCTTGTGCAGGCGCAGATCATGAATCTGTTAAAGAAACTGAAAGCCGAAAAACAAATGAACATAATCATGATTACTCACGATATCTCGCTTATCTCTGAGATCGCAGACAGGATTGGTATCATGTACGCCGGGCAGCTCGTCGAATTCTCTTCATCTTACGAATTGCTTACCAATCCGAAGCATCCTTATACTCAAGCATTGATTCAAGCGATACCAAGAATTCATGCTGACAACATTAGAATTAACTCGATCAAGGGAAATCCACCGAATATGGCATCTCCCCCAAGTGGCTGTAGGTTTTACGAAAGATGTCCACAGGCGATGAACGTTTGCCTGCAAGAGCCGGAATCATTTAAAATTGACACAGGATACACGAAGTGCTGGTTGTATAATGAATCTAAACATAGTCAAGAAAAGGACTAGCCTACTGAAAATCATGTAATGGTTTATCCCTATGCAAGCTGATCTTCTTATCTAGTTGTAGCTTGTGATCTTGAAGAATGTGTTCGCGTGCGCAAGACTCGTGGATCACTCCGACTAAGCAGAACTCACAGGAGGTTACAAAATCATTTTCTTGAAACTTCAAACGACAAATCGAGCAAAGCTCAGTACCGATCTCTGCATCGGTCAGTGGTTTAAGCCATGATTCTCGCCATAGAACCACTCCCATGATACTCTTGGGGTTCAACCTGAATCCAATTTAAACGTGATGTGTGAAACCACATGCCCGAATTCCTGATTACGTCTTCCGGGCTCTAATATCATAAGCAATATTACAGACAATAGGTAAAACATTAGCATAAACAAAAGCAACAAAAACAGTAACAACAACTGAACAGCACAGACAATAGCATCGCATAATCAATAGAATAAACAATTGGCTACATGTTTTGGGGCTGCTGATTAATGTCTAGCCAGTAGTAACAAGGACAGTGATCCTTAATCCACGCTTATCTTAATCTGGAATGGATACAGATGAAAGCCTTTGGATTCAGCCATCGGCTTAGAGGTGTCCGATGCTAGAATTCCAGTGTACTCATTTAAATATGACGTAAGAGATATTGCTTATCTGAAGACGCTTTCTAAGGGAGGAAATGTAGAATGATGCAGAGTACGGCACTGGATATTGAAAAGATAAGAAAGGACTTTCCCATCCTTGAAAGAAGGATTAAGGGGGGTCATAGACTAATTTATCTTGATAATGCAGCTACCACCCAGAAGCCGAAAGTGGTAATTGAAGCTATAACCAATTACTACACAAGTTATAATTCCAATATTCATCGAGCTGTGCATCAATTGGCTGAGGAGGCAACCTCAGCATATGAGGAAGTACGGCAGAAAGTTGCCAAGCTAATCAACGCTCAATCTGTCGAAGAGATCGTTTTTACTAAGAACGCGACAGAATCGATAAATCTCGTGGCCAACTCTTGGGCAAAGCAGAAGCTGACCAAGGGTGATAAAGTCCTTACTTCGGAAATCGAACATCATAGCAACATAGTGCCATGGCAGCTGATAGCCGGCGAAGTAGGGGCGTCGGTCTCTTATCTGAATGTGAGGGATGACGGTCTTATCGATCTAGATGAATACCCGTCCCATGTTAGTGACCCTAGCTTAAAGTTAGTATCGATCTCACAGATGTCTAATGTTTTAGGAAGCATATTACCAGTCAAGGATATGATCAAACTGGCACACGAGAGAAACATTCCTGTAATGATAGACGCAGCACAGTCAGTTCCACATATGAAGGTTGATGTGCAAGATCTTGACTGTGACTTTATGGCCTTCTCAGCTCACAAGATGTTAGGTCCAACAGGAGTAGGAATACTGTTTGCAAAAAGGGAGCGACTTGAAGAGATGCCTCCATTCATAGGAGGAGGAGATATGATTAAGGAGGTGCACAAGGACCACACAATATTTAACGACCTTCCGTACAAATTTGAAGCCGGAACACCTAATATTGCTGACGTGATTGGATTTGGCGCGGCTATAGACTATCTTAATGATCTTGGTTTTAAGAATATTCGCGAGCACGAGATAGAGATTACCAGATATGCATTGGAGAGAATGTCCGAAATTAGCAATATCACAATATATGGTCCAAAGGATACCACAGAACGAGGAGCTGTTATATCGTTTAATTTGGGAGACATTCATCCACACGACCTAGCTACAATATTAAACGATTTTGGAATCGCAATGAGATCAGGCCATCATTGCGCGCAGGTTCTTATGGAAAGGTTGGATGTTTCTGCTACATCGAGGGTCAGCTTTTATCTCTATAACTCTAAAGAAGAAGTTAATATATTGATCAACGCATTAGAAAACGCACGGAGGTTGTTCGGACTCTGAGTGAAGATATCTACAGAGAGATAATCCTTGATCATTATAGGAACCCAAGAAACAAGGGCAAGATCTCTGATGCAGATGTAAGTTTTCATGATAGCAACCCACTTTGTGGAGACGAAATTGATATTCATATGAAGGTAGAGGACAATGTGGTGAAAGATATAAAATTTGAAGGAAGGGGGTGTGCAATAAGCCAGGCCAGCGCGTCTATGCTCACAGAAATGGTGATGAACAAATCGCTTTCGTCCATCAAAGACCTGGGCAAAGATGAGATACTTGAGAATATTGGCTTGCTGAACCTCGGGCCCGCACGAATAAAGTGTGCGTTGCTATCGCTCAAGGTTCTCAAAATGGGTATGGTGGAATATTATGCGGCCGAAGATCCTGAATCCGCTAAAGAGATGCAACAGGGGACTAGGCTCTATTAAGTCGTGTTGAATCTTGAGATGTCATACGCTTCTGAATCGATTATGCTGGAATTCATTTGAGTGGTCTTGCTTATAACAAAGAGCTCATCCGCGGGGCCAAATGATGATTCACGAGCGCGTGTAGAAATGGCGAACAGATCGAGTATTGGATCATGGTCTGTACGTAGGATGAATCTTCAGCGCGGGGCTACCTTTGTCACGCATATAATGTTAGGCAGCTAGGAATTATTCCATATCGGATCGGCGACAGAAAACGAGAAATTCGCGAGGAGCAACTATCTGACCTAGAAGTATGTATCATTGATTCGAGGGGGGACGGATCCATTCGCTCATTTCCTTATTCACTGATTCACTCCTCTAACCATTTGCATCTTCGAAAGAAAGAATAGACTCTCTTTATACCAGCATCAGTGTCGCATTTTGTATATCGGACAGCTGTGGCCTAGTTGGGTTCCCAGATTTAGATCTGCCCAGTATTCGATCGTGCTTTCACTCTTCGCACTCCTTTCTCTACTAGTTGCATTTGGAATTACTTCTAAGATTGATCTGGGAGCGAGTCTGTATATATCTAAACTTCCTGCAGCGGCTGATACAGTAGCTATTCTGACGATAGCCATCGCATCCCTGGGGGATGTCGTGACTCTTATTTTGGTGGCCGTTGTACTGAGCCTTATTAAAAGGACCCGAAGACAGGGACTAGTCCTTTTAATTACGATCCTGTCGATTGTTATATTGTTGACGTACATAAAACCAATTGTTGCTAGGGAGAATCCCGATCTCTATTCCCCATTTACGACCTCAAACGTAACCAAGGGTTTCGTAATGGAAGGAGACACTCTTTCTCCAGCATCAAGAGACTACTCGTATCCTTCTAATCATGTGGCAATTTCAACGGCTTTCGCATTTATCATAGGGTATAGCTTAAACAGGAGGTATAGAATAGCGGGATTGCTGATCTGGATTTTTCCCTTTATTGTTGCTCTGGCTAGGATATTGTTAGTGCAGCACTATATTACCGATGCAATTGGCGGGTTTCTTTTTGGTCTAGCTCTATCTATAACCATGAGTAATGTAATGCGATTTGGAAGAAATGACCGGCTCTTAGGTATACACGAATCTAGTTGATTGATAATCGATTGCTTCCAAATTGTCCTGGAGGAGGATTTCACTTCTGAATAGGTCAAATCCTCGCACCCAACTTTTCTATATCCGCAGGTTGCACTGACTTAAGTACGCGATCTACAGATGAGATCTATTCATTTACCTATTTGGGATTGAGATATGCAGTGTAATAAAGTTAAATAATTTGTACAGCGATAGGATAAACGAATTGCAAACAGCTCTGCGGCAGGTAGGTGACTACGTGGTTCGCCGTTGTCAATACGAGGATCTTCAGTCAGTTATTAAGGTGAACACGACCACCTTGCCTGAGCATTATTCAGACTATTTTTTTGAGTCGATACTGAAGGAACTGCCTGAATCCTTTGTAGTTGCAGAGTTGAATAGACGAGTAATAGGATATATTATGTGCAAAATTGAATTTGGTTTTTCGAACTTCAGGAAGTTAGGATTTGTAAAAAAAGGACACGTTGTATCGGTTGGCGTTCTTGACGAACACAGAGGAAAAGGCTTAGGAAAGGCCTTGATGCTTGAAGGAATTAATGGTGTGATAGGTCGGAGAGGTGATGAGATATACCTCGAGGTAAGAGTAAGCAATGAAAGCGCGATCAAGATGTATGAAAAGCTGGGTTTTGCAATAAAATCAAGGTTGAGATCCTACTATCGCGATGGTGAAGACGCCTACCTAATGGCTCTAGAGTTGGATTAGACGTAATGAAAAGTAAATTATAACC
>JBKPHJ010000305.1:0-20233 GCA_046729835.1 Thermoproteota archaeon
TCCTAAATCCCAAGACTAATGCGATTCCGATTACGACAAAACCTGCAGCCATCAAGGCACTCTGATTCTTTATTGATGCCTGAGAAGTCCCTGCCCTGTAAAGCAGATAGACTCCGCTTGTCCCAAGAAGAAAAATGATGATCATGACTACTGTCTCAGCAACAGTCTGGATCGATCTAGAAGGAACGATAAAAGATCTAGATACCCGATCCGAACCCTCAAGGATAGAATTAAACAGACCCGACCCTAGCGCGAAGAAAATCACGAGATAAATTGATGAAGCAATTAGAATAATTTTATTTGCACTTAATAGCATTATATTGTCAACTAGACAATAATTATATGTATAAATATCTTTTTAGCCGATAACGCTTTTCCATGCATTTTGATACAGGTTAATCACATACCGATCTCTGGAGGAATGTTCTAGGTAACTACCGCTAAGGCCCTTATAGGGGAACCTGACGCACCCCTCAGCTTGAGCGGATTTATCAATAATGTGAATTTAGCTTTGCTTTCAAAACGATCAAGATTACATAAATTCTCCACGATCAATATCCCATTAGATAGCAAAATATTATGACAGGTGAAGTGCTTCTCAGTTCCGGCATCAATGCTGGGAGAGTCTATTCCTACAGCATTCACTTTCTTTTCTACCAAGAATTCCGCTGCTTCTTTAGACAGGCCAGGATTACTAGTCACATAATCATCGTTTGTTGTCATTTTATTCCAACCTGTATCAAAAACTGTTGCAATTCCATGATCTATTTCCTTTATGTCCTCAATCTCTTCGAGGGTTATCAATTCGTTTGCACGTTTAGGTACACGCAAAAGTAACGCTGTACATACGAATCGTTCTACTGCGATCACATCAACGCTTTGAGACTCCGCGACAAAATGAGAAGGCGCATCTAGATGAGTCCCCGTATGTGTGCTCATTAGCATAATCTCTGAATCATAAGAATGCACATCAAATTTTGTCCACTTCATAAACAGCGGTTGGGGAGAACCCGGAAAGACTCGTAATTTCTCGCTAACTTCAAGCGATAAGTCTATCACTTGCATCTATTAATCCTGCGTCTAGATTGTCATCTCTAGTTTTTAAATCGTACTGAATTAGCCTGAATTGAGAATGGCAAGTGTTGGATAAAATTGATTTGTACCTGCTTCGGTTCATATCGGTGCTTAAGTATCTATTCTGTGTGTATTCCATCAAATCTGAGTCCAGCACAATCAAAGAGGATTCTCATTGGTCATCAATGCGAGCAGCGCAGCTCGGAGCTCTTTCCCGTTTGCCGCTTGTCTGAAATATGTTGCGTTATTGGTGTTATCTATAGAATGTGAGATTTCGTCTAGCCTAGGCAATGGGTGCATAATCGAAACATCGGTCTTTGATTTGTCGAGAGTCATTTGATCAATAGTATATGTACCCTTTACTTTTTCGTATTCTTGGATGTCTGGAAAGCGTTCTCTCTGGATTCGCGTTACGTATATGATATCGAGTGTGGCGAGGATGTCTTGAGGAAGGTCGGTATACTCTTGGATCCTCAACTTGCTTTCCACATCATAAATTGACTCTTTCCGAATCCTAAGTGTCGGAGGAGATATCAGTCGAATATCCACATCATAGTTAGCCAGGCCGTAGACCAGAGAGTATACTGTTCTCCCATACTTAAGGTCGCCGACAATTCCTATCCGTAGACCATCGATTTTTCCTTTCTCCTTATAAATTGTATATAGGTCCAACATGGCCTGAGTCGGATGTTCCTCGCTTCCGCTTCCGGCGTTGATCACGGGATGCTTCGATAACTCACTAGCAAACCTTCCTGAGCCATCGAGAGGATGCCTCAACACTATTACGTCAGAATACAGATCCATGATTCTGATAGTATCTGACAAGCTTTCTCCCTTCTCAATGGATGAAGATCTAGGGTCAGCTATGCCAATTGAGCTACCCCCTATAGAAGAAATTGCAGCTTCAAAGCTCATTCTTGTCCTAGTACTGGGTTCGTAGTAGATCGAACCAAGGGTTCTTCCCTTTCCCAATTCACTCCTTTCAGTTCTTGAAAGATTGCTTATCTTGTCTGTAAAATCAAAGAGAAATTTTAGCTCATCTCTAGTAAAGTCCCTGATTGAAACAACATCTCTATCGTAAAAATGGTTTATGGTCAATTTCGTCGATTCTGTTCAATATTGCCTTTATTGTGTATTTATTATTTTGAATGGTTAGCCTTCGCACCTCTGGTAATTTAGAATGACAGATTCCAAGGATACCTAACTGGGAGCTGAAATCGATAAATCACCCCAATAGGTTCATATGAAGACGTCGATCATTCATTGTCTATTAGTTGGGAATTTACAGATACGATATTTATAAGAGTCCTAACCTGGGGCTATATGTTCGTACAAATAATAATACCATTCTCCTGCCATTCGGTTTTGCAGAAACCAAGACATCTAAGCTAAAGGAATATTTAGAGGTAGAAAACGTGATACCTACCTCAATTGGAGGTACAAGGCTCATAGGAGCAATGTCTGTTATAAACAACAATGGAATACTGTTGTCTTCTATTACTTCTGACGACGAGATCGAGATCATAAAGAGAGCATGCGATCTCACTGTTGAGAGATTATCCAGTAAGTTTACTGCAGTTGGGAACCTTATTTTGGCCAACGACAGAGGAGCATTAGTTTCACCCATATTCAAAGGCGAAGTCGACAAACAGATCCGAGAAGTTCTTGGGGTACCTGTCATCTCATCTAACATAGCTGGATACTATCAAATTGGTTCAATGATAGTAGCAACCGATACTGGAGCAGCTGTCCACCCTAGGGCGACGGAGGAAGAGATAGAAAATATCTCCGAGATTCTAAAGGTCGAGATCGAACCCGTTACTGTTAATGGCGGTATGCCCTTCCTATCCTCTGGGTTGCTTGCTAATAGCAAATCGGTAATAGCAGGCAGTTTGACTAGTGGGCCAGAGCTAATCATGATTAGTAGAGCATTCAAAGTGTAGAAGGATCGACAAAAAGCATGCAGGGAGTATACAGATCTCTTCTGAAGATCTCACTCGAACTAAGGTTATTATTGAGTAGATCGTGAAGAAAGTCAACAATGCCTTTGCGAATTAAATTATTGAATCGTTAGCAAACTGATTATTATTATTATCATCATCATATGCACGCTTTTTGCCTATTAAATGGCATCTCTCTAAGTAAAATTTCAAGAAACCGTACAAAAATATATTCGAACTGATAATAATAATAATAACGTATATAACAACAAAATAAACATACTATTGATGTTGTCTGATAACGGAATCGAACCTGAGGAAGAACGATCTCGATTTAAAATTAGCTGGACTGTCGAATGGAAAGATGACAGTGGCCAGATTGCCAAAATGAATGAGCAAGAAGACTATTCTCAAGCATTAAGCTCATTCAACGAACTTTCTAGTTTAGGAAGAGATGTAGTGTTGTATGAATTACGAACATTACTGGCCGATCCGTCTGCTCAGCCAAAAAGAATCCCGATTCTAAATAGTGCAAAGGCGAAGAAAAGAAAAACATTAGAAGATAAGGATTCAGAGAGAACAGAAAGAAGAACACCAATATCTAAGAAAACTGCGGGTCTTAAGGAACTGAGAACAAGGATATTCATTTTGCTTGCAGTCATCGCAGCTTTCATAATCATTCTCTTTCTTATTTCCACTCTCTTTACTGGCAGTGACTTTGTACACAACTTTGCAATGTACGCATTAATTAGTAACATAATTAACTTTGTACCATGGCAATCAAATCTCTGAAGATGTGTATTACCATTCGGGATCTGGAACGGTTACTAATTCACAATGAATTTACAATATTCATCGAGTGTCATTCCACATCCACAAGGTTAATACCACTGCCATTCAATATAGTTCTATGCCAACTGCATACGTGCTATTGAATTGTGAACTTGGTCATGAAGCGGATATTATCAACGAACTGAAAAAACTACCCGGAGTGAACGATGTGGAAGGATGTTATGGAGTCTATGACATGATTGTAAAGATTAGTTCAGATACAATGGACAAGTTAAAGGAGACTATAACTTGGCATATTAGAAAGATAGAAAAGATAAAGTCAACTTTGACTCTGATTGTTATAGAAGGACAAGGGACTCAGTAGGGGACAATCAACGCCACGTTTATCTTGAATATAGTCATCAACAAATCGAATTCATGTAGGGATGTCACATAGTAACACACCTTTGAAAAAAATCTGAATACCAATCTCCTACCCGATCAAATATAATACTCTCGCGATGCCATCACTAAGAATATTCAATTACGGATGCATGAATATACCCGTGTTATTCCTTATTTGATGGTTAGAAATGCTTGAGATATTTTAGGCTTGATTTCCTCTAGATCCTTGTCATTTGAGATGAGATGTGAAGTTTCTGATGCCCCTCTACCATATTTTATAGCTATCGCAAGTCCGCCTCTCCCGGGTTGAACGTCCAAGAAGGTCCTAAAGTTTAATGTCTTTGCGTACACAATCCGGTGTGGGCGCACATCTTCTATAACCGTGGCACCTAATGATTTTACGAATTCTCTAAGCTCTAGCAATATTTGCTTGAGATTGCCCTCAAGTTCGCTTAGGTGGGCTTCAAATGGCACGTCTGTTCTATCACTGGATAATCCAAATTTACTCATTTAAAGTGTATTAGATTTTCCCTTTATTTAATCAGCTACGAAAATTATTTATCAAGGGGTCATGAATCTAGCTGCTTAATTTTCCAGGATTTGATTCTATCATAATCCCTTCATCGGCTAGTACATCCACTTCACTTTATCGTTCGACATTATCCTCTTACCATCATTCATGAGTATATCAATTCCGAAATCTTTTCTTAGCTGATAGAGTCTTTCCATTGTAGAATTTCTGTCCAGTTAAAATATACTATATGAATCAGATTTCACACATCTTCTTTTCGGCATATTAAGTATCCTGACATGTCTGCAACAAAAATAACACCGAACCCCTCACGTGGAACAAGAACAGCGATCCGACTTCCTAGAAATTCGTGGACAATTCTAAGCTTTCTAAAAGTGGATTCGGTTCTGGCCATTACTACCATTTAGGGATACCTTAAGAATCAAGGGCCTCAATCCTATCCCCCCAAAAGAACCTGTACTAACCATTTCGACACAAACGTGCGAACTGGAAATCTTCAAAGTTGAAACAATTTTTCCTTTCAAGTAGGCCGAATCGATGGTACGGCGACAAAATACACCCAGATTTATGTGCCCATAGCCCAGGGTCATTGCAACCTCAAGGGCTGTCCTTGTATTGAGCGATTATGAGTGCCAAAGAGCGAGTCTTTCTTTAAGTGGAGCAAAGTGTCTTTCGATCTCATCGAATCGTTCGTAAAAACTATCAGTACGACGAAGGGATTCAAAAGCAGAATTCGTCTTGATCTTCTTCAAGACTCCGCTTACCTCATCAATTGTGACCCCATGCTTGATATCATACTCTATCTGCTTTATACAGTTGGCGATAGTTCCATAACGTCTATGCTGTCTTTTTTCCCAGGTAGATGCGGTCTCGGATATGCCTGTGAGGTACTTTATAATTGTTTTTTCCATATGTTCAATATGCCATTCCCTCATAGGAAAGCTATTCTGAGTCAAAAGATACATCATATATCCCTCCGCCTGACATATAAGCTAAGCCCCACTACCATTATTATCTAGTTCGGGAGTACGTCTGCAACCCTTTATTGACCGAACTAGATCACCTTATTTAGATATCTCGAATTCAGTCAAGGTCTCAGATTAAAATAATAAACATCTGCTTGTCATAGCTGCTATGATGCATAAGAATACACTCGATTTTTACTCTTTTTTCCAACCACTCCCTTCACGTGAATCATGTTTCTAGTTTTTAGCCCGTATGCTTCTGGAAGATTTATGTAAACCCACTAGTTTTTTTTAGGTACTTTTCGAAATTTAATAAGGCTGCCCCCTGTTCTTCGGACTGCACCGAACCCGGTCTCAAAATTCTGATCCTTTTGATAGCGTCCATGGAGCTAAGACCTTGGTCTTGCTTCATAATATATGCTGCAAGGACTGTTCCAGTCCTCCCTTTTCCAGCTGCGCAATGCACCATGACAGGTTTTTTTTCTTCTATCCGTTGGTCTATATAGTCGACAGTCGTTTCCAATTGCTCGAGAGAGGGTGCGCAGAAGTCTTCTACCTTCAAATGCAGATATTCTAATTGTTGACCAGAGTCAGCTATCCAGGATGCGGGGAGTGGAGTCTCTCTAATGGTGATTATGCTTCTAATGCCGTTTCTAGCAACCCATAAGAGTTGAGAGAGGTTGACTGGCATTCCACTACCTGCTAGCTTTTTTTCTAGCACCCAGCTAAAGTTTGTAGGGCGATTTGCGAAGCGTCCATGAAACCAGCGGTATGTGTTGCCGATCCTAGTCATGCACTTGTTTTAAATAGTAACTTGCATGCAGAGATATATGTCTTTGAATTGAATTGCAACGTTCTACCCCTTGTTACATAAAAAGCTCTCGAGTTATTGGGGTATTACCTGCTAGAGTCAGAGATACAAAGAATAAATACTAAATAGAGAGGAGATAAAAATCGATCTAAATAGTGACGGGCCCTTGGTAGAATATGGCTTTTCCAACAAAATAGCTCTCATTGTTGGGGGGACAGGAGCTGTAGGGAGCCAGCTACTCAAATTTTTTGCCTCCCACGAGGCAACGACAATTGGAACATACATGGATGAAGGTAAGATGAAAAGGGTTCGTTCGGAATCTCAGGGCTCCGATTTCATTCGCTTTGGTAGATACGGAGCTTTCTTATCTCATCAATAAAATGGTTGAGAAATACGGACGCATAGACTTTCTAGTGAATACTGTAGGTGGATTTCTCGGTGGCAAGAGCGTAATCCAGATCGAAGAAGGAGACTGGGACGACAACATGTTCGCAATAAATCTGAAATCTGCATTCCTAGTTAGCAAGCACGTGATACCGTTGATGATCCAATCAGGTTATGGGAGAATAATTCATATTTCATCGTACACGGCATTGTCAGCGAAAGGATTTGATTCTGCTTAAGCTGCGGCAAAAGCTGGTCTGATAAGGTTTGTCGAATCCGTCTCAAATGAGACACGAGATCACGTGATGATATCAACATCAACTGTGTATTGCCTTCTATTATCGACACTGAGGCAAATAGAAAGGCGATGCCCGATTCTGACTTCAAGCAATGGATAAAGATAGAAGAACTAGCAAACGTTATTGGCTTTCTATGTTCTGAAGAGTCTCATGCGATAACAGGATCAGGAGTACCAGTGATCAAACCATTTTAGCAGTACATACAAATTCATTCTTGACTTTCTAGGTTTGTGAGCGGCATAAAGAATAGGTACATCGGTCCTTTTATCTCAGAAATGAGATAATTTTACCCAATAAATTAACCTCGTGGGTCCTGGCAGATTCTAATGTAGCGACCCCATCCATGGTTGCTGAGAAATATTCTCTAAAATACATATGCATTCTTCGCCTCAATGTTCTCTCTACTAGACCGTAACTCATCAACTCTGTCACTAATTGAGAAACAATCAACGGATTGAGCTCGACTTGACTTGAAATCTTTTTTTCGGTTTTCGAACTTCCTTTAACGCAACTAAGAATCTGGATATGCCACTTCGTTAAGTAATAGTCACTATTGCCAAGGTTTCTGTAGTTCAAAGCAATGTCATTACAATGAGACTAAGATGATTATTAACGTAACTATGGTAGTTGATGCACTGCTCGTACACATCCATCGGTATCATTTGATATTTTTTGAGTATACGTGATGTAGTGATGAATGATTTGGGTTCCGCACAATACCCTGTCGTGGATACAATATAGTCTGCGATTCAAGGTACGGATTGTGGAGTACCCTTAATATAATAACATTAATTGGGACTCGTATCCAAGGACGAAGATGGATAGCTCCTCGGGACCAAAGGAATATTGGGAAAAAAGACTTACAGAGAACTATAGTCTTGATGGGACGGGATTTCAAACACTTGGCCAGCAATATAATAAGTGGATGTACAGAATAAGAAAAAGCATAGTCAAAAAATATGTAAAAAAAACGTTATCCGGCCTGAATTGTGTAAATGTATTTGATGTGGGCTCCGGAACTGGTTTTTATGTCG
The DNA here is from genome assembly GCA_046729835.1 of Thermoproteota archaeon. Classification (GTDB taxonomy): domain Archaea; phylum Thermoproteota; class Nitrososphaeria; order Nitrososphaerales; family Nitrososphaeraceae; genus TH5896. Next base: position 8,216 of record JBKPHJ010000305.1, read on the forward strand.
ATATGTGGCTGGAATTAGGGGTAAGAAGGGTTGTGGGAAGTGACATAACAGATGTGGCAGTAAAGAATTTGAAAAGAAATTATCCCCATAATGAATTTTACACTCTTGATATTGGAGAGGAAGAATTACCAGACCAACTTGAAACAGAAAAGTTTGAAATCATTTCAGCTTTTGATGTTCTATTCCATATCGTCGACGATGCCAGATATTTCACTGCAATAGGCAACATCAACAAGCTCTTGGCGCATGGGGGATTTTTTTTCTTTTCTGACAATTTTCTTCATCGAGATGCCTTAAGATCACATCATCAGGTAAGTCGCTCCCTTGCATCGGTTGAACGAATACTCCAGAAGACAGGATTTGAAATTCTCGATCGAATTCCCATGTTCGTAATTATGAATGCTCCTGTTGATACAAGGAATAGGTTCCTTCGAGTATTTTGGAAACTAATTACGTCAACAGCAAAGAAAGGGGAATTTGCGTCCAATGTTACTGGATGCGTTCTTTATCCTATCGAATCATTTCTAACAACTATAGGTAAGGAAGGACCATCCACGGAAATGATGATCTGCAAAAAAATTGGCTCTAATGTGTAGCTCGGCGACGACGAAGCTTGGCGGAATAAGTAGTTGAGCAGGTATTGGCATTTAATTCAAAACATTGTTATGAGGATTAGCCACCGCTTCCAGTTCTCATTGCTAATTACAGACAAAACAGACACTTATTTATCATGCAGTCAAATATGCCATATTTATTGATGCATACTTTTTCGATACCAGATGAAAATCAGGATACCTCCAATAGCTATCCCAAACAGAGAATACACATATGAATTTGTGATAACAAAACAATTCCACTCGAGTTCCCTTAGTGTTAATGTAGGCGATGATTGATCCTCCTGACTAAGCATTGAGAGACATTTGAATCCCTCTGAATTCAAATCTAGAGCCAATACAGAAAAGAGTGCTATGAAGAATAGACCAAAATAAAAATAGTTACTTACAAATGAGAGGTTCATTGGAAAAAAACATGCATTCGCCTTTTCAGGTTACGATAATCTGCAGCATAGATGCTTTGATTCGGAAAAAAGCTCTGCATAAGAACTGCAAGTCCTTGAATAACGTCAACCCTAGCACAAACATCGATGGCGAGTTCAAAATGTCCAAGCGGGTCTCGTGACACAACACTTATCGAATCTTAGTGTACTTTCGAACTAAGAATATATATATAGTATTGTTACAGCTGAGAATTGTGCCAAATAACACAACTTCTTTTCAGACGTATGTGCTTTTAGTTATAGCACTAGGAGCGCTAGGTCTCCAAGCCGTACCTATAAATCAAATATTCGCTACCGCCTCTGGTGGATCGGCGGCAGCATCCGGAGCATCCGGAGCAGCCGCAGCGGCTGGCGATGCAGCATCAGCAGCAGCCACGGCAGCAGGAGCATCATCTGCAGCTGCAGCTGCAGCAAGTAGCGCTGCCACATCTGCAGCTACATCAGCACAAGACTTTGGAAGTGCAGCCGCCGCAGCGGCCGCAGGACGTTCAGCAGCAGCCGCTACAGCAGCAGCAGCGGCATCTTGTGGTGTGACATCATCTGCAGCCGCAGCAGCAGCAGGAGCCTCAGCCGCCGTAGCAGCAGCCGGAGGTGCAGCCGCTGCAGCAGCCGCAGCCGGAGGTGCAGCCGCTGCAGCAGCCGCAGCAGGCGGAGGCGCAGCAGCCGCCGCCGCAGCAGCAGCAGCGAGCAACAATGGTGCATCACCAGTGGCTACAGCAGCAGCAGCAAATGGAGCTGCAGCTGGTGTGGCGGCAGTTTCAGCTTATTGTTCTGCGTCTGCAGCAGCAACTGCCTCAGGCTATTCTAGTGCGTCAGCATCAGCCGCAGCCAGTGCATCTGCATCAGCTGCTGCATCAGGTTGTTCTGCGTCTGCAGCAGCAGCTGTTGCTGAGGCAGCAGCAGCAGCAGCAGCAGGCGGAGCCGCAGCAGCAGCTGCAGCAGCAGGACAGGGAGCAGCCGCAGCCGCAGCTTCATCAGGTGGTTGTTCTGCATCAGCTGCAGCAGCAGCAGGAAGTGCAGCCGCAGCCGCAGCAGCAGGCGGTTCTGCAGCAGCAGCAGCAGCAGCTGGAGGTGCAGCCGCAGCAGCAGCAGCTGCATCTACAGGTAGCTCAGCAGCAGCAGCAGCCGCAGCAGGCGGAGCCGCAGCAGCAGCAGCCGCCGCCGCCGGCGACGCAGCAGCCGCTGCAGCAGCCGCAGCGGGCGGTTCTGCAGCAGCAGCAGCCGCAGCAGGTAGCGGAGGAACAGCAGGAGCCGCAGCAGCTGCAGCCGGCAGCGCAGCAGCAGCTGCAGCAGCAGGACAGGGAGCAGCCGCAGCAGCAGCAGCTGGAAACGCAGCAGCTGCAGCCGCAGCAGCAGGAGGTTCTGCAGCAGCAGCGGCAGCAGCAGCAGCTGGAAGCGCAGCCGCAGCAGCAGCGGCGTCAGGCGGAAACCCGGGTAGCGCAGCAGCAGCTGCAGCCGCAGCGGCAGGAGGTTCTGCAGCAGCAGCCGCAGCAGCTGGAGGTGCAGCCTCAGCAGCCGCAGCAGGCGGTTCTGCAGCAGCAGCCGCAGCAGCTGGAGGTGCAGCCGCAGCAGCAGCCGCTTCTGGAGGAGATGCAGCAGCAGCAGCAGCAGCAGCGGCAAGCAGTGGCTCCTCTGGTTCATCAGCAGCAGCAGCAGCTGCAAGTGGCGGTGCTGCAGCAGGTGCAGCAGCAGGGGATGCAGCAGCAGCAGCAGCAGCGGCAGGTGGAAGCGCAGCAGCATCAGCATCAGCAGCATCAGCAGCCGCATCAGCCGCAGCAGCAGGCGGTTCTGCGGCAGCAGCAGCAGCAGCTGGAGGTGCAGCAGCCTCAGCAGCCGCAGCAGGTCAAGACCCAGGAGAGGCAGCGTCAGCAGCAGCCGCAGCAGCAGGCGCTTCATCAGCAGCAGCAGCAGCAGCAGGAGAATCAGCAGCAGCCGCAGCAGCCGCAGCTGAGAATGCAGCAGCAGCCGCAGCAGCAGCTGGTGGAAATGAAGAAAGTGCAGCAGCCGCAGCAGCCGCAGCAGCAGGTGCAGCAGGTGCCGCAGCGGCAGAAGGTGGAGACGTGGAACAAGCGCAGCAGGCAGCCTTAACCACATCGCAGAACATTGAGGAGGCGAGTCAGAAACCCGTTGAGCCGAAGCAAGCAGCATCGCAGTTATTCGCAGTACCACCACCAACTGAGGGAGGAGCACCACCAACAGAGGGAGCAGCACCACCAACAGAGGGAGGAGCACCACCAACAGAGGGAGCAGCACCACCAACAGAGGGAGCAGCACCGCCAACAGAGGGAGCAGCACCACCAACAGAGGGAGCAGCACCACCTCCTCCTCCTGAATTATGTCCTGATGGTAGTATACCTCAGTCAACGGGTCCAGGTGGAGCGGCGCTGGAATGTCCTCCTTCTGAATTAGCACCACCAACAGAGGGAGCAGCACCACCAACAGAGGGAGCAGCACCACCACCACCACCAACAGATCAAGGAGCACCACCACCACCACCACCACCAACAGATCAAGGAGCACCACCAACTGACCAAGACGGCTCGGGAGATAACAACAACGATAACAACAACTAGGCTCACGCCTACCTTTTCTTTTTTAAATGTATAATTTTGCTATGTTTTGATCATTAGTTTGGTAACGTTGATAGGCTTTTAGAAGTTAATAACTCCAGAATTTTTGCATCTGTACATCCACATAGATTTGGAATCACGCGAAACAGGTGTTTGAATATTATTATTATCTCAAATCCTTTTAACAAGTAGAGAACACTATTGTATATTGGTCAAGATAATCCACAGTCCTATACAGCAGATAGTAATACATGAAATGGTTGAGTACTCTCTTTCCGATTTTGTAAAGCACTTGACTCTTGGTATTGATTCAGGAGCATCCTCAAACTCGGTTAAGTGGTGTGACGGAATTATTTTTGCACATGTCTCAATGCCATCAACTGCGGATGTAGTAAAAGATCAGATGAATGGAATAGTTCATTGGGCCTGGTTTTCATTCGCAGATATGCCCTCCTATAAAGATTCGTTACAATCTCCAAACAAAGCAATTATCCCTATCATAGACGTAAGCAACAATGATTTGAACAAGGAACTGGTCCGCTGGATAAAGAAGAATCGAATTGGCGCCTAAATCACTTTTGTGTTGATCGGATCCACCATTCTAAGTTAGGCGTCTGAAGGCTCCCATTTTGGACAAAGAGTTGGTAAGATATTTTCTATGGTAAAAAACACTCATATCTCTTAAAGCACACTGATAACCACCTAGATTAATCAAAAAATGGCACGCAGAGTTATAATCACTAAAGATAATATTTCAAACAGAATACTCACTATAATTAACACGCGGCAGAATGGTGTATGCTGCTTCTGTGAACAAAAGATCTTTAGCGACGACGTCTTAGTTAGCACAGGAATCCCTCGTAGTTACTATCATATAGATTGTGCCAGAAGATTGCACATTATTTGAGCCTGTCTCACCTTAGCCGTCTCTTTGAGGATAATCCGATCTGATCTGATCTGATCATATGGAGTCACTCAACTCGGCCGTTTTCAAGACAAACAAGATCATCATGAACGCATATGCTTGACATCGATCCAGTTTGATGTACCAAAGCTTTCCCTAGTCGTTCTAATCATCGATATATTATAATCGTAGATTTTCTTGGAATATTCTTCTAGAACGTCCTTAATTTCTTCCACGCTTCTCGAGGTATAAAAGCCAGGACAATCCCCCGTCAATTGAAAAGAAGCATGCACTACTGGTCTACCATCCTGGATCTGAGTCCATGAGTTAAACGGGTACAGCCAGCACACGCCGGGCTTATCCGGATGCAAAGAACACGCACCCTGGTCTGAAAGAAATCTGCATCGGGTAGGTAGCCCCGTGTCGGATTCGACTTCATGTGGCTTTCTTTTCAGAGAGATCATAGTGATCGTGGTTATCAAGTTTCCTAATGATTCGTCCTCTCGGGTAGAGATTATTGTTTCATTTTTTACAAATTCAGATGGGGTTCCGTAACCCATCTTCTTGGAAATAGCAAAAACGTCATCCTTGGTGACCGGCAGGCTAGCTTGATGTTCGCAACAATTATGGCAATCTGGCCAGAGACATTTCCATAGAAGATACAGCCCATCACGCTCCAAAAACGGAACATGGAATATAACATCATTTACATGAATAATAGTATCCTTAACATCATCCCTCTTACCTAGGTGTAATTCGTAAACAGGAAGATCTATCCTCCATCTCTTGCTCAATTCCTGAAGCGCTCTCTCAACATACAATTCCGGTGAATCGATGTTCTTCATTATTCTTACTTACGTACATCTCTCACATTAATTCCCTTTAAACCTCTCTTCTAGTATGAGAACAACATAGCTTGATCTAATGCTACGGAAAAGAATAAATATTTTATATCAAGCATTTCTACAAATAGGATCGTTTGTTATCAAAAGCCTGTCCCATGAGCAAAAAATATCTCATGGTTACCCGGTGTGAGATCTTCCCAGGTTGCGAACACTATATTTCCATCCGCTATGATTGAAGGACACTCGGAGATATCGATATTATTACTAAGATTCGTAACGCCTTCAAATGACTCACCATCATTGACGCTAGTAGCAAATAGAATTTCATCTTTTTCCGTTGTTCCTAATTGGTCTTGCCAAGCTATTAATAGTCTCTGTGACTGATCCAAGGTGATTTCAACATTTGATGGATTGTTTAATCTGCCTTGTTCTGTCTCGTCTATTTTCTTGATCGCGGAGAACGTTCTCCCATTATCACCACTTTTGACAAAATATAAGTTGCTTACCTTGTTTTGATCCGATCCACCCCATATTACGTAAACTCGATTCCCAAAGCTTGCAACCTGAGGTTCACCATAGTCTCTTTCCTCTTTGTTTAATTTAGATACGTTACCAAATGTTGCAGCGTTATCTGAGCTTGATACAAAGAAAACCCCACTTTCGGTATTGGGATACTCTTCTACATTCCAGGCAACGTAAACATGGCCATTAAATACAGAAATCTTCGGAAACGTCTGCCCCATCGCATTTTCGCTTAGAGCTATAGGTTCATGAAAAGTATTCCCGCCATCATCACTCGTAGCTAGCATTACACGATACGGGCCTAAGGGAACCTTCTCCAACCAGACAACATACACATTATTTCCAAAGGCCGAGATTTCCTGGTTAAATGAATTTAGGTCGCCATTACTTAGCTGCATCTGTTCCCCAAAAGTATTCCCATCATCGTTACTCTTTCTAAAGAATATTTGTTTGTTGATGTTGGTATCATCTGCCCATACAACATAGACGTTATGACGGTCTGCAGCTAGTTGAGGATGTTCAGAAAAGCCAACGTTATTACTTAGCTGCATCTGTTCCCCAAAAGTATTCCCATCATCGATACTTTTCTTGAACAAAATCTCGTAATTTCTATTGGTGTCCCCTGGAGCAGACTCTTGCCATACAAGATAGACGTTATCATTTGAGGTTGCTATTTGGCCGTACACTGAATCTTCTCCGTTATCAGTCACGTTTACAGGCCCGTCGAACTCTACAAGACTATCACTAGGAGGGTCAGGTTCTATTTCTTTAGAGTCAGGAGAAGCTTGTACATCACCAACCGGGGGAGTGAATGCATGAATCATACACATGGAACAAACTATCACTACTACGGTGATAACGTAAAACTTATTCTTGTCATTTAACGGGGATATCATGGTACTTTAAATATTGACAGTACATCCTAACGTCTTATATTTGTATTAAGAATTTGGATTCTATTCCTAACCAGCACTTATCTTCAAAAACAGCGATCGCAGCGCAATTTACAAAACACAACTATTTGATAACTGGCCATGTTCCACCGTCCGTAAACTTTTTGCATACCTTGAGGAATTGTCAATACCCAATTTTGGCGGGACTACAGAATGGAGACTTTTCAAGATATTATTATTGAGGGCTACTACCTAACTTAATTCTGGGTACTCTATCTGTAACTAAAGCTATTTGGCACGTGTTCCAGACCATAACAGGGTGTGTAGTCTAAGGGAGAGGATATATCCTTTATTCATACAAATCTCTGCTAGCCATCTGGATTTATCTAATATTTCCTCAGGCGAATTCCCCTCGGGCATCAAGATTACTCGTTGTTTGTTGAACATATATGCCTCGACAATGTTTTCGACCTCCGTTATGTCTATGGGGTTGCAGATGACAAATTTCAAATAGGCTCCAGAGTTATTTGCAAAATATCCTAGACAATTTTCGACTTCCCTTTTATCTTTCGCCATAGAGGAGTTAGCTAACTTTGGCGATACATTCCACCTATCCACTAATTTCACTATCTCGTCGGATGGTAGAATCGTTCCGTTCGTCTCAATTTCAATAAAATACTCTCTATGCTTTAAGCTGTAAAGCAATGGAACAAGCTTCCCTTGCTGTATAAGCGGTTCTCCTCCAGTAATTACGCAATGTTTAGTACTGAATCTTGCTATGTTTTGATGAATTTCAGGCAGAGTCATCTCTTTGACCTCTTTATCGTAACTATAATGATTCCAATCCCAAGTGTACTTGGTGTCACACCAGCTACAAGAGAGGTTACAAAGGGCAGTCCTTATAAAAACGGCTGGTATGCCTGCATCTATTCCCTCACCTTGTAACGAGTAAAATATCTCACTAATCCGGAGGGCATTTCTTTTCATTGAAGACGGGAGTCGCATTTTGGTAATATCATCCATTCTGTTAGTTACATCAGTACATTCAAGCGTACGTGCATACTATGGCTTGCACGGGGACCAAAAGAAAATTTTATTTATTTAGGGGAAAGCAAACGTAACCTTTTCTAACTCCAAAATCGGAATATACAGCGAAAGTGTGTCGCTGCCAAGAGCGTCAACAAAGACAAATTCCCCGGTTAGTCTCTTGAGTTCTATAAATTTCTTGTCGGGTTTGTTGGGATGTACAACATAGTGCACAATAGAAGTACCAACAGCCCCTGTCTGAATAAAAAGAATTTCTCTATTATTATGATATATGTGATAAAGCATAGGTGTCAATCCTAGTGCTGACTGAGATGAATATACAATAACTTTTAGCATGTCTTCCAAAGATTTGTACTTGAGATATATGGCCTCAATGCCGTCATTACTTGGCATTCTTTATAGGAAGTTAGAACAACTGTTGTTATTTTATCTTTCCTTCCCCGGCATTCAGGTTATGCCCCAATCTCATGACCCTATTTTCCATACATTTTAACTCCGGCAGCCAAGTCCGACAGTAATAAACGAATATACCAAGACCAATTCTCACTATTCACATTCATCTTGATAAATCACGAATGAAGGGAACCGTAAAAAAGAAAAATTTTATGTGTTTTCTTTATTGTATTATATCCAGTTATCCGCTTCAGGGCCTTGAAAAGTATTGCCTTTGCTGTTGCTGAGACACGCTATAGAACGTATTCCAAGCCTTTGCAATGTTGGTGTTGTATTCAGTAATTGTATCTATCGTGCGATTGTATACTTTAAGATTCTCTCGAGCAGCATCTATGGCATTTATTGTTAGTTGGTTGTTGATGTCTATTGCCTTAATTGCGTTGTTAGTAAAGTCAGAAGTTTGTCTTGCCATTTCATCTGACACCGCTGCAGAGCTTGGAAACGTAGTCCAGCTTTCACCCACAAATTGTTTTTGTGCTGCAAATGTGGTGTGGATTACATTCTTTACTGTCTGTATGTAATCTAACTGCAGATTTGAAATTGACTGCGAGTATTGGGGTTGAGCCTTCGCCACTTCATCAATAGCTCTCATTATGCTTGCTCTCATCGTTTCGTAGGCATTGTTCGTTTCAGTCGTCCTTACATTGCTACCTGCTGATTCTTTGTCTACCATTTCACAACTAATTCCATTATGCCTCAGCTCTTATATATAGCTTGGCAACAAATGGTATTGGATGGCAAATAAAGCCATCAGTTGAACACATATGATTTTCAAAACAACTAGCAAATGAAGAGATAATGTTCCCTATCTCAGCCTGTCTTTAAATAAAGGATGTAAAATGCCTTGGATAGATCGATTCAATTTAGACACTCAGCATTAGCCATTTTCTTTTTCAGATCTAGAGATCACATAAAACCCATGAGCTGAGATTAGAAACGCGGCAAATGACATCTTGGTCGCAAACAACAAATTCCAGGGAGTCTTCGGATCCGGGTACGGCACATTTATGTCATCAAGTCTCAATACTCCTTTGGTCATATCAACTGTAATAAACGAATTCCAGACAACAAAATTGTAGATGAATTCATACAAGGCTATGATTGCAATGGCAAGTACAATCAGTTGAAATAAAGCCTTCAGAGATTTTGGAATTCTTCTAGCCTGTTCTCCTCCGATCTTCGTAACGCAGTACCAGCCCACAACGGTAACAATCATGAGGTAAGTGACCAATTTGGCTAACCCAGTAATGGGAAACTCGGTCTCCACCAATACTTCTCCAATAACAATCCTGCCGGTACTAAGATACTCACCTAAGCTTGCAGCAATCGCGTAAATAGTTATGATTAGCATTGTCGCGGCGCAGAAGTAGAAAGTATAGAGATAAATCTTCCTCGCTCTTAATTCATCTCTCTTAAGACTCGGATTCTGCATGGTGTAACAGGGTTTATTGATAGATAGGGCATTATATAATCTGTCTATTTTTTCATGCTGATTGAGACAAATCAAATACGAGCAATTCCTTGATTCTATGTAGTAAAGACAATCTAGAATCGACATGTTGACTGGGCAGCCAATATACTCTGTTGATACTCTAATGCTCTTAATCATCCTTGTCGAGCCCGGATACATATCAACCTACTAATCACTAGCGCGAGTACCACATTGTAGTCCACAACGTTACTGCTTGAAGGGGAATTATCCCAATATCCGAAGGGAATATTCCTGAAAAACTCTTATAGTCATCACGGATCGATTTCATAGTAATTTGAAAGACATGAACAGTAGGCCTGATTGGGATGTTTATTTTATGTTACAAGCGGAAATAGCCAAACTTCGTTCAAATTGTCTAACGAGGCACGTAGGATGTGTTATAGTTAAGGAGAATAGACAGATCGCGACCGGCTACAACGGTACACCCTCAGGTGTCAAGAACTGTTTTGAAGGCGGCTGTCTGAGATGCCTCCAACGCGTAAAAGGAGAAATCGAGTCAGGTAAGGATCTAGAAAGGTGCTTATGTATGCATGCAGAAGCTAATGCCATACTTCAATGCGCTATCTTTGGTAATACTGGGAGTACTAGAGGTTCAACATTGTATTCAACTTATGCGCCCTGTCTTGAATGTAGCAAAATGGCAGTCAGTATTGGGATAGCTAAAGTAGTTTCATTAGCCCGCTATCCTGAGGATGGATCGGTATTGTTATCCGATGCCAATGTAAAGGTGATAACGATGGAAACAATCGAATTGAAACGGTGGATGCATACTGTCACCACGGACGAACATACAGTTAAGAGAAAGGAATTAGCTAACAAGACTAAGACTTCTTGATCTATCTTTTCAATTGAAGGTCCTTGAAACTCGAAGGGTGTAATATGAAGGATTGGATCTAAAACCACCATTCAATCTGGATCGAGGAAACGATATCTTTCCTTTTTGAAGTCCAGCGGTAGATAATCGGGCATCGAACGTGAATATGGTGATGAAAGAAATATGCTGAGAACAATTCTCGTAACATTCGAGAGTCGAAATAGCTTGAGGAACTCAAGATAAAATTGCTCTTAAAAAAGTCTTACCTGACCTGAGAGCGAATTTGTCGAATTATCTCCAGTATAGTATCGGCATCGTTTGTTTCTGGGTGCATCTCCAGGTACTTTGTGAGCGTTACTAGAGCTTCACCTTGCTGGCCTCTCTTCAAGAGAATCATCCCCTTATCTCTTATAGAAAACGGGTCAGTATCATCGACGCAAAATATCATTTCATTTGCAAGTTCCGTTCTGTCCAGGTCATCAGATTCGTAGAAGCTGTTTTTCAAGTTATTGAGAAGTCTGACAACTACTTGTGAAGGGGTAGCTTTATCTAATAGCGCTCTTGTGAGCACGATGTTTCGATGAGGGTAAGACCGCTCCAGTAGCTCCTTAAGAGAATAATCATCCATGATTCTGCCCAAATTGAAGGGATCGATTATGATCTCAGCCGATTGATCATCTAGTAGGTACTTGACCAAAAAGTGAGCTGGAAAATTAACAGGAAATAGTTTAAGATCAACCGCCCATGCGATCCGCATATAGATTATGGACAGAGTTATGGGTATCCCACTCTTTCGCTCAAAGACTATGTTGATATAGTTATTGGCTGGATTGTAATAGTCATGAGCATTAGGCTTGAACCCTATCTTATTAAAGAAGAATTCATTTATCTCTTCGATTAGTTGGGTTGGACGTAAGGGTCTAAGATTCTTGATCCTCTCCTTCAATTCAAGACCCATGGTATCTATTTGTTTTAGGACGTAATCTATATTCAGATCTGGATAGGCTAGTATCCTTGAGATGTGCAAAGAATATTCAGCTAGCTTGTTGATGTCATTTGTAGATCTCACTAAGGTTGCCACCACGTTTTTCCAGTCCTGAATACCTCTTTGCAAATCTATTGCAGGCAATTAAATTATAATTCATCTTTTCTTACTTATATCTTAGCCAATCAATCTGACCTGACTCCTTACTGCGCTCACCCGTTATCGTAGTTGAGTACGACCACAGTCTGTAGACTATCTACACTATCCAAATCCGACTGAGTTATTCTCTCTAGCTGGGACTCGATTCTTGTACTACGAACTTTGCCTTTTAGATACGACTATGACTATGCATAGTCAACCGAGCCAATTCTTGCTGATTTTGAAGTGCTCTGTATGTTTGCAGTCTGAGTGGTTCGTGATAACCTGTACCTCTTGT
>JBKPHJ010000306.1:0-4809 GCA_046729835.1 Thermoproteota archaeon
CCTATACAGGTGAGGGAATAGGAAGAGTTGGTCCATCAGGAAGTATAAGTTGGCGTGGTTCCCTATTCTATAGTACATCGTCAAAAGGTAAACTGTCATTTATGAATAACCTGATTGGACTCTTTGAATCCGAGAGCGATGACCCGAGCAGTCGGTTTTTGAAGGACTTTCCAGGAGACAGAAAACATCCAAGAGACCTTCTATCTACGTTGCTCCTTTTAGATGTAGGGAGGAATGTTAATGGAACCAATGTTATGACGGAGCAGCAAGTCAGAGACGAGATTATGACATTATTTCTAGCCGGTCACGAAACGACAGCAAATGCTTTAACCTGGACATTATATCTCATCTCTCAGAACCACCATGATGAGTCAAAAATAATTGAAGAAATAAAACAGGTATTAGAAGGCGGAAGACCTCCAACCGTGGAAGACATACCAAAATTTCGGTACTTGCGTAATGTCTTTACAGAATCTTTGTGATTGTATCCTCCTGCATGGGCAATAGGTAGGGAAGCTATTGATAATGTCATCATAGGTAATTACTCAATTCCTCGTGGTTCAGTAATAGTTATGAGTCAGTATATAACTCACCGTGATCCTCGCTTTTTCAATGAACCTAATAAATTCATCCCAGAACGGTGGACCTATGAGATGAAATCTAACTTGCACAAATTTGCATTTTTCCCATTTGGAGGGGGATCTAGAATATGTATGGGTGAACCACTGGCTTGGGTGGAGGGAATCTTGCTATTAGTAATAATATTAAGGCATTGAAAGATGGATCTCTTACCAGAACATCCAGTAGTGCTTAGCCCATTACTCACATTACGACCAAAAAATGGAATGAAGATGATTCTTGAATCAAGAGATGGCAGTCTCTGTAAATCGTCATAGCTAGTCGCTTCTTTATCCAACAGCCCTTCTCCATTCTCCACCGCAGTCCTTAATGAGGTTATCAACTTGTCAAACTTTGGATTAATAGCAATCGAACCACCCATTATACTCCAGTACCTTCTTTGCATGTGTGCTATTATTCATAATACCTATCATCATCATAGCGTTATCACTTTTAGTAACACATATAATCATAACAAGCACGTCTGAATCAAGCAACAGATCTTCGGCAGAATATTCAAGACATTTGTCAATATGGTAACAATAAGTGTTAAAAAATAATCGTGGCCGTGATATCCCCCATGGGGTACAATTCGTTTTGATGGCTCTGGTTTATTTATATACGATTTAACAACTTTTCCTATCTCCGCACTTTCTCCAAAAAAATATTGCATAACCCTTAGAGCTGATTCAATAGTTTTCAGGATATAATATAACAAAATCGGGTTCTGTTAATTTATCGGGACATATGCCATCTTGGTGATGACTGTTAACTCCGGGACATCCAAAGTTAAACTTTATAGTGAACAAACGTCGTACTGTGTAAAGTTGTCTAGAGACGAATTTGGTATATTTCATGTAAATTGTAAGCATTGTGGTCATGCATTTGAAATCGGGTGCCCAGATGAGAAAGTTTACGTTAGAATACTCGACAAACCATGTCCAAGGGGAGATAGCATTGATCTAAAAAGCTATTGCCCTTCATGTGAAAAGCCAAACACAATCATATGGGATATGAACCATGAGTTGCCATTTGAAAGAGATAAGAGAGATGATCTTAAGTTTGCTGGTCAACCTTGACTTCAGAATAACTCCTATGAGTTGGGGATTTTCTTAAGTGTTCAGTACCCCAATTACGTCTTTGTATACCAAGATCTTCATCACAGACATCGCATATTATGTGATAATTTAATCTGATAATAGTGTCTAGCTTATACATAATTTTATGAATATTAATTCATCTCACTTGCATATAGCTTTTCTGAACTCACTTTCACCTTCTATGTTCTTCAATCAATAATCTGACAATATCTTCCAATGTTCTCTCTTTACCATCTTTCACACTATATTCTGCTCAGAAATGTAAAACGCTTCTTACAACTACAGAGCGTTAATATAAGCCATGTAGCCATATTCAAATGGGTAAATAAATACGTCCAGTTGATGCAAACCTATCTTGATAAGTTAAAGCCACAAGTTGGTAACGCTTGGAGAACAGATGAACTCTACGTTAAGATTCGTGGCTACATAAAATATCTTTACGCGTTAATGGATGATGAAACTCGCTTTTGGATTGCGCAGCAAGTCGCCGATACAAAGTTCACAGCCGATATAAAGCCACTCTTTAAAAAAGCAAAAGAGATTACCGGTAAACGACCAAACGCTCTCATAAGTGACGGATCTAAGAATTATAATGATGCATTCAAAGATGAATTCTTTACACGAAGACTCCCAAGAAGCAGGCATATCAGACACATACGACTGCAAGGGGATCCAATAACAACAAAATGGAAAGACTGAATGGCAAAGTCCGAGATCGAGAGAAAGTAATGCGGGGATTGAAGATAGCTGGAACGTCTGTATTACCTGGTTATCAGACTTATCACAACTATGTTAGACCACATGAGGGTATTGGGAATGTAACTCCAGCAGAGAAATGCGGTATTAAGAGTGATGGGAAGAATAAATGGGTAACTATAATTCAGAATGCAAAATTTAAAGATCAAAATGAATAAATATCAAACTTCTATCGATAGTTCTTATTATGATAGAAGTAACGGACTTCATTCCACTTTGGGCTGTAATAACGGAGCAAGCAATTCTATGGATTCAAAACCGACGGGCGAACAATCAAGCTTTTTTAGCGACGACCAATATAGAGATCATTCAAAACAACTAGTTGACGCATTTAAGCAATGGTTTGAACAAATCAACTTTGTAACGTATGAATATGATCAAGGTGAACTTTGGAAATATAATGAAGCGTTAGTGAAACCCACTGTACCATATATGGATCAGATGCAGAAACATTTGGATGCAGCTTACGAAGACAGTTTTCCGGATTTAGACTTAGACTTCATTCAATCTGAACGTATGAAAATATGCCATGAAATGGCCGAAATGATGATAACACCATCTACGAGTATCCCACATGGTCCAACATTTGAGACAGTAATAAGCAATAAAATAAAGTCAAAGTGTCCAATCTTGATGAAAACTGAAGATGTCGAACTACCACAAAATAGTAGTTATGTCAGTACGTATGTTTATAGTATAATATTCAAAGTCGTATCTGGCAAACGCAAATTAGAACTTAAAGTAAAGCCAATCCCGGGTAGTGATGATAGTGAATTAATCGACTCTGGTGTCTATAAATTAGCACATGGGAAGACTCCAGATATTAATAACTTGAAAAACACATTAGAAAAATTAGCAATCGATAACGACATTCAAAATATAGTAAGAAAATACTATGATCTTAAAAATCAGCTAGGTAACGACCAAAACGTTATCCAATTCAGAAATGTAGTTAAAAAGTTCTACGAGTTTATTCATGGTGGAAAAGTCTTGGGTGGCCCTGGATCGTGCGACTTGTGCGTTGGTACAGAATTCAAAGTCAAATAATGAGTATGTCCCGAAGGTTAACACTCTTCATTGCAAGCAGAATGTCCCGGTAACCGTTAACAGAACCAGTTCCATGATTTCATGACACCGTGGGCATTCGGTCTCTATATCTAATTCTGAATGTATCTGACGCTGGAATACAGAATTCAAGCTTACCTAGAAATGATGGGAGTGAATCAGCATGGTAGCTAATATGAATATGCCACAGAATGAAGATAACAGTAAGTCGACTTCATTGATGCTTGAATACCCAGATCCGCGTACACTTCCAGCACCACCATCATTTCGTGAACCCATTCCATTAGTCACACTATCTGAACTTCAACCCGGCAAGTACGTATCAACATTAGCAAGAATAGTTTATCTCAAGACTGTTGAGAAACATGATGCTCTTGGAGAAAAAGTTGTTTTCACTGGCTTAGTGGAAGATTCAAAATTTAAAGTGCCATTTGTCAGTCATAGAGTGGCATATCCACTTATCCATGATTCTGTATACAGATTCCATTCTGCGTACGTACATGAATTTCCGGACAAGTCTCTATTACTGGTAATTACAGAACACACTAAGATAGATCCAAAAAACATTGAAGATAACCGTGAATATACATGGATTCCAAAGATTGGTGCTATTAATCGTCCAGTCAGAAATCTATACTTGCACGGAACAATCACCACAATTCACAGTACATCTGGGTTGGTGAAGCGGTGCAACAAGTGTAAATCTTTAATTTACTACGATAATACCATTTGTCCAAATCAATGTGGTATGGGATGGTCGTGGGATCTTAGAATTTCTGGTAGATTATATGACGGGTCCGGCGCAATTAAGATAGTCTTAACAAGAGATATCGCTGCGAATGTGTTACAAAAGAATTTGGGTCAGCTTATCTTCCATGCTTCATTAAGTCAAAGTCAAGAATATGAAAGGCAGCCAACGAATAATAACTCAATATCAGTTGTGAATCTACAAGTACCGTCCAGTTTCGATATCATGGAAGCAGTTTTGCCCGAGAATGTAAGTTCTTCATTTTATACAAGATCTGATAAGCTCATAGTATCAGACGGTAGAAATCTTGTTTACTTCCCAACAAGTGATAACGAGTTGAAAAGCAAGTTTGCAGAATTAAGTGTAAGACGACTTGATGCCAATGGGAATGGAACTGATTCTATAGAAGATATCAAGATCATTAGAAGACTAATTGAGCGTTCTATTTCGATAAGTATCCAAAATATTACAGAAAGAAGAATGAGATACGGAATCTACTTGCTGGAAGATCCCATATCTCTC
>JBKPHJ010000307.1:0-2245 GCA_046729835.1 Thermoproteota archaeon
AGAGCCAAAAGCTTGGGTTACTGACGACAAGTCATTTGCTATAGAAATGGTGTACTCAGGTACACAGAAGGGAGACTTTCCCGGTCTGCCTGCAACAGGTAAGCGCTTCTCCATAAGGATGTGTAGCTTTGGAGAATTTGAAAACGGCAAGATAAAAGGAAGAAGAGATTACTACAACTTGGTAACCTTGAGAGAACAGTTGCTAGGAAAGCTAGACAAAAACTGACTTCAAGCCTATTGTACAGTAATTCCATTTCCTATCCAAAGGAAAATGAGGGAGAATCGCTCCACGATGGGTACTCTGAAGAGTTAGTATCAGTCACCCTCTTTCATCATACATCCATTTAACTGTAATTCTCATATGACTAAAGGCACCTTCATTGGAATGGTTAAGGCTACCCCAGAGAAATTCCAGTTTTCAGTTAAGGTACTAGAGACAATTACACATCAAAAAAGATTAGATGTCAACAAAAGTGTGATAACAGATTTTGAAGAATTTCTTGACAAGACATCTCCTCTAAAGGACTCAAATAAACTAGGAGCCATACTATTACAGACAATCAACCTTATCGGTCAAGTGAAATGTATTAACTAACTGGCGCAGGATCTGCCGATGAGATTCTAGTCTGGACTGCCGTCTCCATCCATATCAGTACTATCATCTATACCTTCGTCATTGTGTTTATTTTCATCTCTTGGTATCTCTTCTTCAGGTCTCTTAGACATTGCAGGTCTTTCCACTTCAGGTTTGACTATTGCTTCTTCAGGAACTTCAGGGAATTCACTTGTGCTAGTTTCTTTGTCATCGGTGTTTTCAGCCTCCACAATCATATTATGCGTAGTATACTCTACACTACTTGATTTAACAATTTCAGCGCAGTCGATTTCATATTTGACTATGGACGTGGGTTGGTTAGGATTCAATAGAGTCCTGATAATGAGACGGTGGGATTCAATACACTAGTGTATGTAGTCCACTCTGCCAATACGTATATCAAAAAACAAGAACCCATCAGTCTCATGTACAAAGAGTGAGCTCTTAATGATTGGGACAATAGTCAAAATTGCTATGAATGGATTTAGTCATGAGCAGATATTTCCAGAGCCCTTCCCTGCATGTTTGTCCATCAATATTAAGGGCCATTTGAGAGTGATGACTTGATTTCTTAAATTAAAAAATCTCAGGATATCTACTCATATTCATCTCCGTAATTACAATAGAAGTACATCTCAAGGCCGGCTCCAGAATATGGATTAGTACCAAAAGCTCCGTTATATGCTAAAAGTTCAAACATCCTCTTAACACTAGGATGTCTGCTTAGTCGAAGATTAGGGTGTCTGAGGATTAGTTTCTTAGCTGCAATATGTGGTATTCCTATAAGATATATTAGTAAATTCATCCCCAATGATACTCCACTGAATTGCTTTGGAGTTGACATCAGCACGATATTCACTGAACCAATCTGCATCAAGGCTAATCCAATAGCCACCAAGATAAGCACAGTTGCTATTGAGGCTTCTGTGGAATGAAACATAAAAAGAATGAAAAAACCTACTGTTGTAATAATGGTTCCCATTGTAGTAGGTTTAAGATTTCCAAATTTAGATACTACAAAACCAGATGCTACAGAGAATATCAATGACACTATCATATATGGCAGTTGAACATGTGCTATACTTGATGCATCTCCTCCAAACCCTGCTGGCGGTGGACTTCGAATTAAAATAGGCAGGGTCTGATATACCACCATTAACGCAGTAAGCCCCACAACCATATTTATTATATTTGCAGAAAGTATGGTTTTATTTTTAAGTAGCTTGAAATCAATCAACGGGGAAAGTGATTTCTTTTCTGTTCTTACAAACAGAATTAGAGAGATAACCGATACGCTTGAAAACAAGATAATTTGTATTAAATTGACTAATGAGGCCTCCCCTTCTAAAAATTGAAGCGTGACAAGAAATGAGACTATTGTAACCGATAGTGTTAAAGCTCCTTTTATGTCTAAACACTTGCTTAGTCTTGCGTTTTGGTTTTTAATATCTACAATAGTATATGTATTAGTATTCTCAGTTAGTAGTATATCTTTTCTAACGTGAGTAAATCTACAGCAAAATTCAGACCCTTTGTTTGAAACCAACTGTTGTTGGTCCATTTCTTTAACCTGAATAAATTTTGCGATTATTGCAAAGAGCGCTATTGCAACAGGCATTACAAATACAAATATGGCTCGCCATCCAAAGC
>JBKPHJ010000308.1:0-3952 GCA_046729835.1 Thermoproteota archaeon
AAACCGGTTCATGAATGCAATCTACTGTTTAACCGCAGCTAATAATATAAGCATAAGAATTACTATAGTAATGTTGCCTAGCTCGGGAAAAGGCATTTCCTCTCTACTTGATCTGCTCCATGGCGGCCATCCAATTCTCCACGTGATATGCTGTCGCTAGCTTGTCGTCCCTGACGGTGAACATGTCTATCGAGATCGTCTTGAAGCCCTTACCGGTGGGCTTAACGCCGAACAGCTCGCCCGTCGGGGTGCCGGTGGCCTCACCCCGGACCACGATTCGGTTGCCCGACGTCCAAATATCCTTGATGGTCCAGTGCAGGTCGGGGATTGTCTTCCCCAAGTCAGTGAATACCCCCGCCAATTGATCACGTGACAGACAATCCGAGTTGGTCGAACAGGATCGGTAGTCTGGGTTAGCTGCTTTCGCCAGCAAGGCCGGGACGTCCTTTTTGGTCGGCTCATTGAGCGCCTCATAGAGCGGCGCGACAATAGTACGGGCCTGTTCCACGGTCATCGAGGGGGCAATGTCACCCTGCGCCGTTTGAGCATTCGCGCTCAAAACCGCCGCGCCTAACACGAACGAAGCTAACAACGCCAGCGACCCGGCGACGTACAATGTATTCCAATCGCTTTTTAGCGAGTCGATGTATTGGTTCCCACTGGCGGGTTTTTCAGTCGCTTCGTATTTCATACGTCTATATACAATTGGTTTTAATATAAGTATGGAAGTTACCAGTCGGTAATATGCTCACATGTTAACTACAGTAGCTACAGTAACTTTATGAAAAAACATCTTGCAAAAGCTATTGCTTGAGCAAAGCAGCATGGTAACTTTAGGCTAGTTCCCAAAACAATTCGCTTTTTGAATATATTGCGAAGGAGATGTTAGTTTATAGCTACCAGGTACTCCTGTATCTGGCAATGGAACATAATCCGATCCTGCTGGAGCGGTCGCATTAACTTGTACACGAATACCGCTTGATTCTGGGGTTATTTGTGTAGTCCAGTCCTGTTTTCAATAGGACATCCTCTTGATATTTTATCTCACAGCGGTCCCCAGACCTTACTCCACATTGTCCAGGACTTGGGTAAGGCCCTGCTTGAATATACCATTCAATACTCGATTCATTCTGCCTCGTGTGGTCTAAAACCTGTCCACAATATCCTCCTTCTGATGGATAAACACAGTCCCAATAGCACCAAGATAGAGGTCTTGTCCTCTCCTGCCGCCAGAATGGCAGTGCCACAGTATCTTTAGTTTTTTACAATATTGCTGGCCTTTAATACACGTTTTAAGAAATAAAAAAGTGGCATTATCTCCGGAGCATCACCGGTTTATCAATGCAAATCAAGGGACGATTTTTTTCACATCATCAAAGAGAATCGGTTAGAAATGCTAGATAGGATAATCAATAATGTCGTTCTTAGACTTGAATACAATGAACCAAATCTAGCATCTAGAATCTTATCGCTTTGGAGAAAACAGATAATCATTGATTGGGAAGATCGATATCATATTAAGCCTATTGGATTTGAAACCTTTGTTTATGGGGATAATAGAACAGGCGCATGTTATAAAGCCGATAACTGGGAATATCTCGAATTAACAAAAGGAGCGGCTAGAAAACTGAGAAACTCAAAAGCCGCATTGAAAGCAGGAATAATTTCGAGACAAGCCACAACAAAGAAACTTGTCTTTTGTAAACTTGTTTGATAAAAACCAATTAATTAAATGAGAATACCACGGTTCCGTCCCAATGGCTATTATCCTACAGACTGCAGACATGATATTATTGAACCTGTCTCTATAGACCCTAGACAGTATAAACTCCTATTTAGAGGAGATGAAGCTTGCGAAGGGAAACTTAAGATTTCTAGCCCTAACTCTACCTAAAGATTGTTATCTCATGAAACGTATAACATGACAAAAGTGAATCCCATTGGATGAAAATGAAATGAGGAAGATATCCTTGGAAACATATAGTGTCCTTGAGAATATTCAAAAAATACGAGATTTCATGTTTGCCGATCTCGATAAGACAATAGGGCTTGTCAATTCAGATAAAGGTGCCCCGAATTTCATGTTAGCATTAGTTCTTTGCGCTTATACAGGATTATGGGGCAAGTTGATGTTACCCTCAGGAGACGACAAGAAATGCTTTGACACTTTCTTTTGTAAATTAGGTCCAAAATATGAGGAATTAGTGAACCATCCTAATACAAATATTTATGGCAGAATCAGAAGCGGTCTCGTTCATGAGTATATCATAAAAGCTAACGCAAAGATCGTAATTGAAGGCGGCGAGTGCGGAATCATATATTATGACAAGACCAAGACTTATGTGGTTTGTATCAGACGATATTTGGAGGATTTCAAATTTGCAGTAAATAACTATATTGCTGAATTAAGATCTAATTTAGCTAGCTTTAATGATGCTAAGAAAGCGTTAGAAAAGAAACCTCAACTTATATGAATCGAACATGCTGACTTGCTGTATAATACATTTTTCGCTGATTGCACTAGTTATTGGTTACTCGTATAGAGAAGATCCATAAACAATAAAGCTCTGATTGAATATAATGATCCATATAGTTAGCATTATGCAACAACCTCTTAACACAAGTATGAAGGAGTGCAACACATGAGCTCGCCCGTGCAACAGCGATCACAGATCGAATGGCGGAGAGCCAAAGTATTGGGACTAATGAGTAAAGGAGAAACCAATCAATCAGAGATAGCAAGAATACTACAGGTAGACAGATCCGTAGTATGCAGGGATGTTGCTTATTTGAGGCAGCAGGCAAAAGAGAACATCACCAGATATGTAGATGAAAGACTTCCAGAAGAGTATGAGAAATGTCTTGCCGGATTGAACAGTATCTTAAAGGGAGCGTGGACGATGTCACAAGCAGAGAGCATAAAGGGGGGTAAGATAAAGGCTTTAACTCCAGCGAAAGAATGTTATGCAATGAAGCTAGAGTTGCTTACCAATGCTACGGTAGTAGATGATGCTATCAGGTTTATGGCCTCAAATGCAGCAAAAACAACAGAAAAAGTCAATTCTGACAAAATGGTTGTTGTGGATGAGGAAAATCATACTCGCGAGAAACAACAGTCAATAGCAACAACTAACTCTATTTTCTAGCTGTACCGGATTAAAACAACTCTGGGCACAGATCTACTGCCAAAAACAGTGTGACAGGTATGACGGTGTGACGGGGAAGAATGCTATGAATGCACAGCAGAAAAATAATTGAAAGAACTTTAATAATGATAATAGCAGCAAAAGTTAACAAGTACTGACTTTGGAACATCAAATAAGATTTCTTCTACAACAATGTGAAAGACTTGTCATACCGTCACACATGTCACACAGATTGCAGAGCATTATTCCAATGACACATTATACGTATTCCAAAGACACGTATATTTTGTGATAAATATTCAGAGATGTTGTAAGGATTTGAAAGACTGCCTTTATCAGCAGAGCAGCAATACAAAACATCTAGAGTATTCCTGATTACATATACACTAGACACTAGAATCAAAGGTACCAAGATATCCTTCATTAACAGAAGTACTAGGATCTCGTGCACTATGGAGATCTACATCAAAGGATATATCTTCTATTGCCATACGCCATTAGCACTCCTTACGTAAATAGAAGGACCACGATCGTTATCATCTAAATTATCATCGGTTTTACTATTAGACTTAATTTTTAACATTTTAGTTCGACCTTGAAAGTGGGCTTCGTTCTTGCTGTCGCCTTAACCAATCCGCAATCAAGGGGAACCGTTAAGCTGGCTTCAAAAGATCCAAACGCAGCACCGATCATTGATTTGAATTTCCTTGCTGTTGAAGAAGATCGCAAACGCCTGCTGGAAGGGGTAAAACTGTCAAGGAGAATCGCCAGTTCTGACAAACTAAAGAGAATGATTGTTCAAGAAT
>JBKPHJ010000309.1:0-2422 GCA_046729835.1 Thermoproteota archaeon
TGCTTAGATTGGCGAAAGATTAGTTCCATATGGAATGTAGATATATACAAATGGACTAGTTTAAATCAATTTTGTGTTTGCTTAATCTGGATGTGGGTTAGCTACTGCATGCCTAATTATCCTTTATTTCAGATCGATGGACTCTTGCAGAAGGAATAACACGGGATCTAATGTTTGCGCCTAATATCACAAGCATAAAGGACCGGGTAAGAAAAGACTCAATTCCCCGAAATATGAGATAGGTCATTAGCAGACATCATCAGTTCCATTATGATTGATCTTCCGTCATCAAATAGTAGGTGGCCAAAAGTAAAGCCATCCAGAAGAGATACGAAGGGCTTGTCATGTACCTAGCCAAATATGCGAATTATTTTGCATCTTCCAAAATCGTATAGAAGACAATACGCTATAAACGTGCGTAGAGATAGACTAAGATTGCATAAAAAGTAAGTCGCCAGAAGAGAAGAAGTGATACATCATGGAAAGTAAACGTATATTAAGAGGAGTTCAGCTATTTTTGGCATCACTATTGAATGTGTCGGAAACTAGCTGAATAACTAGGATAGGGGCGGAAGTTTGAATTGGTTGGCAATCGATTAGTGCTTGCATTTGGCGCTCACCCCGATGATATAGAAATCGGGATGGGGGGGACGGTAGCGAAACTGGCTGGAATGGGTTATGATGTTAGGCTTGTTATAGCTACTCTTCCAAACTTTGTGAAGACCGATACAAAGGAGGACCGCAAAAGGGAATCTGTTATCTCTGCGAAGGTTATGGGATGTAAGACACCAGAATTTCTCGATCTTAGTCCTGAGGAGATCATTTTCAGCAGGAAATTTGTGACTCAAATCAATAAAATTATTCAAGATCATGATCCTGATGCAATATTTACTCAGTGGATAGGTGACACACATCAGGATCATCAGATGCTAACTAGAGCTGTTATAGCAGCGGCTCGTGATTCGAACAACTTGTTTATGTACGAAACAACTATACCTGGAGGAATTAGTGAGTATGCTTTTAGGCCGCAGCTTTACGTTGATGTGACTGAAACGGTGGATATAAAAAGAAACGCCCTTGACTGCTTTGATTCCCAAAAAATTCGATGTGGACCCCTATGGATTGATTCCCTTGTTGGTAGATGTTCCTATCGGGGATATCAGATGAACGCAAAATACGCTGAAGCGTTTGAGGTTATCAAGGTTTCCAAGTGGTAACATATAGTCACTCTGGTGCACCAGCTTACTGACACAGCATTATTGGACTCATTCCATCATTCTTCCATTACCATGAATTCTAATGGCACTGTTGGAAAATAGTCTGCTTTCAGGGTATCATTATATTTTTTAAAGTACTTCCTCCCTTTATGAGATCCATGCCGTTAAGTCGTCTTATCAAGGAACAAGTAATACGTTGGGAATTTATAATGTACATACCTTATGATGCATTCACAGAATGTGTCCGCATTAAACTTTTCAAATTAGCTGATTACTGCTTTCCTTCTAGGGCTAATAGAAGATACAACCATACAGTGAGGTTCACTTGTGAGCTTGCTATTGTAAGTATAGGTCTAGAATCTTTGTAGATCCATGAGCTAACCCACATCCAGATTAAGCAAACACAAAATTGATTTAAACTAGTCCATTTGTATATATCTACATTCCATATGGAACTAATCTTTCGCCAATCTAAGCATTTCCTACACTCATTAGTAGATGAAGATGAAGATGAAAATGAAGGCCAGATTCCCATCTCTTCGCTTAAAGTATTGCATCAACCACTCATAGTTAGGAACGTAAACATAGCAAGTAGGATACCGAATATTCGTCGAATTAAGGTGCCTTCCAACTGCAGTACCGCTTTGAAATTAATTCAAGATAATTTTGCAACGATTAATGTAGAGGAATATGATGATAACAACAGCGATAATGATGATAATGTTGATAAAGATGATAAATCAATTGAGATCAACAACAGTACTGCTGCTCGTAGTTATAATATATCAATCAAAGAAAATATGGATCACTTAGAAATCCCATTAAATTCAGCTGTATGGTACTCACAATCAGAAAAAGGGGCGAGTGTCCTAATAAATCCGATCATTTATCCTTGGGACTTTCATTATGTAGTTCAAAAAGTATTGCAAGATGAACTGACACAAGTATCAATATCTCCAAATGCATCAATATCCAAATCAACTGTCATTGATGGTCCATGTATAATTGAAGACGATGTTACAGTCGATGACTTTTGTAAAATAAAAGGACCTACATACATTAGTAAAGGTAGTTTCATTGGTATGACCTCGCTAATTAGAAACTGTATGCTAGGTAATAAAACACGTATAGGATTTAACTGTGAGATTGGCAGATCCTATCTCGCAGGAGGCGATAAAATATCACATCAGAATACTATATTGGAC
>JBKPHJ010000310.1:0-5813 GCA_046729835.1 Thermoproteota archaeon
AAGCAGAGCCTGACAAAATAGAAGTATATCGACACTGGGGATTTGAGCCTATAGAAGATTTCGAAGAGAAGAGATATACTATGTTTCTAGAGATCCAGTTACGTTAAGCGCCCGATCTATTGAACACCACGTTAGTTCATAATCTTATCAGCTCACTTAAAGCTCTTTTCTTATGCATCCAATGTATGGAAAGAAAAGCTAATCACTTAGACTTTGACTTTGCATATGCGCGCTGATCTCGGATTCCGTGTCATGAATATTGCAAAGTTGTTCTCTCAATCGCTCTGTATACTTTAGATTCTTGTCCGTTTCTGCTATCTCTATGGCTCTAGCTTTGTCAGCATACTTCAGATTGGCTATGTGGCCGAGAACACATTCCAATGTGTCTATCTCGTTAATTAGTATGTCAGACTCTCGAAGATTATTTGAATCTTTGAGCTTCAAATCTAGCTGTTCAATTCTCTCTTTTAGAAAGTGTTCGAATTCGATCATGTCTGTTAATTCTTTTTGCTCTTTAACTATTCCAAGTGTTTCTTGTTGATCTTCGTTCCGATTCAAAATTGACTTGACCAGTCTTGCCGTCCACTGAAGAAATTGTACTTCATCTTGGCGATCTGCTATGTATAGTGGACTAAATCGTACATTTGTAGCTACTTCTATCTCTTCTCTGAGCGAGCCGATTCTTTCTTCGATAATCTTTTCCAATTGGTTGAGCTTGTGCATAGACCAATAATTTGTACATTTACAATATAATCAATAGATTACGAAAAGAACGGGGGGAGTGTGTACTTTAACAATTATGCCAAGAGTGAAATAAGCTAAAAAGTTTACTTCCATCTTAGTGCAATTAAAAGAAACATACCGGATAATATCTCTTGCATAAGCAAAACATACTGTCTGGAACTACACTACGAAAAGAACCGGGATAGTGTGTACAATTTATTGTAATTTTAATGTGGCATATAATGCTAACCCCCATAGCGACATTTTTGTCAAACATGGCTTGAACGCTATAAAGTGATTGAAATTTTTCGAGAAACTTTACATTTTTAAACCATAACTAATTCAAGAACTAGAATAATTAACCAAATAGAGATTAATGTTATCAGTCCGAGAAACAACCATTGACCGATTTCCAATAGTCTGCCTTTTGTCTTATTGCTGTTCGCATTAGTTCTTATACTCTTCAGATATTCTTCTATTATTTTATCGTTAAAAACTTTTTTTGAACAAGTTCGCCAGTCATTGACGATATCTTCTAAATAGTCGCCATTGCCATTATCTTTAAAGAATAGTTCGTGTCCCATCGGGTATCGATAACTGCGCAAACGATAAGACCAAATAAATAAACCAATAGTACCCATCCCAATACAAGCGCTAGTACTATTACTCCCAAAGTAAAATGATGTGCGATTTGTTCGCTCTGAAATAAGTTATTTAGAGCAAATGTTGTAATTGCAATAAGGGCAGTAAAAATGGCACTAGAGATGGTTATCATACTTGTAGATTTATGATCTAATGTATCTTTTAGTGCTAAATCTCTTTCAAATTGTGTTTTGATTTCTGTAATGAATAATGACTCTGCACTATCTTTGGTTTTTTTATTTTCGTTAGACAGTCCCATTACGCTGAGATTTAATAATTAGTTTATAACTGGTTGGATATATAAAGCTGCGTTCGTCGCTTGGCTAAAAGAAGAAAGAAACCGGTAAAGAAATTGGGATCTTCCGGCACAATTAGAAGACAAGCGACTCGATTACGGAAACGAAAAAGACGAGATACTTGAGCATGTTCTGACAGTTAACATTCTTTCTTGATACTCCGGATATTCCGGTAAGTTAACGGAACTCGATTAAGTAGTTAAATTTACTAGCCATTTATTCCGAGCGCCTTTGAAGATTGCTCTTGCTTCGATAGTTTTGATTTATGGAATTCGGTGTCACTATACTTAATATGATGCTCAACCGTTTCCAAATTGGCATATTTGATATCTGGATGAAAGATACAACAATATTCCGAGTTCTTGTCTTTTTTGATGATAGATTTAACTGGGCTTTCTTCTAATGTATGTGGGGGAAGCGGGCGATACGGTAACTCGGGATCGTCATGGAAGAACTTAATCAATTCTGCAGTCAAGTGACCAGCTTGTTGGGATACTTGGGATAGATGGGATAGATTGATGGTATTGGTATATACTGAAGTAGCTGCAACTGCAATTGCTTTTCTTATTTGAATTCCAATATAAGTGAGTGAATGATTGGAATTCGACATTTGTGATTGACCTGCTACTGTTTCAGTATTAGAACTACTGTCTAAATCTTTTAATCTACTATCATTAATGCTGCCACCACCGTAGCTAGCTTCTTCTTTAGCATCTATCCCATCATCCCCATCTATCCCAATATTTTGAGTATCGGCTTCGTCTTCTGGGTTAACATCAGATTGATGGTCATTGACTCGCACTGACGTTTCTTGCTCTATAGTAGTTGTACAGTGATTGTCTTCTACGTACGCATCCATTCCGCATTTAATATCATCCCCATCTATCCCATCTATCCCGCCATCTGCTGGATCTATGCTAACCTCATAAGTCATGCCAACACGTTCGAATTTTTCTTTATTGAAAATCAGTATGTTGGCAGCTCCATGATGCTGAGACTTCCGCGCTCCAAAAGTTTCAATTAAGATCTTGGTGACTTCTTTTTGGCTGATCTGTCCATAACGTTCTGTATCGCATGACAATGGTTTTCCAACGATTTCTTTAGCGCCTAATTCAGTTTTTAGTTCGCCCCAGACCCGAGACGATTTTCAAGTGATTTGCTTTCTTTTATGAGTCTTTTAACCAATCCATATAAGAAAGCGGGGAAAGTATCCAGTTGACGTTTTCTACGCTCTAAGATAAAGTGGCCAATTACAGACCTTATTTCGCTCCAAACACTTTCATCTTGATTCTGGAACATTCTTATCAATGAAATAAACAGCTGCTTTTCTCGATTCTTTAGTTTAACTGGAACCATTGAAATTGGTTCAAAGAAGTGAGTCAATCGATAAATTAGTAACAAATTATGTATGTGTTCCATCCGATCGAGCAGCTCTTGATATTCTTGCGCACCTGCTGGACTTATCACTTCAGAAATGTCATACTTCGGATTACCATCATAACAGTGCTGTGGTATGATGCGCTCGTTAAAGCCATTAGCGTGGGGACCATCTGGTAGACGTTCTCCCGCGAATGCCTTATAACAAAAAGTGTAATATGCATTCTGCACTCTACCATTCGAAGTGTCGGTTCGGGCTACTCGTTTGCCGGTGATATAGCCACTCTTGCAAATTTCCATGAGCTTACGATCTTCGTCTATGCTATTCGCTTCATCAATGCACAAAGTTCCGATCGCTTCTTTTTGATTCCCAAGAAATTGGTATACATTTGGAGCTGTCATGTCTGTGATCATAAAATTCCGATAGCTCAGCAAATTTATCAGAGTGAGATTATTGCTCTTACCCGAACCAGGCTTCCCAATAAAAAATAGATAATGTGTTAGCCCAAGTCTATCTTGGTAATAAGTATAAGTCGTATCAGCCGCTAAGATGGATAAATGATTTTTGTCTGCGTCAATAAAGAGTTGACAAAACGATTTCACTTTTACATAAAGATCACCCAGTGTCAAATGCCTAGCTGCAGCTATGCAACCATGTAACTGTTGTTCTGTTGAAAATGAATACGGTTTAGATAGATATGACTCTCTTCTTAGTGGGATGAGTATCTTGTGATCTACTTTTATACTACTTTCAATTGATATAGAGCCGCCGTCTCTTTTGGAAACAAGAAATCTTGGTTGCCCCGCAATTAAAACTGCTTCTGCAAGTAAATCATTAGAAGAGTATCTTGGGACGTAGCTGTAATTAGAGGCAGTATCACTTCTATTATCTTTGGATTTCTTACCAATAAGGTCTTCTGGATCTCTCATATGCTAAGCAATTATTTCCCATCGCAACAGTTTTCTTACGCTAAGATTGTACTGACGTTCATTTACGCATTCAAACACTCTTCCAATAGCTGTACGCATTACATTATCTAGTATGTCGTCAGCGTCAGCTAGAGCTGCTAACTCTCGTTTAATTTTATCATCTTGTATGTCAGCTAGATGTACTGCAAAGACTGGGGTTGGGTCGAAAACTGGTATTCTATACATTAGAATTCTTGCTTGCTCAATATAGCCTCCAGCTCTAATCATTTGCAAAAAGAGTTCGTCTGATATTCTGTCAGGTATAAGAATATCTGATTCTTCTATGACATCAAAATTAAGACATAGATGGGGCTTGCTATCCAAATTCGATGGAACTAGATTTCCGTTTACATCAAGCTTGTCTGGACTTAATGAGATTATCTGGTAGCATTTGACACATCTGTAAAAGTTCGTCTTGTACTTTTCTAAGTCGTCAATTTTCGTGGCTTTTGCAGTGGGTGTGGCAGCACGTCCACTATTACCGATATCAGTTCCAGAGTAGATAGACTTATTATATAATGGTATACTATTATCAATGTCTAACATAGCACTCCCGCTTTTTGTCTCTACTTGCATTAATATCTTATATTGACAGTTTAGAGTGATAGATAGAATTATTTATACTTAACATCGTTGCCAAAATTGATACTATAAATAGAAAATATAGATACTGAGATCTTGTATTTATAGCTATGTTACTCGCAGATAGTAATGTGGTGTTGTGAATTATATCGATAACTAACATCTGGATATTATGAAATTGAATAATGAATCTTTTTTATCCGTCAGAAATCTGCCATGGTTAGTGCTTCTGCTTGTGCTACTCTTGGGTTTAACCATCTCATCTCCATAATTCAATTGAAATAACATGTCATTCATTTTCGATGTGCGATATTTTTTGAATGAGTGTTATGGCACTTGCATCTACATATAATTCGACAATTAATTAAATTATTAGAATAACAACCACTACATTCATTACAAGTGTTAGTCGGACAGCGCGTAATAACGTATTCTATCTGCACATATGTACACTACTCTCGACACTTATTTAAAGGTCGAAGAACGGAAGCGGGGATTTAAGAAAGTTCTAGTTAAATTTTCGGGGGATCTGGTTTAACATCTATCTATAGATCAGGTATGAAGGTTTAACTTACCATCTCCAGCTATTTCTTTACGCTTGTAAAATTTGTAGATTTAACATCATGGCACTTGCATTTGCATATGATTGTACAATTAACAAGACTATTCAAATAACAGCCGCAACATTCATTACAAGTATCAGTCGCACAGCGCGTGATGATGTATATCTCCACATAGATCTATATCGATAAAGCATGTATTTAATATCCATCTATTTAAGAAAGTTCTAGTTAAATTTTCTGGGGGTCTGGTTTAAAAATTCCGCTCTTGACTAGCTGTTTAGCTAACTTGTTTCTTACAGCTGAGTCGCTATTAGTTATCGTTGTAATCACTAATTGTAATTGAGATCCCAATGATGTCACTTGTTCTTGCATTGCTTTCATCTCTTGTTCATGTTTTTGGCTCTCCATATCTTTCTCTTTTTTGAATTCATTAACTTTCGCTTCTATGGTTTTTCCAGTAGCATGCAGTGTAGAATAGTCTAGAAACGTGAGATATTTCATGGAATTAGCGTATATTTCAGCACGTTTCGCCGGTTTGCTTGAGTAGTAAGTATTTTTTCTATGACCCAAAAGCCACTCAGAATAGTCGCTGCCAGCCGGTGAATCTGAAATCGTCGTTTTCACAAAACGTCTGAAAGAATGAAAAGTTATTCGTCTACGT
>JBKPHJ010000311.1:0-2491 GCA_046729835.1 Thermoproteota archaeon
ACAAACGATAAACCATTATGGATATTGGCAATGTGACGCTTTACGCTGTGCCGTCGAGATGAATACATGCCGCACGCTGCACATGCCCATCTTGGTTTACCGCTCAGCGTTCAATCACCCGCGTTAACAACCCACCCAGCGCTTCTCTGGGAACCTCATGATAGCCGTTCAACAAGATAGTATGGAACTATCTTCTATAAAAATATACTTTTATCGAATTAGTATCTGTATTTATTACTTTCAGAGTTTCTGGTAAATCATGCGCCGGGCACGTGTAATTGATGTAATAACGCGGTACAAGACGGCAATCGTATTCACGATAATCGGTCTAATTGCTGGCCCAATCGTCGGCGTCATGCTTAACGATTACATCAGTATAACTCCCAAGAGATTAGCCGGTCTTTTAGAAGACGATAAAGTATCAGTTTTTGAACAAGTATTAAATATCACGAAAGACGCCAAATCTAAGGCTAAAGTAGCACAGTTTAATGATTTAAGAGAACAGTTCAAACAACCGATCACGCTAGAGAATATAGATCTTTCCAACAAAACTTTAACCGGGGTAAATTTAGATTCGGTGATAATCTTGCATTCTAATCTTTCGAGCGCTAATCTAGAGAAGTCGATATTAGACAATGTTCAAATCTCTGGTGATCTATCGAGCATAAACTTGAGAAACGCCAGTCTCTATAATGCTGATCTAATAGATTCTAATCTTTCCAATGCTGTTCTAAAAGATGCATCTTTAAGTGATGCCGAGTTGACAGACACACTTTTTCCAGATGCCGATCTAACCAATGCTGATTTTAGCTATGCCGATCTAACCAATGCTGATTTTCGCCATGCTAATCTATCAAACGCTAATCTTGTCGATGCCTATCTATTAAACACCGATTTTCGCCATGCTGATCTAACAAACGCTAATCTTAGTTATACAGATTTAACAGATGCTGATCTTCGTGATGCCGTTCTAACAAATGCTAATCTACTGAATGCCGATCTAACACGTGCTATTCTTGGCTACGCCAATCTAACAAACGCTTATCTTGGTTATGTCGATTTAACAGATGCTGACTTGCGTGGTTCATATCTAAGAAATGCTTCTTTCCATATTACTGATCTAAGTAATTCTTTATTTGATTGTGACAGTCTAAGAACTACTAATTTTACCGTTAATGCAAGTCAAATTCACATTGTTGATTCAAATCTAAATGAAGTCTCTGGTTGCCAATAGAATGAATACATTTCATAAAGTTGGTATCCATATTAAAGACTAATCGATAGCGAGCTGACTCAATAGCTAAACCAAAACAGAGCTTAGACCCGCTTCACAGTACATAATTAATATTCTAGATCGAGTAACGCAGTAATTACAAATAGCACTTGAAAAAGGCTTGAAACAGTTGATGCCGACATAATAGCAAATGATAACAGACGGATAAAGCTAAGAACTACGGCTTGCATTAAACTCTATGCAGATCGTATTGAATAAGAAAGACAAAGAACAGTTAGTGATTAAACTTTATCAAGATGGTAAGCCCATAAGAGAGATTGCTCGCCAGGCACATTTATCGTTTGGATCAATTGGAAAAATTATAAGAACTATCAATAGCGGCAGTGATGATAACTGCAGCAGCACATCCAAGTCAACCAAAGCGTTATGGATGTTTAAGAACGGGAAGCGCCCCATTGACGTGGCGATTGAATTAGATATGTCTGCTTCCGAAGTTGAAGAGATACAACAAGAGTACTGGGCGCTTAATCAGCTACATGAACTCTGATTCTTGTTTAACGAGATCAAATATTATTTGCCATCATTTATCAAATTGTTCAATCTACTGAAAAGAAACAAAATGTTGGGTGATGGGTACATCTCGAAGTTTCTTAAATATGCCAATTATGACTTACCAAGTTTGGAAAGCAAAATCCAGAATCTGACCGGCGATGTAATAGAACTCGAATGGAAGAAGAAAGATCTGAATAATACTATCACACTTTGGAACGCACAATTACGTGATCTTGGATTGACCATAGAACAATACCAGAATGCTATCGAAATCAAGAAGCAGCAACTGATGAGAATGGACAAACGAGTAACATAATTTCATGATGGTATCGGAAATACCAACGCCTTTACGTCATGCTATTGATACCAAGATTGAATATGTTTCTCCAATATCTGCTCACCAGTCTTATACATTCAAATAGATTGAACCAGTATGATGTCGATAACTTGATTAAAGAATACTTCATTTCATCATTGAGTTGATTTTGTTTGAAATAATTAGAGCCATCCATGATTAACTGAAAAGATTTTGTCTTTGTATCTTCTAAGTATATAGCATTATTTCGACAATAAGCATGAATTCTTTCGTACTGGAACAAGATGAACATGTGAAACATACCACTTCATCGCATACGTCACAATACAAATGGGGTACAAGAGTTGCGCCACATCTCACGCAGCTAGTGGAACTCATAACTGCATATC
>JBKPHJ010000312.1:0-5227 GCA_046729835.1 Thermoproteota archaeon
AGACATTGTTTGATGGTAACGAAGAGAAAAGCGACTGTTACATAGGCTATGAAGGCGACGAGATAAAATATGTAGGAAAGAACAGTAGACCGCAAAAGGAGGAAGGCGGAAGAAATGTTGATGAGATTATTGCAGAAGGAAAAAACTATACCATTACACCTGGATTTATCGATTCGCATAGTCACATAGGACTGGTTAGGTCTGGTGAGCCAGATAAGGAAGAAGAGGCTAACGAGCGTATGAGTGCTATTTACCCGCTCGTGAGTGCGTTACATAGTATCTATATGGACGATTTATCCTTAACTGAATCAGTTGAGAGCGGTGTACTTTATTCAACAGTCTTGCCGGGAAGTGGAAACATTATAGGTGGAAAAGCTGTTCTGATTCGGAACTTTGCCGAAGATATTGGAAAAGCCTATGTCTCGGATGTAGGGATCAAAATGGCTCTAGGATACAATCCTCGCAGCACCACAGAATGGAAAGGCGATAGACCATCCACACGCATGGGAGCGGTGGCAATGCTTCGTGAAAATTTGATCAAAGCAAGAAAAATGCAAAGGCTTCTGCAAACAGAAAAGAAGGTTATGGACGAAGTAGAACCATTAACGGAAGTGTTTATGGACATACTTTCTGCTAAATACAAAGTAATGGTACATCTTCACAAGGAAGACGATGCCATGGTTTTAATCCAACTAGTGAAAGAATTTGGAATAAAAGCCATTGCCAACCATTGTGCCGATGTCCATAGAGTAGAGGTTTTTGCAGCACTAAGCGATGCGTCAATACCTGTAGTTTATGGGCCGATGGACTCTTTTCCGTATAAGGTAGAGCTTAAGCATGAAAGCTGGAGAAACGTGGAGAAACTCCTAAAATCAAATGCAAAATTCTCTCTTA
Organism: Thermoproteota archaeon; assembly: GCA_046729835.1. Taxonomy (GTDB): domain Archaea; phylum Thermoproteota; class Nitrososphaeria; order Nitrososphaerales; family Nitrososphaeraceae; genus TH5896. The sequence goes on from JBKPHJ010000312.1 coordinate 895, forward strand.
TGAGTGACCATCCAGTCATTCTCCAGCGAAATATGTTTTATACCTTGAGGCATCTTCTTAGATTCGGCACATCAAAGTCTGACGCGATCTCCAAGATAAGCAGAGAGGCTGCGGAAATTATTGGAGCCCCGAATATTGGACAAGTAAAAGCTGGGTTTAAGGCGTCATTTGCAGTGTGGAATGGAGATCCATTCTCATTATCAAGTTATCCCGTGTTAGTTATAGCAGAGGGGAAAACCGTATACCGAGAATAACAAGAATCTTTACTTTCTACATCTCGGGGGGGACAGGAGTAAGTAAATAATATTAAACGGATTATCAATCTGAATTGCATCTTTTTTGAAACGTTTGAACACAGTTCTCTACCCTAGTTGAACAAGGTTACTCAAAAGAGCTCAGGATCAACACAGCGTGAAGGCTGAAAACACCTGATTCTTAGGAAACTTTGTTATCTGATAGGCTGGAGTGTAGTATTGAGATTCAAATATCTACCGTCTCTGTATACAGTAAATCCAATATTCTCCCCTACTAATTTGTTTTCCTCGACATACGACAACAAACCTTCGATATCAGAGATGCTATGACCATCTAGAGCCGTTATTACATCGCCGCTTTGTCTTTCTCCGTATTTGTTTACAGTTGTTGCATTTATTCCTGCAAGATCTGCTGTCCCTCTTCTCAGAACGGTGTCTACAAGTACTCCCTCCAGGTCGTCGGGAATATCGTCGAATTGCTTTGCCAGATCTACGGTAAGAGTAGAACCCAATATACCTATAGCAGGATGTATATACAATCCTGTTTGAATTAATACGGGAACAACCCTATAAATTGTATTTGATGGGATGGCGACACTCAAACCTGGGAATTGTGCAGTGGGTCCAGGGGAGGTAGGATTTAACCTACCGTAAATCATTCCTACTACTTCCCCGCGCATGTTTATCAACGGACCTCCAGAATTTCCGGGATTAACGGCAACGTCAGTTAAAATTGCATTAGGGACAGAATATCCGAGAAAGGGGAAATACAAGAGATAGTCTGTCTGACCTATAATACCTGCCGTCATTGCTATCTTAGATGCAAACGGATAGCCTATAGTCACAACATGATCTCCGATCCGAAGCGCAGAGGAATTTCCTAATACTACAGGTTCCAGAGATCTAGCGGTTCCAGGAAGAACCGTGTTATTGTCGTTCATTATTTTTAGTACTGCGATATCTGTAAACCCATCTCTTCCTAGAACGGTAGCATTATATGCATCACCATCTTTGAAAACTACACTTACACTGTTCGCTCCAGCTAAAACGTGATTTGCGGTAACTACATGACCTACTTTATCATAAATGAATCCAGCACCTACTTCCGTTGTATTTTGCGTTTGGGGATTTAAGTTGAATAATGGTGGCGTTATACTTACGATCTGTACGACTGAGGTACTTATGTTATCGAAGATAGATGACAAGGCTATGTCTGTGTCAGCAATGCTAATTCCAGAAACAGCAGGAACAGTAGTAGCAACGACAATATTAGATGCAGATAGGTAAGTGAGTGACGCCATCAAGAAACCTGTTACGACAACAAAAGACATAATTTTCAATAGATTCATGTTTCTCTTTATTTCACGGTATACTTTTAACTTTGATATAAGTATTATAACAAAACCACTCTATGGCATTAAAGACGGTATAGATAAAACAATTCCACAACTTGCTTGATCAAGTCTTGCTTCAGAACTTGCACCTAAATAACAATCATTCCTACGTTGACATACATACGACTACGATTCCCGAGTCAATGATAGGTGAAAGAACGTTCTCAATAAGCCAGATATGAATTGGAAAAAATTTATCAGGATGCACGAGTTGACCACTACAACCAACTAATGGACTTGAATATTATCCAGGTAGAGTACGGAGACTGCATGATTTTGGAATTTGGGCGATCGCACAGAAAGTATTATTCTCTTACCGACGGGGGTCCCTCACTTATTTATCGGACACCTGAAAAATGAACTCCAAAAAATCAACAGCAATGAAGGAAAACTGGAATTAGTCATTGTAAGCCACATCGATAATGATCACATTAACGGGCTTCTTAAAATGATGGCTGAACTAATCAGAGCAAACGATAGGTATTGAAGCTCTTTGATACAACTCATTTAGCCAAACTATCGGGAAAGGAAATGACATTGCTCGTCGAGTAGATGAAATTTTTAATAGAACTAGATCATTTTTCTCAAGGACCGCCAAAAGAGGTACTGAGGTTGTGGCAAAAGGAATCAGGGAAGGCCACGACATATGCTCATGAGCTAAGAAATCCGATCAATCCGCAATATGAGAATGCAACCATTGGCTGAAAAAATTTGAAGGAAGCATTCTGCGAGGCGATTTTCGTTTGTCTATAGCAATGGATCGAAGTGTCCCAAACGTGAGTAGCATTATGTTTGTGGCAGATGAGAATGGCAGAAGAGTTTTGTTTACCCAGGATGGTCTAGGGGATCACCTCATTCAAGGATAAAAGAAGGCAAATCTCCTTGATTCCAACGGACGATTACATGTAGACGTTCTTAAGGTACCTCACCATGGAAGCGATCGAAATGTCACTGATGAATTCTTTAGAGTTGTTACTGCTGACAAATATATAATCTCTGCAAAATGGAAGGGATAAAAATCCTTCACTACCTACACTTGGATGGATTGCAGAAAGTGCAAAAGAGCAGAACCGGTCGATAGAAATCGTTGTAACTAACCTAACTCCTAACGTGGAACAGTTTCTGAGAAAGTATCCTGCTCAATCGTACAAATATCGGTTACAGGTAATGGACAGTTTGTCAGATTCCGTCACTGTGAAAATCTGAGGTAGTTTTATTTTCTAGAATCTAATGCGTATTACTCTTAATTGCAGTGGTCTCCACCTAATCTGATACATACTTAGCTCGACTCATAGTAATTGATGTTTTTGTTTTTCTTCTGCCTTAGTTATCTCTTTCCCATATTGATCGAATTTATAAGGTCCATATTTCTACTCTTTCTCTTTTGCTATTTTTACTAAGAATTGTACCCACCTGTTGGCTGAACATTGGTCACATCTCTTTTTAGTTAAATTCCTGTTCTATCAAAGCAAACCTAACAACCTCCGTGTTTAATGAGCTATGAAAGGTTGATTATTATTGCAAAGAAGCGATAGATAGCATTCTTCATTACATCCACCATCAATATGTTGTCTTTATACTTTATGCCAAATCAGGGTGGCCTTATCAAGTGAACTAAAAATTATATTTCGTCCTTAGATTCTCATCTTCGATAGTGATTGTCAGGAGGATTCTATTTCACGGTACGAGGACCACTATCGTAATGCTAATTATACATAGGGTAAATAGTTGCACGGACATCTGATCTCTGTGATGATGGTGATGGTTCTGGTGGTGATGATGGTGATAATGTATCGATGAGTCGATAATAGTAGTGTAAAAATGTTGCATTTTGTGGATAGAAGACCGACCCAGAACCATTCCTTATCTCAGAAACTGATAAAGGGAATTTTGATAATGCGGCGATATTAAATAATGACACAGTGAGGTTCACCGGCACTCCAATTTCTAAGGGAGAAAATAAAACAGGCCTAGTAATATTTCAAGACAGTAAATTAGCTGAAAAAAATAGAACTGCAGTTCTTGATACCAATATAACGTTGAGTAGTTTGAAGGAGATACCTGCTGAAAAAGTTGGATTAGATCAAGTTCCCTTATTAACAAACTCTTCAGGTACGTTCGCAAATAGTACGTCTATATTTACAAATGCGACTGTGTTAACTTCTGTTCTCGGGACAAGCCCTGAGAAAATCGCGCCCTCGTTGGTAAAGAGCATCCCAGTCAGTAATCTGACTACAAGCCTAGAGAATTTAACATCTTCTCAACTAGCAGGAATAATAAATGGCTCATCAGCGACAAGACAAGAAGAAATTCTGAAGAATATTCCTCCCCTTTCGCCTGCTGAGACAACAACTGAGAGTCTCAGGATAGGTCCAGTAAATTCAAGTCAGGTCCGGGTAGTTGCCGAGATAGTCGACTTGTGATTGCTAAAGAGGGAAGTATAACAGCACATGGTATTTATTTAACGTGGACTCCATGCATCTCCTTCAGTGGACTTCGACATACAAATACTACTACGTATCCCGGTATTGGATCAGTACTGCAGTTTGCTCTCAAAATGAAAAACTGTTCGCAAAATGTGGAAAAAATCGATCTTGTTGGTCAATCAGTCAATTTGAAAACCATCAATCACTTCTGTGATGCTGAAGTATTTGATCTTCAACCTGGCGAGGAAAAGAGTTTAGA
>JBKPHJ010000313.1:0-15374 GCA_046729835.1 Thermoproteota archaeon
CTTTCCTAAAAACGAAAGTATTTTCTACAGAACCAAATACTACTGCTAGGTAACCACTTTTATTAGCTATAATGTCTTTATAGTCTTCTTCTTGTAAATAATAAAATCCTCTGGACCGATCAAGTAATGTCGAACCTCTGATATGCAACATTGATCCTGATGAAAAGGAAAGTCTTGAGCGCCCTGGGCCTTTTGCTGATTTCATGGAGTATGTTTTTTCAATATAATTTTTCAGTCGAGGTGCAAAATCGTGAGTTATATTATTAATAGGCTGGCCATAGGAGTCAGTAATTTCAAAGCCTTTTGAAACTAGAAAGGTATTTGCTTCGTAACCTCCATGAAAGCGATTCCTATCTAATTCTATTCCATTTGCGTACTTGTTAGCTAAGGAGATAACTACTTTTGGAGGATATAATTTTTCACTATATCGTACTGAATAACTAGTAGAATCTCTCTTTCTATCATAACCATGTTTATCAATATTTTCAATAGCAGCTAATAAGTGATCCCTTGTTATATTGGATGGAATCATCTTATGTAACTAATTAAGGATATTCTCAGAGTTATAATATAAAGAAATTCTGTCAGTACTACGAAACTGAGTTGTATAAGGGAAAACAGTAACAAATTTCCAGTAAGCGACGCTAGGCTAGCTAGCCTATAGCGTCCAATTATAACAGCATTCGTTACGTACTCCAGTCTAGATATCAACAAAAACTTCAATTCAGACATTAAGATACTGTTCTAAAGAATGAACATTGTCTGTTGGAAAACTTTCAATAACATTATCTAATTTGACAGCTAGTTTTCCATTCTGGGCATCTTTTATATTCTTGTTGGCATTGTGAATATTCTCTGAATAGAGATCCATTCCGGTAAAGTTTCTTCCGAGTGAAGCACAAACAATTCCTGTAGTTCCTCTCCCAACAAAAGGATCAAGTATCCAATCTCCTTTCTTAGTGGCGAACATAATGATTTTGGCTATTAGATCTTCAGGAAAAATTGCAAAATGTTCGTTTCCATAATGAGCTTTAGTGGATATTTCCCACACATTTCCTGGGTTCTTACCGCTCGAATTACATACAGCAAAAATTGGATAGTGATTATGATTTCCTATTCGCTTACGTGTTGCATGACGTTTAAATTTACGATAACATGTAGGGTAATATTTCTCAGGATCATATCCATAAGCTATTGCTATTTCATTTGTTGTAGGAAGCTCGTCAAATGGTGTACTTGGGCTCGCATTATGAATAATTTCCTTGATTTTTTTAATTTTATCTTTATCTTCTTTCAGGGGTACATATTGCAGTAAATGCTTGGGTGGTACTTTGTTTCTTCCTTCCCTAGCTTCATTACCACTTACTCTGATTTCTTGCATATTGGTATAGCTTTTTTCATTCTTGGATAGAAATAATACCAGTTCGTATGCTTGTGAAAAATTATCTTTGGAGCTACTTGAAACATTATTCTTCTTGTACCATATTACATCCTCTGTAAAGACATATCCATTTTCATCCAATCTAAGGGCAAGTCGATGGGGGATCATGAGTTTTCTATTCTTACGTCTGGTATCGCCTATTACTATCCAAAGGCTTCCATCCTCAGCCAAAAGATCCTTACATGTTGTAAAAATATCCACCAATCTTTGAATAAATGCTTCCGAAGTTGGCTCTTGACCAATCTCATCTGGATCTTCACCATAGTGTCGATGTCCATAATAAGGTGGAGAAGTGACAATAACACGATATTTTCCATGCTCTTCAGGTTTAATGCATAAATCCTTTAATAGGTCAAACGAGTTGCCTTGCAGAAGCTGGTAGGAAATCATTCTTCCAGCAAAGCACCTTTATTTAGATCCAAAGATTCTACCTTCTTCTTTCTAGATTTACCTATATTGGGCTTAGTTAATATATAGGAAGCAAAAGCGAAAAGACAATCTGCCAGATAACCATCATTATTTTGGTTTAAATCCTTGATAGTGAATTAGAACCAATCGATTTTCGCATTCAAATATGTTAGTTGCTATAACACCAATCCTATCTTGTTGTCCATTAATTGAAGATTCGATACTTTCCTGACACACAACTACCCCTATATCACCATTATCAAATGACCTTACTTTGGTATTCGTAATATTGAATTTGATCATTTCGGTATTTTGAAAAATTGTAACCCAGCTTTCCCGTATTGCTAACCATCCAACTAATAATTCCCATCCAGGATGTACGCCAATGACATTTTCGTCATGTTTCCACAAGCCATCCATCATATATATTGATAGCCCCTCAAAAGCATGGTAAAATTCAGCATTACTCTTTAGGATTTCTGTTATTCCCCATCGTTTATTCGTAGCTGCCCTAATTCAAATAATATAAAAAGTAATACAGCCAATATATGGCCGTCACCTCTTTTTTGTGTTTTTCATTACCGCAAATAATGCCGCAGGTAACGGATCTAAGGTGCCCTGATACACCGTGTCTTTAATTTTTATGACTTTAAACGACTCTTTCTCGAATATTTCACTTATCTGCTTTTTGGAAAACTTGTATGGTCCTTCTTCTCTTTTTTCATTGATACTAAAACATTTTAGGAACAATATGCCATCCTCTTTAAGGATCCTTTTTATTTGCTTGACATATGTTACCCTATCTGAAGGATGTAGAACATGAAAACAACCACGATCAAAGATGTAATCATATTCATCCTCCTTGAAATTAGTATGCAGAATATTATCGGCCACAAAATTGACATTCGCTTCGCTACCGTAAACCTCTCTTGCTCTATGAATTGCAGCTTGAGAAATATCTGAGCCTGTCACCAAGTATCCATTCCTAGCAATCTGCACAGCTTGAGTCGCAGGACCTGTGCCAAGATCAAGAAATCTTCCTTTATGGAGAGCCTTCTGTTTCGATATCACCTCTTCCAAATCAGAATCTAATTTCTCATTGTACCATGGCATAGTTTCTACTCGCTGGCTCTTATACAGACTATCCCACTCCGGAAAACCTCTGGAATTGCTATTCATCACTAGATATGATTTATTCATTAGTCTAATTTGTACCTAATAGTTAGTCAATTTTCTGGCCTGTCGAGCCTTCAGCAGGCCAGGCTTTGGAGTACTGACCATTACTCTCTAAAGAGAAAACTGCATCGTGATCGAGATTTCTGATTTTCCCACATAAACTAACTGACTAAATGACTCTGGAGACTACATGCACATTTGAGTTCATAATGAGGCATCTATTTACTGGCGAAGATACACCATTAATCAATACATTACTAAGAGCACTGGGAGATCCCTAAGATAGCACATGATGATCCAGAAGAATTTGGCTCTGAAGACACTGCTGTAATTTTACAAGCTTGCAAACATAAAGCCTGGGTCATTGGAAATCAACCTGTCGTTGGAATTGACAATACAGGCCTTAAGAAAATACGCATCCAAGATTGGGGGTAGCTGAGGTATTTTGTATTTGTTACTCTTGCATCATTTATCTGTCTATGCTACGTCTGTCAATCCTTGGCTTGCCCCTGTGTTGTTAGAAGGTAATGTCGGTACTCCTGTGTCGCCTATTGTAGGCAATCCTTTTTTACTCAACACCTGATTAAGTAATGAAAGATCGTATATCCCAGAGAGATTTGGACGTTCTTTCCCCTTAGCTAAGAATCCTAAATCATATGCATCATTAGCAGATTGATATAGGGATAACTTGATAGGATTGTTTGTAAATTCTAGTCTCGTTAGAGCTTCAGATAATACGTTTTCTGGGATAGTCTTGCCTGTGAGTTTTTGAAGCTCTATATTGAACACTTTAGGGACTTTATCCTTGTTTTCATTGATCCACTGTGTCTCATTAACATGAGCTGCTAACAAGTTCTTTATCACATCTGGATTAGCCTTTAGGTATTCAGGTCTTACAATTATATGTGCTGTTACAAATTTGCCTTCAGGAGGCCATAAGTCTCGTTCATCTATCAGTATTTTCCCATTGGCTTCATTTACCAGTCGTGTAGCCCATGGCTCAGGTACCCAAGCTCCGTCAATCTCCTTTTTCAAAAATGCAGTCAATATATCTGCATTTGCTATAGGTAGTATAGTAACGTTCCCCCCATTCTCTACCGTGTTAAATCCGTTGTCTACTATGTACTTTCTTAATGCTACGTCCTGGGTGTTACCAAGCTGAGGAGAAGCGAACTTTTTGCTTCCCAAGTCTGCCGCAGAATTTATACCTGAATCATTTCTTACTACGAATGAAGCTCCTGCGCTGGTAGCACCTGCGATTACTCTTACGTCTTTTCCATCAGAAACTACGTACCCGTTGATTGCTGGATTTGGTCCGATATATGATGCATCAATTCTTTTTGCAAGTAAAGCTTCGATAGCTGAGGGTCCTGCATTAAATACATAAGTCTCTAAAGTTACATTATCTCCCAAGGTTTTCTGGAAATCTCCGTTTCCTACTCCAATTACTGCCTGCGCATGATTTATGTTAGGAAAGTATCCTAGTCTCAAAGTCTTCTGCTGCTGGGCAAATCCGTTATGAGAAATGTTTGCAGTAAGAAGAAGTCCTGCTACTATCACTAAGACGACTAGTACGGTTAGTAATGGATTACCCATTACGAGTTTTCTTGTTGACATATTTAGTATTTACAGCGATGTTATGAGCTCCATATTACTGCTCTCAAGTATGCATTATACTACGTTTATACGCAGATATGGACTAGTTATGGTCAGAATTAAGGTACTCTCTAGGCACAAATTAATGTGATTGTAATGGATGGTCGATGTTTTCTTTGAACTTCAAAAGGCAAGATTTGTCTCGATCTCTTGGACAGGAGAATGTAAGATTGCATTAGCTCGCAAGTGCCCTCATAAGGGGTGGCAGTACGCGTATAACTGATGACATAACTGACAGAACCAGGATGGTAAGCAATTGGTTGGTTGGATTAAATTAATGACTGATTTGCTTACTTTGAATACTCTAATTTCTCTTTATAAGCTTTCAAATTCAGTACTGACGGGAATTAGTACATCGTTACTTAAACGATAAAAGTATTGTGTTAGCCCCCTAAAGATAAAACTGATCTACACATAGCTTATATCATAGAAACTAGTATCGACGATTTTGTGTAGCATTTGTTCTGACGCAGATTTGACGAGCAGTCTCCAGAGAGTTGTTGTAGGGCTTTCCTGGGTTTCTCAGCTTATATTTCACTTCTCGATCGGATCTAGCAATTAAACGGTGCATAAGGCAATTAAATAGATTTTATTATAAGAAATAGCAAATGCAAACAGGCGGTAACACCAAATAGCAGCAGTAACTTATACGTCATTCAAAGAGATAGCTCTTGTGATCAAGAAACACAGTGGCAAATATAATGATTCAGCAACTGAAGCGGCCTAATGAATTGTTCATGTTTCAAACATTAGAAACCCATTGATTGCTGGATTTGGTCCTAGATATGATGCATCAATTCTTTTTGCAAGTAAAGCTTCTATAGCTGAGGGTCCTGCATTAAATACATATGTCTCTAAATTTACATTATCTCCCAAGGCCTTCTGGAAATCGCGATTTCCGATCCCGATTACTGCCTGTGCATGATTTATGTTTGGAAAGTATCCTAATCTTAACGTTTTCTTGGCTCCAGTGTCAGAAGCAGCAGAGGGTTGTGATTCTTGTGTATCATTAGTACCACTACTACTAGTGTTAGCTTGCTGTTGTTGCTCTTGTTGAGCAAATCCGTGATGAGAAATGCTTGCAGCAAGAAGCATTACTACCACTGTGACAATGGATACGGTCAGTAACGGATTATCTATTGCATATTTTCTTGTTTGCATGACAATACGCAAACGGTTAAGCTAAATATTACTGCTCTTAAATACGCACTATTTTACGATTATACGCAGATATGGAATAAATCGGTCACCACTTAGGTATTCAAATGTATTGGGTCATAATTATCTTCCATAAGCATAGTTATGTAATTCTGTTCATCAGCAAGTTGGATAGAAATATAGAAAATGGAATTGACTATTGTATCTTTCATCTAGATACACTATTTTGGAACCGTTCAACATCAGATCAAGTTTAGTATCACACAATTCCATAAATCAAAGTTATTAGATCAATCTTCTACCGCTCTAGAATCAAATGACCAGTGAGTTTAACCGCGTAATCGGTCTTGGTTGAATTCTGGTGAACCGTACTCACTAATCTTTGACTTTCTGTCATGTACTTTTTTATGGATTTCAAGTCTTTTCTTCTCTTCAAAAACACTGCCGCACTTACCGCATTTAAAAACCATTTATATCAGTAATAGCTGCTGACATAATCTATAGCAGTTTTCAAGATAAATTTCAACTGTGCATTATGATATATTCGTTGGAGATAATGGATCTGGCAAGAACTCCGCTCTTCTCGTTATTTCAAGATTAGCATATCGAGTGTATTATCTAGTATCTGCTAGTGCAGCCAATTATTTTACTTTCTTCGGTAACATAGAAGAATGTCAAGGTACGATAGCTGAAGATGAAGTCAGTGACTTAGATAAAGATTATCAAAAACAGAAAATACTAAAATCGGGTTACACATCTGGCGGGACTGTACCGAAGATAGACTTTCCGAATGGGAAGCGAAGTCAAACAGCCTATACCGTATACGGCATGAAATGGCTTGCCATGGAAGAGCGTCCAGACAGCAGAAAAACCAAAGGCATTTTGGATAGGTCTTTCATCTTTAATTTCATCATTGGACATGTAGGCCATAATATCAAAGACATTATAAGAAATGCGGGCGATCCAAAGTTTAAGCCATTATACGATGAACTTGTTCATCTTCACAAGCTACTATTCGCATTCAGACTAGTTCACTACAATGATGTTGTTCTAGACATACAGATAAACATAGAAAATAGAAATGCAGAGCTAACAAAACCATCTTTGCGATTGTTCTTAAGTCGTGGTGACGCTCCCGTAGCTGTAGAAGAGATAAGACTCGCCTTGTCTAAGTTCATTATAGAAAAGAATGAACTAAAGTCAAACAGTATTGAATCAAAAATGTATCTTGCAATCACCGATCTCGTCAAAGAAAGAAGCGAAAATCCGACTTCCAAAGATTATGACGGCATAGAAGATTACGCCTTTACAAATGATCAGATATGGGCAAAATGCAAGCTTGTTATGGGTGGAGCAGACATATTTGGAAAGTCAGAATCATTTTATAGCATAGATTATGGTGTAGTTACACATAAAAGAATTTCAGGTCTATAACAATCAAAATTCAAAGCAATGTCTTTCAAGACAAGTGGGGACAATTCGAAACGCGGCTGGCGATTCCAGAAAGAAGTACTAGATAGAATGGCTTTGCAATATCAAAATGAAGACGAGATCAAGATTCTGAACGATGATCATGACCAGAATCAAAACCGAAGGCAAAGCAAAGAATATATCTCGTCCAAAGAGCCTGAAAAAGACAATAAGACTGCGTCAGATGCGTCGGATGCGACACATTATAAGAACCCGTATGGGGTTTTTAATGAAAATATTGGGTCTATAGTAAATCCCCCAAGCTGTGATACCGAAGCCAAAGATAAATCTTCATCAGAGTCATCGTCATCAACCGAACAGTGTGTTAATAGTATAGATCAAGATAGTAATTGTACTCTTTCTAATAAATCTAATAATGATAATGTAACAGAAACTACTAATAATCTATTTACAATTAAATCAATTAGTAATAATTTTCTGCAAAATAATGATAAGTTTGCAGATATAACAAGCAGCTCTAGTACAGATAATAATAGTAATAGTAATAATAATTCAATACCAAAATCTGACTTACCCATTCTTTATATGAATTCCACTAGTACAAATCAAATAAAATTATACTCAAATACCCCATACACATCTTTAAAAAGTGACGCAAGTGACGCAAGTGACGCATCTAGCGCAACGAAAGTAAAGACAAAAGCTGAGCAAGTCGGCTTACCAGAGATACCATGCATGTATTGTGACTTTAGAGATTGTATAGATTTCGATCTAGGCATCCATTATGTAGCAAAGCATAGACAACAGCTAGTCAGATTACCCATCGGTAAAAGTTCGATTGACGCTAGAGCAGATTACGCAGTCGAGCTATCAAAAAAGAAGTTTGCTGAATCTTTCGATGATGATGATGATGATGACCAAGATGATGAAGATGAAAACGAGAGTGATGAGTAATTGCCATTGATCGACAACACCACGACGACTATAGATAAAGATACAGCAATCGGAGCAATTTTTGACATTATCTTAGATCATCTTAACGACCCGTTATTTCCAAGAACCATCATGACAAAGACTCTTGGTTACCAAAAAGAAGTGTTCAATAAGCAAGAAGCACTTGCTCGTTTCAAGGCGGCCAACTATCAAGACTGTAGAATCAATGCATATCCGTCTCATACCGAATATGCGGGCTTCAATCTAACACCAACGAGTTTTATCATGATTGATTTAGATCTAAAAGACTTTGGCTATTCACAAGAAAAACTGGAGAAAATATTACGCACGACTTTGAATAAGATAAATAATGTATTTCATGGCGCTCACCCAACAGTACTTTGGACGGGTAATGGCTATCACATCTATCAGCCAATACATGGATTTATTCTTGAAGAGATCGATAGGTTTGCTTCTTGTATTGACCCAAGTAAGAAAGACCTGACACGGCTCATGCAATTTGCCGAAGATTTTTTTACAGAAAAGAAAGGTGATCCGCAGCACAGACCATCCATCAAGTCTTGTCTTATCCGAATACCAGGTACAATGAACTCAAAATGTAATCAAGAAGTCAAGATTGTGCAAAGATGGGACGGAACAAGACCGCCAATTAATTATCTACTGAGAGATTTCAGAATATGGCTCGTAACTGAAAAGATAAATGACAAACAGGAAGAAAGTAAGATGGTGAAATATAGAAATTCAAGTAGAAACAGCTATCGTTACTATAACACCAACACTATCCCATGGATCGAAAAACTGCTTCAGACACCAATTACTGATTATAGAAAATATGCATTATGGCGAATTCTTATGCCATATCTTTTCAATGTTAAAAAATTGTCAGATACCGAAGTTATCGATATAATGCAGACTTGGCTAAACAAATGTAATCACTTGAGATCACTCGATTTTAACGCGAAGTATTTGATTAAACAGAACATCAGAAATAGTAAAAAGAACAGATATCTACCCATAAGCTTTGATAAACTAAGCTCTGAAAACAAGGGGTTACATGATATTATTTCTTGATGGTGAAGACCAGACAATGGAGAGAGTAGATAAAAATGTTGATGACGAGAAATATTCAGAATATGTGACAGCGTATGATCAGATCATAGATGCTGCGGATCTTTTAACCAGCAAAATAGGTTATCACAGAAAATGTAGCAGAAGGTTACTTGGCTCGGTCGATATGACCATACCTTTGAAGATATTATGCTTTGCTCTGTTATCTACATTTATTTTGATAGCAGAAGAAAGTTTGGACAATACTCTATCCAATATTAGTTACGCGCAGTCGTCTCTCAATATAACGTCGCCTCTGAATAAAACTCAGGAATGGATAAGTGAAAAAGACGATGTGAAGATCTTGTTTACATATCAACCAGAAAGACCCATCATTGATACATTTACTAAACTAGAATTTACCGCTATTAACTTGACCAACAAAGAAAGTCTCAAAGACTTTGATGCAAGGGTTGTAGTGACAAACGGTCAAAGATTGTTCAAATTTGAAAACATAACTGTTCCAAATGGAGATTTTTCAGTTGAATATATCTTCCCCGACGATGGGACTCACCAAGTTTTAACAAGAATAGACAAAGGAATGTCCGTTCGAATTTTAGCCTCTTTCAATGTATTTGTTCCGCATCAAGCGCCGCCAAGCCTGTTAAATCCGTATCCAAATGCTTCTGCAAATGAAATTGAGTCTATTACAAGAATATTAGTAGTACTTATTTCATTTTCAGTAATAATTGCCGTTGTAATCATTTTAAGGAAAGGAAAGAGAAAAAACAGGAAAAAGGGCGATTGGGGCATTACGAACAGATTATCATAACAATATGTACCTCCACCAACCAGATGCCGGAGCATGTTAGTCACTCGATCAGTCCCCACTAGCATCTCAGATTGACTGACTTGCTTGCAATGTAGATTGCAAATGTGTCAAGCGATGAGTACGGCCGTATTTCCATTCTGGCTTTTTTGCATGCAGAAATAATATCAGTTAAAAATTAGATGAGAAAGTAGGAATACTCACTCATTCTTCGTCCGAATTAGAATCATCACTGAAGGGAGTGTCTTCAGTTCATAATTAGTATTAAATTTAGTCAATAAGGTGAACCTGCTGTTCATCATTCGGAGTATCAGTACCGTCAACGATAAATCATACATAGACGATGTAAAACAAATGACAGATCAAAAAGTTGCGATTGTAACAGGCGGCAGTTCTGGTATCGGAAGGGCAACCGCGGTTGCTCTTGCGAAGGAAGGAGTTAAGTTTTCACCCGTGCTAAAGAAGGAGAGGAAACTGTACGCCTAGTCAAAGAAGCTGGAAGTGATGGCATCTTTGTTAAGACCGATGTAGCTAATGAAGCTGATGTCAGGTCGCTTGTAGGTAAAACGGTCAAAATGTACGGTAAGAACTGTCAAAATGTTCGATTTGCATTTAATAATGCTGGGATTGAAGAAACGGTGACACCGTTAGTAGATCAGACATCAGAAGTGCGGGCAACGCTGGAAGTGAAATTGTACGCCAACTTGCAAGCGTTATCCAAATGTCAATATTAAGGCCGCAATGTTCGATTAAGTGTTAAGTTTAAAAAATTTACAGTTCAGCTAATACGATTGTCGTTTAACGCTTTAATGCTTGGTTACCGTGTTCTCTTGACTACTGAGCGGCGTATTGAGAAATTTTATAATTTATTAAATAAGTTTTGCATAATATATAGTGAAGTGCGGAATTCCCAACTTATAATAACATTGATGCTAGTTTCATTGTTAAATCTGTGGGAAGGTATTTCTAATATTAATTATCAGGTCTATGCATCAGATGATGATAATAGCGATGATAATAATGATGGTTGTTCTATCACGAATGTCATTCTCGGAACCCGTTCATATACCAGGGGCACCGAATGTGATGATACAATCATAGGGGCCCCGGTGGCAACAGTCTCAGGAGGAGTTGGATCTATTTATAGAGAGTTAGAGTTTTCGAAAAATGAGTTCTATGGAAATGGAGCACCAAGATTTTTGGTAGATTCTACATTTCTATCTTCTTGTGCCGATGTGACTTCAACACTATTTTCGTCGCCTTGGGTCTCGGAATTTATATTAGAGCATAATATATTAATTGGGAACCAATAGTTGCCACATTGATTGATTTGTGATGATGATGATGCAGATTGAGTTTTTTTGTAACTATCAGCAGAGACCGCATGTATACCCATAAATGATAAAGTCGATAATAGCATGACTATTACTGCTAGCGCTGCGACTGCAGCAGACGGCATTCGATCCATATATTAGTAATCTATGTTCTATCACTAGAAACTCGCTTAAGTCAATTAAGAAAAAACAATAGAATACAGAAATCATATTTCTGTTATATCATATATTATGGAAAAATCTTCGAACATCGTTAATGGTTCTTCACGAATTGCATTGCGTTCTCCACGTAACGACAGCACTATTATTGTCTTCAGCTATCTGTACATCTTGTTAGTCTGGTGGCATGTACGTTTTATCGATTAAAAATAGAAAACAGTTGTGGTTCGACTAATGCGATTATTGCTTTGGCTTGGCTGTTGTTTCAGAGTTATAGTAGCTTACGGTACTGCCATATCTACAGATTTAGTTTACTGTGCTCCCATGATGATTACTGCGTTTCCATCGCCTTCTAATTGAGATATGAGATTCTGGCAGAAGATATCGATTGGCGTATCACCGTTGCCACAATCATTCGCTTGGGAGCCTGCTTGGCTTGATTCATAATGCGTCTTCTTCTTCTTGTCCGCAATAGCGTTATCTGTTGTTGCCAACGTGGTTGATGCGACAAGTATAGCTGCTAGCGCAACTACTGCTACGGTTGACATATGTCTTGCGTTCATGTTTCTGTGAGCTTCATCGAAGCTTGTATATATCTGTATTAAGAAAATCGTGACGCTTTCTTATATCAGATATTTCTTCTAATAGATAATAGGTTAGTTATTTCAGCAGCTAACGCATTCTTGTTTAGACCATCCCCGCTTAACCGATATGATATTTCTTGTGCGTGAGTGTTCCATCCACCAATTCACAAGTCCATTGCAAAAACTGCAACGTAATTCAATTCTTGAGCCATTGATCTTAAAGTATTCCACGCGCTTGACATTGTTCTTACAGAAACAATCTTCTGGGTTTGGTTATGCTTACTTGATATATTATCGACTACGTTATAAATCAACAGTCTAACGTGAGAACATGACTGTTCTTTAAGAAATCTTCTAGCTCTTGATAACTTTCTACTTCAAAATATTTCATCAGACATTCAACAGTCTTGTCGTGGTATTCAGCATTCTTGTACTTTTCTTTGCTCAACGTAACTTGACTAACTTTTCTCTTGTCATCCAACTCAGTATTACTTAATACCCATCACTCAATATCTTATTTAAAGTTATCCTATTCATCCGCGTGTGCGAAAGTCAATATAAGTTATCTATATGGTTTCAGTTAGCAAAGTATATTCAATTATATTTGATCATACGTAATTCTAGCAATGCAATACGCTTCCAACTCGCTGATGGTAAATGCATATCGCACGTGTACCATCAGCTGTGTGTAGAATTGCAAGCAGTCTGTATTAGTACTTATGAGCCATTAATTTTTTTATTTGCCAATTCAATGTTGCTCTCTTATCTACGTAGACTGTCTTCTGTATATACGCAGAATTTGTGAGATGGTTATCTGTTATTTTTAATAGGTGTTGACTCATAGATTGTTATGCCCATGTGACTATTTAGATGTCGTATCCACAAAATCTAATCTAATTTAGTTACAAGCCTGATTTTGGATGTAACCTTATAGTGGATACATCTGTATAACATTTAGCTAAGTCCATCATTAATATTTCAATATCTTTGATATTTTGTGTTTTTTTACCCCATTTGACAGAATTTTTACATGACTATTATCTATAATCTATAATGGAGTATGACACAATATAGATCTTCTGCCAAGATAATATTCGACTAAATCTTTGCTTATGTGAAATTCTCTGGAAAAGATTAGCCAACATGTTATTTTACAAATCAGACTTTGCAGACTCAATGTCTCTCTTTCGTTGTTCGTATAATTCATTCCACCAATGATAAATTTTCTTTTTATTATCAAATCCATAAAGAGACCGATTGAATCTAAATACCGCTAAAACAGCTTCGGCAGAATCCAGTAAAATTTCAAGATACTTGTCCCGATCGTAACGTTCAGAAGAAACCAGTTTGGCGGGAACCACTCTTTGCAGCGGATCAGTATGGTTTGAATCCGTGTATACATACTCGATATCGTCTCCCATGCTAGCAATAAGTCCCGAGATGTTCAATCTGATAGCTGCTGCAACATGGGGAAATAGACTTCTATACTTCTCTATATTCTGTCGTAGTAACTTGGAGATAACCAGATCAGTTATTTGTACTTCGCCATTCATGATCATATCTATACTTTGAGTAATATAGAGTAGTGCCGTCTCGTATCCGCTTTTCAAAACTTCTTCAGAGCTATCGCAGTCAAATAATGTTAAAAGTAAAATGGTTTGAAACTGTTTGATGAATGTCGGTGAATCGTGTCTTCTTGTGTCAATGCCGCGCGTGATCAACTGTTTGTCATAAGTAATTCCATAATAATGCTTTCTAGCTTCCATCTTTTCATCGGCTTCAATATATAACAACACCAGAAATTTATAGTGAAATTCCAAAGTCATGTCAAGACCGGTCTCTTTGATGAGCATATTCATTATCTGTTCATAATCGCTTTTTGTCGCATCTTTTTTCTTCAAAAAGACTGCGTCGGTATCAGCGTATATCAGTTCGCTCGTACGATATCTTTAGTCTTGAGCAGTATCTGTCTTGAGAGTTTGTTTATCTCTTCGAATACGCGTGAATTGCTGAATCTGTTCCAGATTGAACCCGACGTTCCATAAAGACATACAAGTATCTGCTTAAGTACATCTAAATGTATTTCACAATAAGAGTAGAATAGACTGTTCCGTTCAAACCGTGTACTAATCAGTCTTTTTAGATATTTGCGTCTTGCGACAATTTCATTTATGATTGATGGGAGTAAAGCCGAATGGTTGTTCGAAGTGACGCGGCGCGGTTCTGAGTCTTTGCTATAGTTGTTAGATAAATTCTCGTAGCTAATATTGTGGTTTATTATGAGATTGGCATATTCATTCTCATAGTCTAGAACTGCAACATTTTCATGCAAGCCGATCTCGGGGGAAATAATCATGCCGGCTTTATCCATCTCTACAATGTCTTCTAATGTTCTGATTTGTTCATGGCTCTTTGACACTGATTTCTTTGTTGGAATAACACAATTTCTTTGAAGCAACTCATACATAATTCTGCTATCAATTAGTCTCATCATTCCATATCTTGAAGCAAACTTGAGTGGAAGATAGCTGAATCTGGCTTTCTCGACCAGTTTTAGAAGATGGATATTATCTATTGTTTCACGAGAATATATAACCACAGCGTGTCCAGAAAGTCGAGTAAAAGCATTATCTACAGAAGTGAGTATGTTATAGTTTTTATGATAATCTCCAGTGAAGACAACTATGTCGCTATTCTCACTAATATAAGAAGCAAAGCTCTGGTCAGCCAATCCGACAAATTCAATCGATGTCTGACTCTGTGGTGTAACAACCAGTTTTGTTGATTTGTTCTCAATGTTATCATCGTGCATCCCAATACACATTATCTTAAACGGGGGTGGAGCTATCTCTTGGCTATCGTCTATTCTCGATATAGATAGCAATCTCTCTGCTTCATATTCAATTTGCACTTTGCTAGTCAGTGGAATTCTTAGCTGATTGTAAATAAACTGGCTTATCTCAGATAGTTCGGTGTTATACAAAGCACTAACTCTAGAATCCAATTCTAATTTCTTGATGAGACTTTTGTAATCTTGTTTGCCGTCAACACTTATCCCAATTAATCTAGTCTTGTTCTTATCGACAAAATCGATATACTTCTCATCCCAGAATATTCGCTTTATTAACTGGTCGTATCTTGATAGCTGCTGGATGAGATCTTCCCCGGCCGAGCGAGACTTTGGAAGAATATAGAAT
>JBKPHJ010000314.1:0-17771 GCA_046729835.1 Thermoproteota archaeon
GAGACAGATATATGCCTAAAGCCGTTTTTAAGGATGGGAAGCCGAGAACACCTAAGATTGTCTTGACTTAAGTTACTGACTAGATTTAGTTGGCGTGGTTAATCTGGGAGTAAGAAGGAATATCATTATAATTAACACCAACCCCCTATCCGGGTCTCTATCACTAATTCTCTATTTTTCAGAATCTATAGAAATCAGTATCATTTGGAATTGGGGGTTAGTGTAGAACCCCGTTGTGTTCAGGCGATTTAGATGTCTCGATTATAATGAGAATTGGCAGATGTCATTACATGGGGGCGTTTGGCAGCTGCTGTTTGGAGTTCACCAGACAAAGTTCCATTTATTGCTTTGGCACTTAATACCGTTATGAAAGAAACTAACAGCCCACAACCTCCGCCAGGAAGCCCTGGACCATTTAGCTTATCTGATGAAGGTATTCTCAAGGATTCATTTATCAGGTCTGGATTCACAGACATTATTATCGATAGAATCAACGTAGTTTTCAATTTTAATTCAGCTGAGGATTATACAAGTTTCGTGTATGGTCATGCTGCACCTATTCGTGCAACGTTAGCAAATGAAACCCCAGAAAGAAAAGAGGACGTATTAAACCCAGAAAGAAATCAGTACTGTTTCATTGGTAATTTGGTCCTGCGCGGTTTGAGCAGCTGTGACAAACGGCGTCTTTACATTCTCTGCGAAGAAATTCTTTATTCCATCTCTAACGTTCACGGAACCATTGATATTAGGTATCGCATTATATTGGGGTATGTCTGTTGGGATGGTGTTATTCATCCCTAGCTGCTGTTGTGCCCATGAGTTCTCTAAAGGCGAAGCTACAATGAAGGCAGATGCTAGCAGCAGTATTCCAGCTCCTAGAATAGCTGGAATTAGCACTTTTTTTGTAAGAGTTTTTTTGACAATGTTGTAGTTTTCATTGTAGATTGAAAGAGGTTGAGATTTGGTTATAACCATTCTGTACCCATGAGACGTAACAAAGTTACCTGATTGTATCTGGTGTTAACAAGTACAATATATTATTCAAATCTATATCTAGAAAAACGAGCTCAAGGATACTAATGTAATCAAACCATTTAAATGATGAAACCTACTACACACGTTGTTATACACACTTACCAATAACAGAAATATAGCTGAGCATAGTAAACGCATGTGGAAAACGTATTTTGGAGGTTGGAATCACATTACTTCGTTTTCTCCCATGTTATAATTGATAAATATGAATCTATACGATCGTATCTATGGCTCAGAAGTGGAGTGTCTACATCTCCCAATTTTTCGTTGTTGATTGTGAAAGCTTCTACTGTTGTTGTTCTGCTAACTTAATCATCATCTCGCTACTGCACCAGACCAAATGAATTAACATTTAGGCATCTACTTTATCTAGGCATCTACTTTATCTTTGATCTTTTGATCTTTTCCTGCAGTAACATAGTACCTTGTATCAACGTTTCAGGACGTGGGGGGCAGCCAGGGACATATACATCGACTGGAATAATTCCGTCTACACCTGGAAGCACATTATAAGAATCTATGTACAAGCCACCTGTGATAGCACACGCGCCCATTGCTATAACATATTTAGGCTCAGGCATCTGATCATAGACCATCCGTAATCTAGGTGCCATCTTTCTCGTCACAGTTCCTTGTACTACTATCAAGTCACACTGTCTAAGCGAGCCAAAAGCTTCAATAATGCCAAATCTTTCAACATCATATCTTGGACCTGAAGCAGCTCCAAATTCTACACTGCAACAGGCTGTTTCCAAATGGACTGGCCACAGGGACCATACTCTTCCCCAATTTATAGCGTACCCTAATGGTTTGTCGATAGCCTTCACTAGTACGTCTCCAAGCCGGCTTACCATGAGATTGAAGTTTGTAGGGTTGAGCAATTCTGTTCTCATAATGGCTATAACATCACCCGCTTTTCAGTACATTTACTCAAGAATCATATTTATTAATTGAGGTATTACGTTACACTTAACTGTTAGCTGTGATACGTTTGTTTGTATGACTGCTGACCATCATCATAGATTAAGATTGAGGATAGCATTGGTATATACTTACTTGCTTTAAGAGCAAGTAAGAACTGTGTAATAAGATTCAATGATGCATATTTAACGTCATGATCGCGTTTAAAGGTGAACAATACATATAATAATCCACTTGAATACACCATCATTGAAACAGGAAGACGAACACAAAGAAGAATCAATGTCAGGAGTTCCTATCTGTGGATCTAACTTCAACACCCCTGTAATAGATCAGGCTGACTATACACGAGATATTCACTATAGAATCGCAGACCGAATATACATAGAAAATGCTGATTAGGCTTCAAGTATTGAATATAACAAAAGAAAGCAGCATCCCCTTTTATTTCTATTAATTTCGGTTCTTTCAGAAGCCATTATATTTTGTTACTAATAGATCATTACAATAAATATTATGAGTATCTAGCCACTCCGCAACCTATATAATATATGATCTATATCTCTTTGTTAAGATCGAAATTCTATATACTCTTTTATGTATTTCTCTTGTAATAATGTTTAGATTAAGCTCGGTTGGAGGAATATACTGCCATCTATATTTCCATATGTAATCAAATGTTCGAGAAATTCCATTCACAGAAATCCGAAGGGCTTTAGAGACATCCCAGTGTTTTATATCATTTTTGGTTATATTTGTACTGCTTCTCTTGGAATATTCTTTAGCTATGCAATCATTGTATCGGCAAAAAATGAAACAAAATCAATTGCAAGTGTTTTCTTCCTTGAGCCAACAGTCAGATGAGCTACAGTATTCTCAGAAATGTAGTCAATAATTCTAGCTAATCAGAGGATAATGTTTATGTTAATATCTGTTTAGGGTTATACTTTGAGTTTAATCTAATATATCGTATCATTGTTTTAACTAGACAGCACACCTCAGGTTTTTATTTTTAAAGTGTATAGTAGCAGCACGAGGTTTCTTAACTTTAAATATTCAGATTATCGCTCTCTTCTTTTTTTGCATTGATACTTTTCAATACCTTATCGTATCCCAACATATCTTTCAGTCTTTCTTCAGATCTTTTACCCTCCCAAGAATCCAATAATCTAATGACACTATCCTTTGTATCTGGATGGAGATCTCGTACTGAATTTTCTATGACTTTCCTATAACCACCTCTTCCTAAGTCCTTGGGTATAAATACAGCGCCCATGATACCTTATGGAATTTGTTAGTAATAAAGATGATATAAAAACCCTGAAAACAAACAGCTGCAAGCCAAAAGACCGACTAATCAGATAGGGAGAGAAGTTCAGTCAATAAAGGGGTATTATGAGTAGACGTACTTTAAATCAGTACAGATTTTATCTCAAGCAAATTGTAATCTTACTTTAGTTTCTGTGCTCTTAGTGTCCTGCGTTGTCAAAGGATTCAAGGTATTTTCCAATCTCTTTTAGTCTGCATCTTATCGTTACAGATGTCTTAGATCGTTATTTGGAACCTTCAAATTGAGTTCTGTTATCAACATTCGATAATCACTAGATAATGTTTTTAACCTAATGTTACTTACTTTAGATATTTCTTTTAATGTCTTTGGAACTGCCATTTCTCTGCAGGATATGTATAGAGAAGCAGCCAAGATAGAGTCGATAGTCCTGCCTCTTATTATCCCTCTTTTTTCTGCCTTTCTGTATATGTATGCAGTTTTTCAATTACAATGTCTGAGAGGCCCAATTTACTTCTTAATCTGTCTAGTTCAGTAAATGCTCTTTGACGGTTCCGCTCGTTATGAGTATCCAATTGAGTTCTCATATCGTACATTCTTATTTTATGCATAGAATGACGAACTAACGGGTCAAGTCGCCTACCGTACACATCGTTATCCTTTTCGCCTACAACTGTGTATAGGCCTTTATCATAACGAGCTAGAGAAATAGGAGAACCAGTGCGCTGTCTAGAAGTGTTTGACTCAGCACAACTACTCCCAATTATTGTTCCGCTCTGCTCAAAATTACGCCATTCAGGACCCGTGGACTGAATTTTATCAGAAATAACCATTCCACAGTTACTACAAATGATCTCTCCTGATTCATAATCGGTGACTGTTTTAATTTGATCTGATTGTGATTCTCTCCTTCTTTTATCTTTTTGTTTTTTTGTTGTAACACAGTTAGAGCAGCTAGAATCTGATGATAAATGGGAATACTTACTATCTGTAGTAGTAGAAGACTGATAAGGCGTGATCATAATGAAACGTCTACAAAAACGTACTTAAAAAAGGTATTTATTACTTGTGACTTTTGTGGTTATTGCATGATAGACTATATATATCATCTTAATTCAAATAAAGAATACAAGTAAGGAATAAGGTGTGATGCATCAACGATTAATGTTTTTGGTTCATCGCGTTCTTATTCGTTTACAAATATTAGATCCTTGATAGATAATGATAATGCTTTTATGTTCGGAATTCTTTCGAAAAATGTAAGCTTTTCTTGAATAATGATGATGTAATCAAACAGACCTCTTACTATTCTTTATTCCTTATATAGTTCTGTATGAAATCCTAAAGAATTTCACCCAGATATAAAATAATATCACCAAACCATACATACTAAAACAAACGTTTATGTATGTGAATTGCAAGTGGAGGCCAGCCAGCAGTAACGCAATAAAGAAGACTGCTTAATCGAGTTTAAATAAGTATAATGCAGCTGTACCCATCATGGCTCTCAAATCTGATGTAAATATGGATTATAGTAAGTATGACTTTAAGGATTCTACGGATCGTTACGCTTATCTAAGTAAGAAGGGACTTGCAAGAGAAACAGTCGAAGAGATTAGCAGACTGAAAGACGAGCCAGAATGGATGAGGCAGTTCAGGTTGCGTTCATATGATATCTTTATGAGTAAGCCTGTTCCTAATTGGGGCGGAGATCTATCGAAAATTGATTTTCAGAATATCTACTATTATGCAAAAGCTGCTGAAAAGCAGCAGAAGAGTTGGGATGATGTTCCAGAGTCTGTGAGAAATACATTTGAGAAGTTAGGAATTCCAGATGCAGAGAGAAAATTTCTAGCAGGAGTAGGCGCTCAGTACGAATCAGAAGTAGTATACCATAATTTGCACGAGGATTTGGCAAAGCAAGGAGTTATATTCATAGATACCGATACCGCTGTGAAAGAACAACCGGAATTGATGAGAAAATTCTTTGGTAAAATAATACCTCCAGAAGATAATAAGTTTGCTGCTTTAAATAGTGCTGTTTGGTCTGGCGGATCCTTTATCTACGTACCACCAAATGTTAAGGTTGATCTTCCTTTACAAGCCTATTTCAGAATTAATGCAGAAAATATAGGACAATTCGAAAGAACTTTGATAATAGCTGATGAAGGTGCTGAGGTACATTATATAGAAGGTTGTACTGCACCAATATACTCGACTGAATCTTTACATTCTGCGGTAGTTGAGCTAATTGCGAAGAAGGGTGCAAAGATAAGATATACTACGATACAGAATTGGAGTAGAGACGTATACAATTTGGTAACAAAACGTGCTTACGCATATGAAAATGCAACCGTGGAATGGGTAGACGGAAATCTAGGTAGCAGGTTAACCATGAAGTATCCTGGAGTATATATGCTTGGACGTAACGCTCACGCTGAGGTAATTTCAGTAGCATTCGCAGGTGCAGGACAGCATCAAGATGCTGGTGCAAAGGCCGTACATATGGCTCCACAAACAACCTCCAGGATCACCAGTAAATCAGTCAGTAAGGACTCAGGAAGAACTACGTACAGAGGTTTGCTTCATGTAGCAAAAGGCGCCACAGGTGTCAAATCAAATGTTCGATGTGATGCTCTTCTTCTTGATGAAACATCTAGGACAGACACATATCCGTACGTGGAGGTAAATGAAGAGGATGCAACAATCTCTCACGAGGCAACTGTGGGTAAAATAGGGGATGATCAAATATTCTATCTGATGAGCAGAGGATTCTCTGAATCAGATGCTTTATCTCTCATAGTCGGAGGATTTATGGAACCATTTACAAAGGAATTACCTATGGAGTACGCAGTGGAGCTAAATAGACTCGTCAAGCTTGAAATGGAAGGATCTGTAGGTTAGAAACAGCATAAATTGAACTAACCCATAACTTGGATTAACAACTAGTAAGGTCAATCAAGGTCGATCAAACAATTGAGAAATATCAAAAGCAATTCTGTGGTCTAAATTCTAGTCCAAATTCCAATGATTACATAACAGAGTACAAGCTTCCAGCTAAATGTGAAATGCCTCTAGGCATTTTGGTTGACGGTCAAACCGGAAAAGTATGGTACCTATCTACAAAACATGGAACGCTTGGGAGCTACAATCTTATCGCTCACAAATTTGATAGAGAGCTTACCATTCCTATATGGAACGTACGAAACAATCCTACAGACAATTCTCAAGTATGGTCTGTAAAGGCTGATAAAAGGGGAAATATTTGGTTTACAGATGAAAAACAAAACGCAATCTGGAAATACGATAAATCGTTACGAGGCTTTGAAATGTATAAAGTTCCTGAAGAGTCTAAAGCCTTTGGTACCACTTATCCTATCTCTATAGATTTTGATTCGAAAGGAAATGTCTATTTTGTGGGTATAAGGTCGCCTACGCTTTGGTTAGGAAATGTTACCGAAATGAAAAATGGTACTTCAAATGGAATATCAAAAATCCCTATACCTACGATAGGATTCAAAGGTGTAGATCCTGATCTAGTCAGTACTGGTTCTAGTATAGTCGACAACAAAAGGAATGTTGTCTGGATCTCTATGTTATCATTTCCTACTAAAGATACTACGCTATAACATGACTTCAAAAACTTTTGTTACCTTCCATACGCCGACAGGATTAAACTCCCCTGTTGGAGTTGCAGTAGACGATAAGGGCAATCTTTGGGTCACTGATCATGCTACTAATCTATTTTTTATGGTTAATGCTACCAGTGGTAAGATCACAGCCTACCCAACATCAAGAGCCTCTCCACTGATTTATGGTATGAATGATATTAATGATATCCCGGTAGGTGCTTACACCTTGCCATATTGGATAGAAAAAGCTTCGGATGGATCGCTATGGTTTAATGAGCACGAGGGTAACAAGATAGCTAGGTTCGAGCCTTCGAATGATACGTTATACGAATATTGGATTCCAACTCAGAATAGACTATGGGGAAACTGTCCTCCCAATAGTAGTACGTGTGGTATAGCAAATGCTCTACAATTCTCAAGAGGAGTGAATGGGCAGACATGGTTCACAGAATGGTCAGAAAATAAGATAGCAAGCATAACAGCAAATTACACTCAATTACCATTTGCTATATCAGTTTCTACTCAAAATCTGACTGTTAGAGGAGGTCAACCTGTTGAGATAAAAGTTAAAGTTTCAACATTGACAACACCAGAAAAACCTCCCATCGTTTCAAATTCTACACTCCACATGGCGGTGTCAGGGACATTTAGTCCTGATGGAGGCCTTGGAAATTCTACAGGTACTTTCAGCCAGGAATCGTTTCCAATGCAAGACATACATGGCAGTAAGGAAATTTCGTTCATCTTCAGCCCTGCACCTAATCTAAAAGTAGGAGATTATATGCTGATGATAGGTTCACAAAATGAAGAAGTGGGGATTTTGAAAGCTGTGAAAGTGAATGTGATAAGCTAGGCGAGGATCGCTTCTCTCTTCAGCTTCCACACCATTAAATATAAAATGCATATACTATTCTATTCTGTATGCCTTATTTCTAAACAAATTAGATATGTGATAATATCTTGTTTGTAATAAATAAATCATGATCTTGTTTCCACAATTTAAGAACCAATACTTAAGATATTTCAAGACATACTGTTTGATCCTTTTAAAGTTTTTACTAGAATTATGAATTGATATTCCTTGTAGGGGAAGAAAAAATTGACGAAATACTTATAATTCTTGGATGGAGATAGTCGAGGGTAACAAAGTATCAGGGTACTATGGTTCCTCCATAAAGAGAAATTGCAATATCCTTATCAGTCTGAATGTAACTAGATACAATAACTACAATATATCAATGCCTAGGCCTATACCACATAACCGGATAACAATAAAAGAGAGAAGAGAAAATATCCTGACGCTTCTTACTAAAGGATTGAAAGGCTATGAAATAGCCAAAGAATTAGGTGTTGATCCGTCTACAGTAAGTAGAGATATCCAATATTTGATTGCGCAATCACAGAACTATCTAAACTCCTTGGCTAAAGAAACCCTTCCATTTATGTATCAAACTTCAATAGAAGGAATAAAAAATGTGCTTAAAGAATGTTGGAGTATTTATACTATAGATAGTAACAACAATGATAAGGATATAACATGGTTTCATAGAATTTCAGCCCTCAAACTGGCGAAAGAATGTAATGAGGCATTATTCAAGTTTACTGCAGAAGGACCATCAGTAATGTATGTTAAGCTTTTAGAAGAGAGACTGGAGAAAATTGAAGCTAGAGAGATCAATAGATAAGTTAACAAAAAGATTTGATAGGATTGACCCTCTCGGTTCGGGTGATGATGCGTTTCCTTCCAGTGAAAACAGGACTGGCTTAAGCCATTGGAAGGGAAGACTGGTGATCCCATTAGAAGACTGGATTCAGATTCGGGAGCATCTGCCCTATAGATTAGAATACTTCCCAGACATTGACATACATGAAGCTCCCATATTATCAGTATGAATTTGAACGCAAAAAGAGAAGGCTGGAGGCGAAAAGGCGGTCAGATGGATGGTTAAATGATGAAGTTGGATATGGGGCTATATGTCATGATTCGAGAGGGAACCTGATTGACGGATTGGGCAATCCGATTAAGGAAGAAGAAGAAGAGGTACAGGATGAAGAACAGGACAGAGATGAGGAACTCAGACTTAGACTCAGACTCAAACAAGAACAGGAATACATAGAGAAATGGCATTTAGACTATATTCAATTAATGGAGCATATCAAGAACCCAAAATATATCTCTCATTGTGCTGATGCTGAGGCCCAAAGAATCTTTTGATGGATAGTAAATACAATTAAAGGTGGTCAAAATATCGACAAAGGTAAAATTACTGGTGAAAGTAGACTAGCTCAGTAATATATGTCCCGGCAACGGTATTCCATATGATTAAAATAATAAGCATAAGGTCATCGAAAATTGCCATCAAACTTTTTTCTCACAATTACGGCAACAATTGCCGTTCCGACAAAGGTGGCACTCCAGTACAGCCATAGATCACCAAGGACTCCTGAAAAAATGGCGGGAGCTAAAGAACGTGAAGGATTCATTGAAGCCCCAGAGATAAATGCAAAAAAGAATATGTCTGGCCCTACGATTCCGCCTATGACAAGTCCGCCATATCCTCTTAATCCTTTGGTATAGACAGCCACCACTATTACCGCCATTAATAACGCAGATGCTAACACTTCAATTCCAAAAATTGCAGGTAACGGAAATGCATAATTAGGTGAGTTAGCTCGTAAGTTAGCTTCACTTCCAATCATATACATCACAAATAAACTGCCTAGAAGGGTACCCAGTATTTCTGCGGCAAAATAATAAACAAGCTCTAGTTTTGTAATGTGTTTTGTAATCAGGAAACCTAAGGTCACTGCGGGATTTGAGTATTATCGGGCTTTCCCACAGGATGCAGTTCAAAATCAGAATTATTCTAAAACTAAGCTTACAGTGCCAGTACTAACATTAGGAGGAGGATATAGTCCAGCATTAGGAGGTAATATCACTATTAACTAAGTACTAAATGGAATGAAGTTATTAGCTCAAAATGCTACGGGTATTATAGTTCCAAATTCAGGACATTGGATTCCAGAAGAGCAGCCAGACTTTGTAATAAAAATGCTCGACAATTTCTTTGCTGCTAATTCTACTAAAACTAGTAAATGAGAACTATCCCATAACTCTGCAATTGTATTATCACATCCTTCCGCTCAATGATTTGCGGCCGGGTACTACAACTTTGTAAATTATCTTGGTCGAACTATAAGAGTCACTACCAAAAAAGCACATACTTCATGGATAGGGCAGGTTATAACGTTCTTGTATAAGTCATTCTGATGGTAAGGGCACTAACTACAGCTACAATTAGTACCTAGAACTTTCTCCTCTCCTCATAATCCTAATACTGGAGTAAAAAAACTAAAAATATTAGATCCTGTGTTAACCAATAAGCGGTATGGCCAAACGGAAACCAATTTTACTTGTAGATAAGTCGGAGGATTCTGTGAAGGCAGCTGATCTCTTGAAAATATCTGGCATCGAGTACTTAGAATATAATATCAAGAAATTCGAAGAAAGCTGTTGTGGCGACCCGCCCACAACCAAGGCTCCTTCGCTTTTTGCAGTTGAGGGAATTTTTAAAGGTTTAGAGAAAATTAATGAATACGTCTCCATAAGAAATGACATTACCTCTGATTATGAGTCTGAAAGTGCGTATTGGTAAGAGTTAAACGGAGCTAAATACATGCACATCTAAGCGTTAATAACAATGAGTAGTAATGAATAATTGAGAGATGAACTAATTAAAAGTTGAAAGATTGAACCAGCTACAGCAATTAAAATCGATACTGCAAAAGGAGATTCAGGATATTGAAGGCGATCTAATGAAAAATCATATTCATGAGGGTGAAATAACTGAACGGCTGTATTCCCGACTTGCAAATCATAATAATATAACAAGAATTAATACGCTAAAATGGGTCTTAGAAGTAATTACAACATTAGAAGCTTGAACCAGTCTTGATGCACTTTAAATGTCTTCACTTCCTGAAAAGCTACTAAAAGCTACTAAAGGAGAGAGTTGAAGAGGATTCGGATTATGAGAAGTAAATCTCATTCTATAAAAAGACATATCCTTCTGTCTATGATTTGCAATTCTTGCACCAGAACATGTTTGTCATTCCTGTCGCATTCAGCAAGGAACACAAGTATATGTTGGCCCCTTTCGAGGAGATGCTAGAGTATAGAAATGGACAGGTAGCCATTCATCCAAGGCATTCGAAGTTGATAACGGCATTGCGTACAGCGGTAGAGAATGGAGAAGGCAGCTTAGACAACGACGCTACCTCATTTGATGATTGCTTTGATAGTTTTAGGTTATCTTTGATGTTTTGGCATTGGTCGGAATACGTAACACTGTCCTTGTGGTATTTCCAGAGCTTTTTCACTCTTCCATCCTCGTGTCAGCAGTTGTTTTGAAGTATTCTTGATGTTCTCGACTCTGTAAATCAATATATGATCATGAGCTTTAAGTTGATCTGCAAGAAGTATAAATGGACCTTCTACAGAAATCTGAATACACGCAACCCAGACACCAAAGGCATGTATCTTCCACACAAGATTACCGCCAAGGATATTGGTATAATAGTACCTGAAGCGTCTATATCGGAAGCGGGAACATACAATGAGTACAGCTGGTATTATTATTACTTTAACGTGCCTAGAACACCGATTCTATAATAATGTTTCGCGGCGTGATTTGCCCTTTATTTCATCAATCTCCTCTCAGGTAAAACTATTCTTTCATAATAGGTCGCAGCTCAAGCTCCTCATGACCTCTCTTCGGTCTTTACTCCATGTTTTTGAAGGTCATATCGACGCACGATATCCCTAAACATAGGAAGGGGGAGAGATCATAATATTCTCACACGGATTGAAAGATAGGCGAAGGCTTCCAAGAGAACTGCCATCCTCTTTAGCTTTCTGCAGTGACAGTTACTAAACCACTACACAGTAGCCTTTATCAGAAACCACTTCCTATGATATTAGGGCTAAGTACCAACGTACTTACTGTTTTCTTCGTGTGTAATCTCATATTATGATCACTTCTCTACTGTCTTGAATAAAAAGGGTCTCCATTGCAGGGTGTTTTCAATTTACAGGGATCCAGGATACCTTCTAATGCCACAGCGGCCCCACTTAAACAGTTTGGAGTAGGAAATCAGAACTCAGATATAAAGATTCCAAAAAAGCAGGCCGGTGTTCACGACATCCTTTTATTCTAACATGATTATTAATTTCTAAATGAAATATTTTCGAAATACTTTTTGTTCTAAACCAGCTTTTAAATCGGTAACAATGGTTTTGCCTGTTGTGTTACTAATGCTCAGTATTTTATCGGGTACTGTTCTTTCTGTTTTGTTAGCTCTACCAGACGGAGTTGAAGAAAAAAACCACCAAGGCCCATTCTGACCAAACTCA
Organism: Thermoproteota archaeon; assembly: GCA_046729835.1. Taxonomy (GTDB): domain Archaea; phylum Thermoproteota; class Nitrososphaeria; order Nitrososphaerales; family Nitrososphaeraceae; genus TH5896. The sequence continues at coordinate 12,290 of JBKPHJ010000314.1, forward strand.
GGAGCATTAGCTATGCAATGAGTACCTTTGGTGTAAACAGATGCATGTCCTTAGAACACCTCATTATTATTATATCTTGAAGACTCGCAAAAGCCTTTTTTCAAAATCGTGTTCTGGAATAGTACACTAAGATTCTTGATAGGCACATCCCTCAATCCTAGCTATACATCATCTTTAAATGCAAAATCGGAAAGATATGGAAACCAATCTGAGAATTATGCAAGAAAGGCTGTGATAATATCATAAATATTAAATGCAGTAAAATAACACGCGTACAACTCGTTAAGAATGTAACATTTTTATAAAAATATTTATATAATGTGACATTAGGATTGATGGAACTTGTCCTCGCACTTTTCGAGATATAGAGCTCACAAGAAAAATCAGCTCAACAATGAAAATGATGCTCTAGATGGTGTTGTGGATAGAAATAAGGAGTATCAAGGTGATGGCGTGAAAAATCCACTAGCCGCTCCCCTTCCGTGGCGTTTTCAGCTTTACCAAAGAGTCAAGTTATTCCCATAGTGGATGAAATACAATGTAGGCAGAACAAGAGAGTCAGCCCTCAAAGATCAAATAATTAAACTTGCTACGTCCATGGATCTGGAGAGTAATTGGACGAGAAGAATATTAAGACATGCGGTTTCCGAGTTCTCAAAGAAAGGTCTAGGGTCAGACTACTATGGCTATCACAATATCGATCATGAGCTCGAAGCCACATACTTCACTTTGCTTGCAATCAGAGGTCGATTAAGCAATGGAAAGAATGATGATAAATATCATAACGGAAAATTTATTGACTTTACCTATAGGGATATAAAATACCTATTTGTCTCTGCGCTATTTCATGACTATGATCCTCTAAAGCAGTTTGACAAGCCTCACGAGGAATCTGTAGAATGGTTCTTGAGATCAGATAATACCATAAAGAAATTCGTAGATGGATTTGGGATCGATCTTGACCTTGTAATTGCGATCATCTATAGAACTGCTTATCCTTTCAGAGGGAAAATAGCGGAAAACGCCAAGAAAAGGATGTGGGATCTGTTTAAAAGTGCCGGTGTATACGCCGAAGATTATAATTCTCGTGGCTCCAAGAATATAAGCTTAGCAGAACACTATGAACGTCTTGGATGGTTTCTATCTATTTGTGAACGAATGGCAGGATATGCCTTAGGAGATTTTGAACATGCCAAGAAACTAGCACGAACTAATGCACACGCATTAGGATGGCATCCATCGTTGATAAATGAGGAATCTGTAAGATACTTCTGTACCTTAAAAGATGAAAAGGAGATGACTCAGTTCGTATTAAAGAGAACACCAGATAACCTCAGAGAAAATTTCTTTAGCAACGTGGAATCTTTTAGAGAGGCTTGGGAGGAAGAGAATAAAATAAGAAGTTCAATCAGAAGGAAGGAGATATGTCTTTTATGCAAGGTAGAGAAGATCGGGGATGTTAGTCAGAATGATGATGATGGAGAGATAGGATATGTCATCAGTAACAGCTACAAGCTTGATTCAAAAACAGTAGAATCTATTTATAACATTCATCAACTGTTACCAATTCCAATTCCTCTAAAACAAGGTGCTCAGGAATTTCTTGATTCACTTTATAACCAACGTACAATCCTGATTACGCTCAGAGTTAAAAGGCAGGAATATGACGCTCTTTCTGCTGGTGCTGGTCCTAATCGTGATGATGACACTATAGTTGGTTTCGTTAAAGGGGGATCGCTAGAGAGTTATAAGCTCAGACGTGGCACCAATGATGACAATTTAGGCAAGAGAAATACTGCATATATGGAATGGATTTGCATTAAACCAGGTTATTGGGGAGGAACCGGAGGTCATCTCCTCAGGGTACGTTTTCTAAAAGAAGCAAAGCTTCAAGGTTATACCTTTGTAACAGGATATGTTCATCGAAATGTTATTGTAAACAGAATGAACAGAGGTGAAAACATACAAACAATACAAAAATATGATCCTGATAAGCTCGATTATTACAGAATTGATCTTGGCAAAATTACATTAAATGAGTTACTAGAAGAATCTGGCTTGGCATATCCTTCAGCGAAAATGACGAGTCCATATACTAGTAAGGATGAATTGATAATCGAAAAGGAATCACCCTCTCAAACAAATGACTATGTTTTAGAAAAATGTTTGGAGGAGGACTAGCTCAAAGATTTACAATACATAGTATTATACAGGAATGTCATGTACAGCACGATAGCGTATTTGAAAAATTCAAAGACCAGTCTTTGTGGATTCGGAACGATCCAAAACATGATTTACTAACACAAGTTGAAGGTTGCTTTAACCATATAATATTCTTGTCCAAGAAGAACCTAGGATCTAAGCCTCATATTCGATTACGAGAAATTACTCTTTGATACATTACAGTCACCCTATCTCGTCTGTATTTGTAAAGAGGCCGCCCTATCTCGTCTGTATTTGTAAAGAGGCTGCCCTGCCTCTCCGATAGGTTCTGTGGCTCTTATGACCATGGTAGGAAATCTGCCAGGAGAAAGTGTTGACTTAGTTGAAATCGAATCTCCTGTTCCCCGAGAACAGCGATCAAGAACGAGATAACTAGTGTGTGTCCCTATTGTGAACCCAAATTTAAAATTCAGGATTATGTATCGATATACATTCAAAGAATCCATCTTGAATCTGGATTAACTGAAGGAAATACGAGACAGGAGTAAGTATGATGCTTAGTTTTGGTATTCTGTTGTGATTTTTGCTGTTGTACCTGAATCGACCTAGTTCAACCTGCAATTTGAGTCAATAACGTACATTCTAAAATTTTTAGTTTGTGACAAGAAAAAACAATCGACTCTAGGAAGAGACAGATACTAGTTAATGTTAAGAATTTAATTTGAAAATGACATCTTTGTTTCTGGTTTGTGAACAATTAATTAAGCTACAATCCAATTCCAGGTATGTCAGCATGATACATCTACTATGCAACTGCAACAGGCCTCCAGAAACTGAAGCATGAGTAACAACCACGCCAGTTAACGATAAAGCTTCTATCACTGAAGTTAATGACAATGATAATTGAGGTGATGACGACGATAATAATGGCTGATGAGATTGTTGAGCACAAGAATTATTCCTTGTTTAAAGGTTAAGGAGAAAACACAACTATATAGATGATGATGAGTATATGAAAAAATAATGGAGGAGCAATATTGACCTCCGGCAAATATTTCAACAAGGGGGTAAAAGCATTAGATGCTGCAGACGTAGGACATGTAGTAAGAGAGACTAAGGACAAAATTATAGTATTCGGAAAAAAAGGAGAGAGGTATGATATACCCATTAGCGAGATTCAACAGGTGGGTGCTAACGTTTTGATAGGACTTCATCTATCTAACATTATAAACAAGTATAAGGTTGAACGTGAAGAACCAATTCCACCTGGCCGAAGTGAACCATGGCCTTCTAAGGCTGCTGACATAAATCTTGCTACGTACGAAGGAAAGTATCCCATATCATTGTTTAACAAAGGAGTTCGAGCAAAGAATGAGGATGATTTGGGACATATAATGAAAGAGACAGCTGATAAGATAATCGTATTTGGATATTCTAATACTAGATATGACATACCTAAGTCTCATATTATTGCGGTTGGAAGAAATGTTATTCTGGATATTGATTTTCCTGAGATATATAAATATCAAGTTAACAGAAATACACCTCTACCTGCCGATAACTCAGAAGAACAAGAAAAGGATACATATGCGGATGATACGAAAGAAAGGGAAGAATATCTGGGTACAAGAGAGAAGTCAGACGAAGAGCTCTACAAATATTACCATGGGCCTGAGGAAGGACTAATAGACCAGGTCCAACAAAAAAGACAATCAGGACAGCTCTTTGATCTGGAAACACTTCTTAACCAAAGACAAGACAGGTTATGGGAAGCATTGGAAGAACGGTATCAATACAATACCTCGATAAAACGTAGTCAAGATTTTCTATTAAAGCATGTGAGCTCCAAGGTTCCTCTGGTTGTCATGTTTGTTGATCTTGTGGGTTCCACTGAATTGAGCATGACTCTAACGGCAGAGAAGCTCGTTACAATCATAACAGCATTCTCACGTGAGGTATCTTCTGTTATAGAAAGCTATGATGGCCATGTCCTAAAATACGTAGGTGATGCTGTTATTACATTCTTTCCTTCTAGCTTCAACAAGTATCTAGCCTGTGATCGTTCATTTGAGTGTGCAGAATCAATCCTAAATGTAATAAAAAATGGAATAAATCCAATACTGGATAGGATGGGTTATCCAGAACTATCAGTAAAAGTGGGAATGGATGAAGGGGAAAATGTAATTGTTCAGTACGGATACGACCGAAGCTCCCCAATCGACATACTTGGATATAGCATGAACGTGGCAGCAAAGATAACCTCACTAACAGCTGCAAATAAGATATCTGTAGGAGAAGATGTCTTTGAGTTATTACATCCAAGAATACAGTCAAGGTTCAAACGACTGTTGACTACTGAGAATGAATGGAAATATATTGATCGTCGTAGTGGAAAGCCGTACAAAGTTTATTCATTAAAATGAGATCGGGTTATTCGGGTTGTAGGATATTTCGTACTTTGAAGTGAATGGGAAACAGGTACCGTTTCTGTCTTCAAAAAGACCTATGAAAGAGTGGTCTCTACTCGAATAATACTGAATGTCCCTATGGAATTATACTCAGAACAATTTTAGAAGATATACTTGAAACGAAAGTCAAGATTATTACAACTCACTACAACTCACAATAATATTATTTTTAAAATTAAAGATAATCTGTTGTATAGTCTGTCTGACAGATTATTGATTGATTTGATGTAGGCTTTCCATTTCAATTCTGCTTAAGCGGTCCTCCATCGATTTGACAGCTAGTAGCGCAGGTCCTTCCGATAAAAGTCTGAACCTGCTTTCTTCGGAAGTTATGATGAGTTTCAAAGCTAACAGCTTCTCTCTCACAGAAACAGTTCATTACTAGTTCTGATATCTATGTGATGGGTTTCATCCTCGGCCGCGTCTGAGAGTTCTTCCAAAAGGCGTGAAAACTGCATGACATCGGTATTAGCAGAGATTAATTGAAAAGTATAGGAAGGCGGCGGATCGTCCCCCTATTTCAGCGAATTTCATTTAAACCGTGGGTTAAAAACTGCTGCTATCAAGTATTATTCTTTGGAAGTTCGTAGTTGCATAGTGCCTAAGTGGATCAAGTATGTCTAAGCAAAAATATTCAGAAGCCAATGTTTTGACATTTGAGAAGCTAGGATTGCCTGATTTTGTCCAAGACCAGATCATAGTTTCTAACAAAGAGATAGAGATTGCTCGGAAATGTGTACTTCTTCTGAGAAGAATCAAAAAGTTGTGTGTACTACCAGATGTTTTTGATGGAAGTGGTAATAAGCCTAACAATCCAGTATGGATGCCCATACTACGAATACCTTGCTAAA
>JBKPHJ010000315.1:0-18436 GCA_046729835.1 Thermoproteota archaeon
AATGCATATTCTCTTTTTATGTATGCGGTGAGATCCCAAGTCACAAGAGATTATTATCTTAGGCGTTTGCGGATTTTCCTTAATTATACTAGTTTACTTCCAGAAGGAACGATGGAAGAAAGGTGCAATCTATTTGCATCAAAGGGAAAAAAGGATCCAATTTGGATATTTAGTTGCATTGTAAGATTCTTACAATATCAAAAGGAAAGAGTTGAAAGGGAAGAGATTACAGGTGCCACACCTCTCGCCGTTAATTATTATAGTGGTAGTGATGGTTGCATCAAAAGAACAACCCAAGTATTATGAAATGCATTTACTGGCCGGTATGCTACCAACATCTTTGTGTTATCCGCTGTATCAATAGTTGAGCCAGCTTGTCCACCTATAGCAGCATTAAAACCCCTTAGACTAGCAAAAGACTCAGGAATAGTACTTTTATTTATATCAGAATCAGCAATCTTTTGTCCATTACTATCCACATAGACAACACGTGTACCGTCATCTAAAGATGTAAGATTAAGTGATTGAAGTTCTTTATTTAAAGCATTAAAATCAATACTACCAGCCCATACTCCAGCAATAGTAGAGTTATCCTTTAAAGAATACGCTGGAACGGCAATCTTTGCTGTTCTAACTCCAGAAGCAGCTGCAGTAGTATGCGCATTTCCTAAATAGGTGTCATTTGTTCTAATTGCCCCTTGGAAATAATCTCTAAATGCAAAATTGTTCACGGCAAGAGTCTGTTGTATAGAATAAGGCTCGAGAAAATACATATTTCCATTTGGCATAACAAGGAAAATTTCATATAAATCATTATTGCTAGATAGTATGTTCTTAACTACTTGTCTTTTTTCTATGTCTGCGTATTGAGGTATTCCATGTAATGTGTTTAATGTTTGATTAAGCAAGTGTGCATAGGGAACATCTCTTACCTGTGGTAATTTGCTTGTTATTTCAAGTATGGCACCTGCTTTTTGAATGCGATTTTCAAGATTCTTTGCCAAGATATTTGTAATTAGTGAAATATTATTTTGTATGCTGTTTGAATCAGTTGTGTTGTAATTTGTATTGATATTGGCCCGAGCATATGCTAATTGTATCTGTGTTATAAATATTGACATAATAAGCAAAGTAAAAAATGACACAGTGAGAATATATCCTATAAGTCTAGGAATTCCTATCATAACGCCACCTTTCGAACATTATAGTGGTATTAATAGTTTTAGAAGAAACCTCCAGTAGACTAGAGTGCAGACTGATCAACAATAAAGAAATAGGTTGGAAGCAAAAGCTATCTAACAGTAAATCCATAAATTCTACGTTGAGAGACTGGTCTCCATGTTCCGATTGAGTCACCTGCTGCTGACCAGCCAAAAGAAGCAGCTCGAGAGCGAACAGCCTGAAGCCCAGTAAGAACAGCAGTCATAGTTATAATCAAGAGGTCTTGCAAAAATTATTGTTTGTGATTCTTTTTCGGTCAATGATGTCGCAGTCCTTAACCTTAATGCATAACTATTCTGAGGGTTCATGATCTGCTACAATTATTCGATATGAAGTAACGAGGCATTCCGACACTTTTTTCTTTCTGAACGTATCTTCGACCTGTCCGACTCCCCAAGCTGTATCTTCGTCAGGTGCTATCTTGTCTAAAATGCTTCTTTGCTCTTGAGTCATTTTTTATCTGTCCATCTCCTTCTCGCTCTAATGCTTGCGCTCCTTCTACTAATTTCGCCCTTGTGTGTCATAGCTCGTCGCGCGCCATCTTTAGAATTTTTTTCCTGTGTTTGTAATTCCTAAAGCAAGAAATTCCTAGGAGCCCTTTCCTGATTCTGTAATCAGTCGGCTCGGGCCATTTAGGATCCTCTCCTGGGTATGTAAAGCGAATATCTCTATTCTTAACGAAAGCCTTTCCTATATCTTCATAAATTGTCGCTACGCCTTTGGCCTTCTGCATTGCATTAAGTTCTTTACGTATAACATTTTCAACTAATGCAACACTCCTACGCCATGAGATTTCCCCAGTTCTCCACCGTCCAAACAATGGAGTCATAATCTCCCAGGAGCTTGTATCTGTCGTTGAGTATCTTGATGCTATGCCAGCAACAATGTCTTTCCTTAAACCTTTCCTCAGCTCGGCGTTATTGCGGTGGGCGTGGGCGAGGACGTGGGCGTGATTCCACCTGGTGGGGATGAGGGCGGAGACGAGGATGGGGCTGAGGATGAGGATGACGACGATGAACTGCTACTACTACTACTGCTACTGCTCCCGCCGTCGCTGCTGCTATCATTGTCGCTTGAGCTACTACCACCACCCCTGTTGTTATTGCTGTTGCTGTCATAGAAATCGAAACTGACGATCTCTGTGATCTGCCCAGTGACTTCGCCCTCTGGAAGCTTGAATGGTTCGCATAGGGCCTTGCTCTTTCCTGAATCATCCTGGATGAGGCAGGCCAGTCCATTGCCATTGTCGTTGATTCCCAACGCTGCCAGGTCCACTTTGAAGTCGTGATTGTCCTTGCTCTTGAGCTCGTTGAAGTTCTGGTCGTTGACTGCCCTGATTGTGGCGTCAATGTAGCTGCTTCCGGTGTTGCCGTTATCGTACTCCTTGCCAGTATCCAGTTCAATAATCCTGCCTGTGTCAGCGTCTATCCTGTTGTTTGGAATTCCAAACTGCTGGCACTGGACCTTCGATGAGCTGATATCCATCAGGCAGATCATTGAGTCACCGTTGTTCTTGAGACTCAGACCGATGATCTCGATGTCAGGGAAGCTGTTGCGGTCGTGCTTGACTATCTTGTTGATTATCTCGTGATTGTTGATATTGGTGATAACAGTGGAGGTCGAGATGGCAATCGCAGTGGCAGTGGAGCTGCTGCTGCTGCCTCCTCCGCTTCCTCCGCTTCCTCCTCCCCCGTTACTGTTGCTATTGTTCTCGCTGTCATCATCATCATCATCATCCTTGCATGCGTCTATTCCAGGATACTCAATGCAGACGTTTTCCTTTCTGTCACACGATGGATAGCCAGGATTGATTATATAGCCTGGGTCGCATGGCACGTCATCAGGAATACACTCTCCTGTTTCGTAGTCCTCATGAGAGTGATAATCATCAGGGCATTGGTCATGGTCAGGAAAGCAGTTACCATCTTCATTGGTGCCGAACTCTTCTGGACATTCTTGCCCTTCCCCTGGCACACACTGCGGTAGCTGTGTATTGTACAGACATTCCTCGTCTGGTTCGAAATCCGGATTACCTGGCTCTGGTGGTGGCGGTAGTGGCTCTTGTAATGATGGGTGGTTAGGACAATTGCTCATGTCCTCTGCACATTCACATTCATGGCCTCCTTGTCCTTCCAAACAGATATCGCCATTCTCTGTTATACAGTCCTGTGCTGAGCCATCACATAGTGGGAGTTCAGGTTCAGGCTCGGGCTCCGGCTCTGGTTCTGGTATTGGATCTGTATCAGATTCGGTAGAAGGGGATCGCTCCTCCAAAGAGGGTGCAGCAGCTACAGGCTCAGGTTCAGGCTCAGTCTCAGTCTCAGGTTCAGGCTCAGGCTCAGGCTCAGGCTCAGGTTCCTCTACCGGCGGATCTGGTTCTGGTTCTGGCTCCTCTTCTGGTGGTGGCGGCAGACATTCTGGCAGACTTGGGTCCTCAACACAGGGATCTACTGGGAGAGGCTCTTCAATTGGTGGTACTGGTTCCTCGTAGTATGGCTCCTCAGGATAGTATGGTTCTTCTTCCTCTGGTAGTGGTTCTGCCTCATACTCGGATTCTGGTTCAGGTGGTGGTTCATACTCAGGTTCCGGTTCTGATTCAGGTTCATCAGGTGTATCTTGGGATCCCTTGTCTTCTCCTTCCCCTCCCGCTTCATCGGTAGAAGAATAGACAAGGCTTGTACTTAGAGTTCCAGTAATCATCGCTAGTACCGCTACAATCATGAAATATGCGCTAACGTTGACGTTTCTCATTTGTTCTCTCTTTTGTTCTCTCTTTCTATCCATTCTTTCGTGAACCCTCTTTTTTTCGATTTACTCATGTGTCGTATAGAAGATTCTGAACCACGCCTGGTTACTAGCAACCTTCCGTCTAGGTCGGTCTTTCAAGGATATAAAAAAGGCATACGCATTGGATGGCGGACTTCGACGTTGCTCAAAAAAGGTGACCAGACAGGGACTACTGTTGCAGCGAAAAATATTACGTTAGAAGTTGAGAACAGACTAGCTCTTGCAAAGCGCAAAGATAAAGGAAGAGGGAAAAAGAAAGTTAAGACAATAGGCAAAGAGGAAGGGAATAGCGTAGTGAAAGTTGAGACAATAGGCAAAGAGGAAGGGAATAACGAAGTGGCTAACAGATTGCTGGATGTCATGCAGCATAGCAGAAGCAAAAGATATGATCCCAATACGTCAATGATAATGTATCAATATTCCAATGATAAGGGAGCAAATCTAAAGAAGCAGTATATTCCCAGCTTTGCCTTAAACTTCCTTCATGAAGCCGCAATAAATGGACTTGATCATGATATCAAAGAACTCACGCATCTAGAAGGTAAAAAAAGAGCTTACAAATATTCATTTCTTAACTGCATTGCTGAACGACTAGATTACTCTCTTCTATACCCGCGCCCTTTGAAGAAATTAGAAGGTGCCTCTCCAACATTATTCTTACTCTATCAAACATACATAATGAAATATTCTAACAGATCACTCTGTACGGCCTATAAAATTGCTGAGTACTTAAAGCGTAAGGTTGACACAGACAAGCTGGCCATTAATATTGAAAGAAGTATCAAGAAGCAAAACACTGTAAAGAAATGGATTATTAATATGGCTGCGGAAAGAGCGATTACACTTGATGAATATTATGATCTGTTTATTCGCTCTCCATTAGACCGTCGTAACCCTTGGAAGCTTGTAAAATACTATATGTTGACCAACAAGACTACAGAGTTCAAGAACGTTGTAGACGAAGATATCATCTTTTATAATCAAGAATACAAAGACCGAGTTACCAAAGTTGGGACAATGATATTCGATGCATATCTTGCAGACAAGGGGAGAAATAGACTTGTTAAGCTCCTGGGTAGGTTTGCTAGTGGAGACATACACAGGAACTGGCTGATACAGAGTTGTGTCCATCTGTCACGTCATACACTTTCCTTCCTTCAACCACAGTTACCAACGCAATCGTTAGCTAGCTAGCTTGTGACCGTAGCATTTGTGTGTTCTTAAAGCCAGACAGGTTGCTATCTGTGATCCCATTATTTCCATACCAAGTATTCCAGCTTTCATAAGGTAAGAAACAACTACTGAAGATAAATACCATACAACACGGTTAAACATTCTTTTCCTTAGCCACGGTTTTTGACATCTAAGTTCCAACAATATCAGACCTAAATAAAATGAGAATTATGAAGTCATAAATATGGATAAAAAATCGAATAGCAGAGAACATAATACCCATGAAGATCATGAATTTTGACGTGTTACAGAAATAGTTATTATGGTATCGATACGGAAACCCTTCTCATAAGTTTCTGTGACTACTGACTATCTGACCGGACTATTGCCCGTTAATGGTATAGTTAGAATGCCAATCTCTTGTATACCAGAACTAAACCGCTGAGGCATCATCATCCACCCACGCTCCAGATTTAAAATGATAAATAGTGCTAACGTCGTATGTACTAGATGAGGTTGAAAATGTCTGAAAGGATAACAAAAGAACGGGACATTGAATTAGAGAATATTATTGGAAATCTAATGATCGCAGAGTATCAGGTAGACAAACTTCAATCTAGGTTGAGTGAAAGAGTTGGGGGTCTAGGATCGGCAAGTAACAAGAAGTCTTCCTCGTTTGTATTTAAAAAAAATGACAAATGGTATAGAGTCAATCTTTCTGTTGAAGAGATGGCCAACTTAAGTATAGTAGATGACATGATATAACGGGGAGGTTCGCGCGGCTACATCAGATTACTATATTGTCAATTGATATCATGTAATTTTATTTTGTTTATGTAGGAGTTATTTACGATAAAATAAGATACCACCTAGTATTTCTACTGAAAATTGATGGCAATGGAATTAAGAAAATGCTAAGAATGGGAAGTATGCTTAGTGCTTGGAATCTGGGTATTTGTTGTTGATATGTATCATCGATTATAAAACTGTGCTGAAAGACGAATTAAAAGAGGGGACAGAAATTAGGCAACAATGGTCGCTTTAGGAGAATCTGATAGTCAAACCATATAGATGTTTAGATAGATTTGAAGGCTATCCATTAATGACAATTCCTCAAATTTACAAAATACGTTACTATCTTAATGAATCTGGTACTAAAAACCTCGGAATGAGAAACTCTTAACTCTCAACTATGGTAGTCTACCCTTAGACCAAGATTCTAGTCCCTATTCTATCATTTGATTTAATAATCTTTATGATGTCAGCAACATTAGACCTTAATATCAGAGTAGGAATTCTTGATCGTTCTATGATTTTTAGCGCAACCATATCCATGAGATCGTATTTTCCAGCCATGCTGCTTCCTTTACCTAATATCTCTATGCATTTATCAACTTTGATGGTCTTAAACATTTTTGCATGTCGATTGATATTTGGATCCGAATCGTAAATCCCGCTGACATCAGTAGCGTTCAAAAATATCTCGGCCTTAACCTTCTCAGCTACCAATGCAGAAGTCGCATTCGTACTCTGACCAGGATGTAATCCTCCTAAAATTACGGGTCCGCCTGTCTCAGCAGCGATGGAGACCTCATCGAGATTAGTAGGTACCCGTGGATAGATGCCGTTACCTACCGCGTATATCAATAACTTTGCATTAAGCCTTGAAACTTCGATTCCCATCATATCCAAACTCGCTTCGTCACTTCCAAGATCTCTTGCAAGACTTATATAGTGACGAGCAATATTCCCTCCTCCTGCTATAATTATAGGTTGACTGTACCTTCTTATTTCTGTCACCATCATCCCATATTCCTTAATTGATTTCGACGCTGCATTACTACCAAATATACTTCCACTAAGTTTGATTACTACTCTTTTCTTCTTGTGATTTTTGTTCATGTTATAGTTGAATCCCTTTGTTAGCTCGTCGAGTCTGGATGCCCAAGTATTTTTTGGACAGTAGCAGCCACTGCGGTTCTACTTTCTGCAGTTGTATATATCCTTAACATATCAAGAAATCCTGTAATCGAGTTGATGACAGGAATTTCAGACACTGGGGTATCGTATGCCCACTCCTTATCTACAAGTAGTATAGAATTGATCTCTTTTCTTGTGGGGGTAAGCGGCATGGATGGAGCTCTTGAAGCATCTACGAAAACAGAATCTTCCTTAACGCCCGCGATATCACTGATACGAAGTCTCAAATTTTCTAATGTCCTACTACTCATCTTCTTGTACAACTTATCACGCTTATGTAAAAATTTTTCATAGACACACTTTAGTAATCTCCTATCCCTATAGGCTTTAGCCAGTTTTGATGCATTTTGATTCGTGTCAAGCGAACAGATGTTTTCTAGAGTAACCTCATCGGTTAAATTTAGAAACTTCTCAATGGAAATTTTGGTAAGATGTAAGTGACTATCTGCTTGAGCCATAGAATGGAGAAGCATTACTTCAGCTGATCGAACGGTTTTGTGGAAATAGACGGCTTTAAACATCTCATATCTAGATATAAGCATCGATTCAAATGAATATAATGCCGATCTGTCGATCGCTAAATGTCCTGTTGCAACCACTTCAAAAGAGGTAATTAGCCTGTGGTAATCGATTTTGCCGTATTCGGCACCGGTGAAAAGACCATCTCTCGGTAAGTAATCCATAATATCAGCTGATAGACCACCCACGAGGATCTCGTTTAGGAAAATGGATTTAGACTCGCCAAAAGAGAGTCTGCATATATTTGAAGGCGTATATCCATATCTAATTAAAATATCGCCTATTTCGCTTTCACGTATCACTTTTTTCCCTAGATCTTCATGGGTCAGGTTACATTCATTTTCCAGAACCTCTTCGAAAAGGTGAGAAAATGGGCCGTGACCAACATCATGTAGTAAGGCAGCTAATCTCAATTCTTGCAAGCTATCTTCGTTATTGATAAAGCCCTTTGTAAGAAGACTTTCACCAGCGTAGCCAGCAACATGCATGGTTCCCAAAGAGTGTTCAAATCGCGAATGCTGCGCACTGGGATACACAAGATGAGCACCTGCGAGCTGCCTAATCCTTCGAAGTCTCTGAAATATGGAGGTATCTATGAGATCTCGCTCAACATCAGTGAACCCGATATATCTGTGGACTGGATCGGTAATCCCACCAATAAATTTCATGAGTGTATGTCATAGGTAGGCAGTGATGTTTAAGAAATTAACTGCCGACAATTTCCAATCTTGATAATCATAACTATGATGATTTTCTTTACTTTACAATTCAATTCTTAAAGCATTATTATGCATCAATCACGTTTGTCACTTCTCTTATTAGGTCGTAGGTGTCAATGGGCTTCTTGAGTACGGTGCAACTAGTGAATGCAGGCTTTGCATATTCGAACAGCATCTCCCTAGCAGTTATGAAGCACACTTCTGTCTTGGTGTCTATATTTCGTAATCTATTACACAGTACAAGTCCATCCATTTTTGGCATCTTTATATCTAGAAGAAGTGAATCATACAAACCCGGTGCAAAATTATCTAGCGCTGCAAATGAGTCATTAAACACATCGACCGAAAATTGCTCTTCAAGGACTAACCTCAGTGTAACATTTACGTCATCTTCATCGTCTACAACCATTATTCTTTTTCGCTGTCGACGGTCATGAGACGTTGCTCCTACAGCAACAACAGAGCTACCGTAGGATTATCCTTATCATTTTTATTTTCCGGGCATGCGAATGATGATGTCGGTGACAAATCGGAAGTAGATAATAGTATTAATCTTTGCAATAAATAAGTATTTAGTCACGAAGTGTACATAGAAACATCTAACATTCGTTAGACCGATTTCCCAAATGATTCCCTTTCAATTCACTCGTAAGGCGCTCTGATGCGATGGTTCTTTGAGATTATTCATCCTAATTCGCCTAAAGCAATAAGTTGAATGTGTAACTACCAATGTGGATTGTAACGCTGCAGGTACTCACGACCTTCTTTGGTTATCACTAGTTCGTTGACGGAGTTCTGTTCGAGAAGATGAATCTCTTTTAAAACGGCTAACCACGTTTTAACGAGTGCTTCATCCCCAACAAATCTTTCCACTATCTGTTCTTCGTTCTTACCTTCAGATATGCATCTAAGTATGTACAGTGCAGATTGAAGCTCAGAGAGCCTATTAACGTAGGAATTTCGCTTTATCGTATATATGACCTGTACTTGCCCTCGTGATTTAATATCGAAAGTTGATAATTGTTACATACAAAGATTAACTAAGATTGAGTAAGACTTAACTGTAAATTTCTCAGTGAATAACCTTCTAGATGTCCAGAAATTTGGCAAGCTCAACAAACGTAATGTTATAACGCAGTACTCTAAATAGATGATTTTGAGAACAACTCACGGACTCAAGTCCTGTAGAGATGCAAAAGGTTTTATTTTACAAAATATCAAGAAGTATTGTAAAATTAACAATGATGAAAGCGATGAACAGCTTCTACAGTACCTTATAAAGATAGTGCATTTATGACCTCTGAAGCAAATCACGCATAAATCAAAATAACTCGTTTGCGTTCATTAAAATATTACAAAAACTACGTATAATTTATGATATACAGCTATTACCTATATTTAGCCTATGAAAAGAAAGTCAAGATATTCTTAAATATGTCAGTGCTATGGCACTGTATTAAGCAGGAAAAGTTTGGATCAAAACAAACAAGGTAAAGAAATCATAACAGATGAGGGCAGGTATAACAACCCAGAATACGACGATAAAACTGTGGAAAACTTGATGAACTATCTTCAAACCGAGAGTTACGAACAACTAGAGGATTTTATAAAATATAGTCATATTCCAATGTACAATTAAATTAGTATATACGAGACATTCGAAGTCTTTTATATTATTAAATCAGATAAGTATTCTTCTGGCAGATCTATTAGATAGAATGAAAAATTATCTGAGAATTGAACACCAAGAACACGATGATGAATTGCTAAGATATCACATCACACTATATTCGAAAACAGGGTCGTCTGAATCTATAAGCCTGACGCCGGTCTATCTTCGTATTTAATCACATGAACTCATGGTGCTTGAGGTCTGCCAGAATGTGCTAGAATGTTTCCAACCATGACCCGCTAATATCAGTATATCATCAATCAGACAAATGAGTTATGATACGACTGTACTTCAGAAGCAGCATTACGACTTCAGCCGTCTTGTAGAAAGGGTGTTATCTTTTGGTATCCCGCCTTAAAGGGCGACAAATAAAAGCAATTCATGGTCAGCTACACTTCGAGCTAGGAAACAGTCTTTATTGCTCCTTTAAATTCTTCTAGTCCATCTTTTAGCATCTTTTCAACGATCTTTTCACCTTCCTCCAAGGGAAGTGGTTTAGATTGGGCCTTGGCATAGCCGTCGTTGTCACAGATGAAGAGCATCATCTCGTTTCCCCTGGTCATAGAGCCTGTAAGCATTTCGTCACCTACTGGCTCAAATCCTTTTTCAGTCTGTTTGATCGTATACGTGAGCATAGCAAAGCCAGTGTAGTTAAATAACTTCATCTGCGCTTTTCTTGACCTTTCAGAACCCATTATGGCCGCTTTATGATATTGCATGTGTAGAATAATCACCCGTCATGAATTTAATATTACTGTATTCATTACATTTTGGTGATATACAGAAAGAGACAATCTGATAGTAGATATATGATGCTAAATAACGTATGTAAAAGTATATATTTGATTCGGCCATGACAGTTAATCCGTGTTTCCGATCTCCAAAGAAATTAACATAATACACAGACACATCGAAAAGCTGCCGAGAATTCAGAGATTCTTGTCTTCGAAAGAACGCGGAACCATTTTTGGAATAAGCAAAAATATACGCTCTTAGAGTTGAGACTTCTTAGCTTTCTTATCATGTTTAGGTGAAGCTGAGAGTTCTATATAACCTTTAGTGATATTTGTTACAGTTATTTCAGTATCAAATATTTCTGTATCCATATAATACCTTATAAATGATTATTATATCATACTTTGCCGAGCTTCTATTCCCAACGAACGGGACGACAAATCTATTTACAAATTCCGGGCATATAATCAAGCTAGTTTAATCTTCAACCTGTGGTGACAAATCTGCAAACTGTTAATTATAAATCGGAGATTGCTATTTTTATGTCTTATTTACGGCCTTCGTACGGCTTAATCCATCAATGACAGATTTTCTTACTAAGATAGACAGTTTACGTCTTAACAACATTAGTGGTACAGATCGGTTTGGATAGTATTATCGACCTCAAATAGCTGATAATCTTGTGTTGTGACAAAAGTAAAGCGATGATGACAGACTCAGCTGGAAATGGGTGTTCTTGACTATTAATTGCAGCAGCGTATCGGTAACAGTCATTGAGTAGCTTTGCAAATATGGCTCGATCGTCATCTGACGGAAGTTTGTCTGCAAAGCCACTCCATGCTTCAATTTCTTTAGTAAGAACATCTTCGTACGGAAATAGACTCATTGGCTGATATCAAATATCAAAACATCAATCTAATAAATCATAAGTCATTTTGCGGCCCGATGTTGGACCAGCTCTGTATCTTGGTCTATCTGGTTGACATTCTGGAGCACTTGGGTTTGCTAGACATGGATCAACTGGTTCTGTTGACCCACATCCGATTGCGTTTGGATCTTCAAGACATGGATCAATTAGTTCTTCTGTTGGTACTTCAGGCTCTTCTGTTACTTCGGGTTCAGTCGGTTCTTCTTGATCTTGATCTGACCCACCATCTGTCGAGCCACCACCATCTGCCGGGGAGGCGATGGCTAGATTACTTGGTAAAATCATGACTACTCCCATGGCCATGACGAAGAGTGCTGTGAGTGTTTGTGTTTTAGTCATCATTGCTCTCATTGCTCTTGTCACTGTTAGATCCATCCAAGATTCGAGAGCTAACTGTTGGGTGTACTTGCTGCTGTGTTATTAATATAATAGCGAGTTGATTTAGAATATAATCAATAGATTACGGAGAGAACGGGGAGAGAGTGTAGAACTAGTAAGAAACTGCGTTCGGATGAGACGGTCAAACTACGGTAATGCTTATAATCATGCTTTCAATACAGTTAAGAGCAAATGGCAAGTATGCAGAAAAAGAGTCTAGACTCTTCACCGGATGAAACACGGACATTTGAAAAAGGCAAGATTGAACTTGCAAACCTTGGTGATACTACTATCGGTCGGATTAAATTAGAACCAGGTTGGAGTTGGGAAAAATGTGTGAAACCCATTATAAAGACAGATAGTTGTCAAGCGCCGCATACTCAATATATTATTTCTGGCAGAATTAAAGTGGCTATGGATGATGGTACTGAAGAAGAGTTTGGTCCCGGAGATGCTGCTGTAGTCCCACCTGGACATAATGCTTGGGTTGTCGGAAACGAACCTGTAGTTGGGATTGACTTTACAGGTCTAAAAGAGTATGCTAAACCTGGAAGTAGTTAAAAAGTCAACTTCACTATACCTGCATTTCTTACTTCTTGACTATATAAACCCAAAAATTTTAACGATAAAGTATAGCGATCACTAGATGATATCATTCACATAAGAAATCATATTCAATTTAGTATGGTTATGAAAAACCAAATGTTCTAACTTGTCACAAGGGATTCCGGTAGACTTCAAACCATTCTCATGCTCCAATGCTTGACTATGGACCAAATTGTCCCTCACAATTGGTGGCACCATTAGAACAAGGATAGCTATGTACAAAAGAAAGCACGTAGTCATTGTTTACCTAGGAAAACTCTATGATATATATCATATTGAATCAGACTTAATCAATTCTGGATAATGCCAGATATAGTAAAGATTTTATTGAGCCTTTTTTGGTAATGCATGCGATTCAAAACCCATATTTGCGTATCGGCGTCTTGAGAAAGAATTGTTTTCAGCCCATAATGTCAATTTCTTCTCTATTGATGAATTCTAGAGATCAGGATGCTGTAGAGGATCCTAATATATGGCCGTAGATGAAGGTTCTAGTAAGTATAATGGAGCACTTTCATACAAGGGTCGGTAAGACTAGTAATACACCAAGAAGCAAAGTGAGACAAGCTAAGGGAGCCTTCCTAAGACCAGCATGATGTTGTTGATGTAAAGAATGGGTTTGTGCTTGTAAAAATTATATCGTTCTACATCTAATATAGATCCATGGATAATAGAGAAATTGAATATGCATTAGATTATCATGAGGCAACTAAACACTCAGAAGTTAGTCTAATGACTTCTAGACATTATTTGGACTGGGAAAACCGTCCTATGCCTTTTAAGGTATACCTTGAGCAACCAAATTTCGCTCTTACAGATGATTTCCCTAAACCAGATTTGGATTCAATCACTGCCATCAGGAATTCAAAGCAATCCGTGGATTCTACTGCTATTCCAAATGGGAAATCATTAACTATAAATGATTTATCTGAGATTCTATTTTTTTCAGCTGGAATCACCAGAGTGATGAAATATAGTTATGGCACTTATTACATGCGTGCAGCTTCAGCAACGGGGGCCCTTTATCCAATAGAATTGTATGTCGTATGCGGTGACATAGATCCAGATCTAAAAGCTGGAATCTATCATTTTGGTCCAGCTGATTTCAGTCTCACCCAAATAAGGAGTGGAGATTATAGGTATTCCTTAGCGTCTTCAGCTCTTGCAGACAGAGAACATGACACCATTCTAACATCTCCGCTTTCCATAATATTTTCTTCTCTGGCATGGAGAAATGCGTGGAAGTATCAGGCAAGATCGTATCGTCATTGGTTCTGGGATGGTGGCGTGATTTCTGCGAATCTAATTGCAACTACGGCATCAATGAAACTTCCCACGAAGGTAATTATGGGATACGTGGATGATTTAGTTAATCGTCTCTTGTGTTTAGAAGATCGGAAGGAAGCTTCAATAGCAATTGCATCAATTGGGATTGGTTCTTCGGCAAAATCTAACTCTAAAAATATTGATAGTCCCCAAAAGGAGATTGTTGAGCTACCTATTCCAAGGATACTACCTTTATCACAGGGAAGGGAGGTAGATTATCCTGACATTTGGACTCTGCATCAAGCTTCAAAACTCATAGAAAGAGAGGAAGTCGAAAAATGGACTGGTATCAAAAAAAATGGTATCCTGGAAGAACAACAGGGACCTCCTGCTAACAATGGAGGTTCAATTTCCAAGCAGCAACAACAACAAAAACAGAGGCAACAACAGCCGAACATGGATACGGATGCTAGTTCAGAATCAACTGTGGATAGAAAGTACATGCCAGAAGAAATGGGAGTATCAGCACGACTAACTATTGGTGAAGTTATACTACGACGAGGTTCTACTCGAAGGTTCGATAAACATTCTTCTATTCCACTTTCTACGTTATATACCGTAATTGATAGCTCTACACGAGGTGTACCCATGGATGTCTTTGCGAATAGGGAAAACTCATCTACTCTAATAGACACCTATTTCATAGCTAATAACGTGGAGAGTTTAGATCCTGGGGCTGGGGCATACTTCTTTAATCGCAAACTCAATACATTCGATTTGTTGAAAAAAAATACGTCAAGACAGATCTCTGGATACCTTTGTTTAGGTCAATCTCTTTTTAGTGACGCAAGTGCAGTGATATTCTTAATGACAGATCTACACAAAACCCTTGATGAATATGGTAACAGAGGATACAGAGTTGCACAACTTGAAGCGGGAATTATAGCAGGAAACATCTATTTGTCAAGCTATGCGCACTCGATAGGCGCTTCTGGAACAACCTTCTTTGATGATGCAGTGACTGAATTCTTTTCTCCACATTCGGCCAATAAGAGTACAATGATTGCAGTAGGGATCGGGATTCCAGGGTATAAAGCACGCCCAGGAACAGTGTTACCAGTCAGGTTAACTAAAGAGCAATTGACAGGTTTACATTCTTAACGGGAATTCATCATTTATAATTACAATAACAATAACAATATCTATTACTACTCAGAATAAACCTGTATTTGGGGATCGTAACATTTGGACTTTAACATCTGGCTTCCGAGATAACATAAGTATTTTACTCCTAAACGTTCATACATTAAGCATATTGACTGACGTGAAGATTAGAGAGCTAGATTGGTATTTGCGTGATCATCTCTTTAGACAGTCAAATAAAGGGAGACAGGAATTGGACCAGCGATTACTTCCTTCAGAAATGATCAATACGTATCTAAGATATAGAAATGACAAAATAAATGAGATATCTAAGTTATTAGACATCGTGATTGACAATCTCCTTAATCGGCAAGTCATAAAAAAAATCGATATTGATATATTCGAGCTAATCAGTGGGCTAAATCGTCTACAATGTTCCAAATGTTTCTATGTATCTTATCTAAGTGATCCTGAAGAACGAGCATGTCTGAGATGTATGTGCAGTGTTTTGAATGAATTTCCTAAGAGAAGAGGATAATGTATTTCTGGGAACGTGAACCTGTGCTATTATAGCAGAATTTAGCAGTAGGTTAGTATCGAGGAGAATAGAACTGATACAAAAATTAATCAATAACAAGAAAAATATACTATGATTATGGGGGAACACAATCACAATCTAGGTAATCATCATGATGATCTCGTTACGATATCTGCTGATAATAATAATATAATTGAAGGAAATCTGAGCTTACCCAACAATCATGCTAAAGGGATCGTAGTATTTGTTCATGGAAGTGGCAGTAGTAGACACAGCTCAAGGAATAAGTATGTCGCCCAAGTATTGAACAATGCAGGTATTGCTACGCTACTGATAGATCTTCTTACACTCGAAGAGGAAAAGATAGATAATATTACTAAGGAGCACAGATTTGATATTGGACTTCTCTCTCGACGACTTATAGCTTCTACAGACTGGATTCTACAACATCCTAAACTCCAGAGCCTTAGGATCGGGTATTTTGGAGCTAGTACAGGAGGCGCAGCTGCATTGGTAGCTGCGGTACAGCGTTCTGGTGATATTAGTGCGATTGTATCTCGTGGAGGTAGGCCAGATTTGGCCGGCAAGCAGGTCCTGAATCAGATTGAAATTCCTACACTGTTAATTGTAGGGGAAAACGATAAAACCGTAATTAAACTAAACCAAGAGGCGTTGACTCAACTCACCAAAATTGAAAAAAAGAGGAAGATAATAGTAATCCAGGGTGCGACTCATCTATTTGAAGAAGCTGGAGCTTTAGAAGAAGTGGCAAGACGTGCAACTGGATGGTTCGAATGCTTCTTTCTAGAAGAGAAGAGGGGGTAAGTTGATCTATCTTGAGACCGACTCCATCAATCTTTGATCTTTTGTGTTCTTGTATTCCTCATACAATAAGCGTGCTTCGCTATCACCAAAATGTATGTGCGTATGATAGAACGATTCTGTACTAATTAAGACCTGAGAGGGGGCTCCTAGAGATCCGCGTAATCTGCGAATTTTCACAAATTTTTGTTAAACTAGCATATTTATGACTGTTGATCTTTCGTCAATCTTTCCTTTTTTCCTTCCTTCTATTCCTTCTTTGTTGATTCGTTTTCCTTGTTTTTCTAAAAGTTTGTTCTTCCTCTTTTCCTTCTATTTCTACTCTTATTCCTTCTTTTCTTCCTGTGTCGCTTCTATCTCTTTCTTCTCTTGTACTTTTGCTAAAAAAGGGCCCCAAAGGGACTCTACCCATTGTTGGTTCAATTTCTGATAATGATCAAGGTACTCCTTGTATAGATTATACATATTTTCGTTAACCTTAACCAAATCTCGGTATAGCTCATTCATTTTGCTGATGTTTCGGGAAGCTTGCTCAAATAACTCATTGAGCATTTTCATCTTGTTTACATAATCATTGTAGAACTCATTCATCTTTTCGTAACCTTTCACATACTGATTGTACACATCAATCCAAGACATACACATAGACTCACCTGTACAGAAAGATAACATCATCGAATTACTTATGGCTTATGCCTCAACTTGTTACAGTCTGCTAGTAGCTCAAGAATATGGATTCGTGGAAGCATAGTAGGTGGCCAATATTGGCATCATTAGCTTTTTTTATTAAAAAAGAAGTTACGATATAGCCCTTTGAGAGAAATAAAATGAGTACAGCGTATCGAACAGCATATTGAACAACAGAAACTATACATCCAAACTAATCAATTTAGGATCATCTGCAACTTTTTCGGAAGTAAATGAAGTGATACTCCGGTATGAAGGCATCTAGATGGAAGAAAGGTGAAAACATTCGAGAATCTTCAAATTTGAATAATAAGAGCAGGAAATCGGCTGATTTGTACTCTCAATTGCACATTCTGTGATGATTAGATGAAGAATAATCATCCTAACGTACAGGCAAAGTATAGAAATCAACATAATACATATCTTTTGAATCGGTATAAAGTTTAAAATTTTCATGATTGAAACATTTCCATTAGTATAGCCTGAACTATTGATCTTCCTCTTTCTTTCTCTCTCTCAATGGGTTTGAGGTTAAGGAAACATTTTTGAGGTAAGCATTTACAATATGTCGATAGGTATGTCTAGAATTTGCATCCAGCTGTAGAATCCTATGTATGTTTAGATGATTCCATTAAATTTTTCACATATCGAAATGGATAACAAGGTGAAGAATCTGCATAAGGCTAATTCGTTATTCAAATAATTGATAGTAGCATTCATACAATATTCACGGGCGTATTTAATGATTATATATCACGGCTACTTTTTATGATAAAAGAGATAAAAATTTTAACGCTAATATATATACAAACTCGTAGAAGGAAGAGCTGAAACTTGGTAGAAAGCCCTTATTATTGAGTACATAGTCCTCATAATAGAGATAATTGTTGGGATCCTTGTAACAGGGAAGGTAATAATTACATCATGTAATCTATTCAGATCTTTTCTTTCAAAGATACGTAATAGACAACAGTAGGTACATGTCCATGAAATAGTCACATAGTTACCTGAATACAGAAATATCTCAGTCATTATTATGGAAGAGTATACCATACACCACGAGTTGGCTATAACTTGCCGGATCCTTGTGGAATAGCGGATCTAGAGATATTAGAGATCTGCTTAAGATTGTAAAGCTAGCTAAGAAGAAAAGGAAGCTGATTGGCTGGTCAAAACTTTAATCAAATATCAGGTTGAAATGAATCGAATATTTCTTCGTCCTTCTCAGCCACGGCATTCCGTTTGGGGCCAGTAGATTCTTC
>JBKPHJ010000316.1:0-1301 GCA_046729835.1 Thermoproteota archaeon
CTTGCGTGCTTTGATTGTGTCTGGAATATTTTTTATCCTAAAATAGTCTTGATCACCTTTGTCATAGAAAATCACAAACAGGCCTGAAATTGCCACTCCAGCAAATATGGGAGCTCTATTCCTATTCTGGTCACCGCTATCATGATAACTGTAGACTATATTTCTTAATCCTTCAATTCCTTCCTTCTGTTTCTTTCTGTTTAACCGCAGTCTGCCCATATCGACAAATTCGTCTGATTTCCATTCATTATCGATTTGTAATTCATTAGCAACAGACTTCCCAGGTAATCTAATGTTTCTAGTACAATCACAGAATTCACATTCCATTGTACATTGATCCCTCAAGCGTGCATCTTTTACCTCAACTATATCCTCAAAATATTCCTTTAATACAGGAATCTCCATAGCCATAGGATATAATCCGCCTTCTAAGCAATAGCAGACCTCTATAAAATGTACAATATCGTTTTCATCTATCGTTCCTTCTCTTAATGCTGTTTGCATTCCTTCGTAAAATATTTTATTTCTTGCCAAGGATCCTGAGCGAAGAGAATCGGCTAGCCTTAGTCTGTCATCAGATTTTAACTTACATTTGATATAATAACGCATGCCCCTTGCCGACCATTATAAAATAATCATGAAAAGTCATTTAAGCATTGCAGCACCTTCCTATCATATCAAAACGAGTTCGAGATTCAACAATTGCTGATAAGGTATCTGAACGGCAGGTTATTACATATGATTGGAAATCTGACAGTTGCTTGATGATAGTTGAAGTTCACAATCCAGTTGACCCTTGAATCATAAAAAAGGAGTCTATCTCACTTTTCAAGTGTGAGCAGTAATTATTGTATTGTAAGTATGATTTAAGCTGATAATCTATCGAGCAATGTTTCGATAAGCCCTTCTCTGTTTCTTAGATTGATGCTGATCAAAGAACTGGATTTTTTTCTAAACTCATCGGCTAAAGGATGTTCTAGTTTCTGATGCATAACTACAATTACTTTCTTATCGGTATTAAGTAAATTCTTCACGACGTCTACTAACTCTTTTGATTTAAGTTCCATGGGACCAATCTCATCACAAATGATGACCTCTGAAGTGACTAGTGCATTAATCAGCCGCTCAGCAGCAAAGCGACAACCCGATAGGTTAACATAATATTTTCCAACCCTTGGGCCATTCCCAGTAATGGAAGCCAAAATATCTCTATCATTTGTAACAAGATCTATGAACTCAAATCCTGTTCTTACGTTATTCGTTCTTATCTCTCTAGAGACTACACCGCCTACTCTCACTCC
>JBKPHJ010000317.1:0-1179 GCA_046729835.1 Thermoproteota archaeon
CTGAACTCGTACCAGACGACAGCCAGCTTCCATCTGGCGTTCGACACTGGGCGATTGATAAGCCTACAGCAAAAGCACTCTGGGACCTGAGTGAGAGGCTAACTGATCTAAAGTGGCCGAAATAGCAGCAGCTTCCCTCAGCCATTCCAATAGCGGTATTACCGAATGCAACTCTTACTAATCGTACATTAGGTGATATACAAGGAATAACATCCACATCAGATTTGTCAGAATTGACATCAAACAAATCTGATATTGTCTACCTACGTGTTATCTTCTAATCTTTTGATTGTTGCTGCTTTCCTATAATCGAAGAATTTCTCAAGTCGCTTACACACATAACCTTCAAATAATTTTCCTATAGGGTAATACGGAAGTTCAAAGTCAACCTCATCTATTACTTGAGTTTGCTTTTGATACTCGTTGATGTAAATATCATTGAATCGGTGTAAGTGCCTCCACTTTCTTAATGGGCCAGTTAAAGTTAGTTATATGCCATCTCCGTCAGTATCTGCTTCATCAGGATTGTGGATAATAGGATAATTATCTGTTGTATCCAATACCCCATCTCTATCAGAATTATCACATACATCGCCATGCTTATCACGATCTGAATCTCTCTGATCTGGATTCGATTTGTCAACGCAATTGTCAGCGTTATCTGGTATATTGTCGTGATCTCGATCCGAAGACGATTGCTGTGGTTCCCGGGACTGAATTACAAGACAGAATTGATAATATATGGTTAAGAAGCATTTTATCAAGTGGTAAAGCCTACCACAACGTGGTTCTATAAACTGAAACACTTTTTAAGCAGCATATTTCTGCTAATGATAATGAGCCCCTTTACCTACGGGAATCTAACCCCCTTGAATCCTCTTTCAGAACACAAATGCCTGAAGATTACTTTAGCAAAATAGCTACCACAATCTAAAAATTCTATGATGAGGATGATCTCTTAAATCGAGAACAATTTGAAGAGCGCATATAAATGCCAAAATAAGCATCAGAGTGACTGGAAATAACTCCAAGTTTAGAATTGCTATAGGACATTTCTTGGTTACTTGAGGCTACTTGTCTTATACCGATCCCAATTGCAGTAATCCCAACTATCAATGGGAAGTGGATGTACAACCAAATATAGTATATTCCTCTTTTACCTTTTTCAGTAGCCGCCCT
>JBKPHJ010000318.1:0-7797 GCA_046729835.1 Thermoproteota archaeon
TCCTCCCTAAGCCACAACCAAACTAAGTAACCACCACCAATTTCGAATAGACCTGCAAGGAAGAAGAAAAATAATGAGAACAGTATCTTCTTCCCTTTAGAGGCATCAACCAATATCGCTACTATCCTCTTCAGCGGCAGCAGTTCATATGTATTAACTTATAGCTCCAAAACACTTGAACTAGGCAGAATTGGACATATTCTAACTGGTGCATTTATATTGTAGCTGCATGCCAGCTAAAGATTTCATCGGTTTTCTTCATGTTCTGGTTCTTCGGAAGTCTCATTTTCAAGATGCAATGATTCTCTGCTCTCTTCAACGTGTCCTTCTTCACTCTCTTCGCCTTCTTCAGTGTGAGCAGATTGTCCTGTCAAAATCTCGTTTAGAACCTCTTGCGGGGTTTCATTTTCCTGATGACCTTCAGGTTCGAGGGTTGAGAGTCTGAGATGAATGCTAATCGCCAAGCCGATAATCACTGCTGCAGCTATACCTGAAATTATGATCACAGTCGATCTCTTGTTCAAATTATTTTTGTTTGAGCAGAGAATTTATTAAAGCCGTCCTTGTTTCTAAGCATTGAGTCCCAAAAATGGGATTTGAACTATGATAATAATACAAAGCCAGAGACTCAAATCTCATATCTTGTCGGCCTTATCAGACGCAAGTATGCATATGATTTTACAATCTACTTCCTTCACTGACAGGTCTGCCAACGATATTATTCGAGCGCAAGGACTTCCGCATTCAACTACCTATAGAAAGATAAATGAGCTGATCAAATGCGGACTTTTAGTTCTCTATAGATGGGAGATAGCTAGCGGAAAGAAGATAGCATATTACAAAAGTACATTTCGCTCGATTAAGGTAAGTTACGAAGGAATTGCAGATACAAAGATTGAAGCAGAACCTAATCAAGACGCTCTCGAAAGAATCTCCTGTATGTTTTACGATTTGAAGGAGTAGATACAAGATATGGAATTGATGCAATTTATCTTTACGAGTGTAGTGTGTTCCGCTAGTATTATTCCTCTTTATTTTGCAATCAATATAAAATCTGAAAGCCAAAGAATCATATCATTACTTCTATTCACCGCGTTACTGGCATATGGGATTCATTCATTGTTGGAATCCTTTGAAGTCATTAATTATGATATATTTGTAAAACTGTGCTTCATAATCTCTGCATGTGGGCTAATAGTCGCTTACTCTATATTCCAGCTAAAAAGTTCACATGTTCTCATAGGAGGGATGTTTGGAATTGCTCTGGTGACATCATTTGGAGTATGGATGGTAGGGGAGCTTTTAGAAGCGACCCTCTTTACCGCAGAAGGAGAGCAGCATGAAATTATAGATCGCATAAGCTCTAGTGTGATGGCAGGATTTGGAATCTTCATTATTGTCAGGTTTTTGTGGTTACGCAGAATTGTGTTTGTAGAATCCAAAATGTAAGGGGCATGTCACAACACAAGGCACATCACAACACAGACATTACATCTCGATTTTTTAGATCTTGCTTTAGTTTCCATTTTTACACTTACTTTACCCAGCTTCTCTTGATAACTTAAATAGTTTCTCAGGTAAACATATCACAATGAACGATTCGGTAAATATAAAAGAAAAGGTAAAGGAAAGGTATGGAAAGATAGCTTTGACAGGAGGTTCTTGTTGCGCTTCTTCAATTGGTGGGAGAGAAGGTGAAGATGGAGAAGGAGGCTGCTCAGGGAGCAATAGAATAATTCTGCAACCTTTACAATCACAATCACCAGAACAAGTCGCTAAACTAGTAGGGTATGATCCAAAAGAATTAAAATCTATACCAGAAGCTTCCATCCTTGGCGTAGGATGCGGCGCACCTACAAAGTTTGCTTTTATCAAAGAAGGTGACACGGTGGTTGATTTAGGGTCAGGTGCTGGTATTGATGTGTTTCTAGCAGCTAACATCGTCAGAGATTATGGAAAAGTGATAGGAATAGATATGACCGATGAAATGCTGCAAAAGTCAAGAAAGAACGCCGCTGAAAATGGCTATACAAATGTGGAATTCAGAAAGGGAGATATTGAAGAAAGAATCCCTGTCGATGATAATAGCGTAGATATTGTAATAAGCAATTGTGTAATCAATCTAACAACAGACAAGGCAAAGACATTTAGAGAAATATACAGAACTCTAAAACCTAATGGAATAAGTAGAATGGTTATCTCTGATCTGGTCACAGATAAGCAGATAGACAATGCTGAGTCTATAGATCCAGACAAGTGGTGCAGTTGTATTGATGGTGTGTTGACCAGACACAACTACATTGCCAGCATTAGAAAGGGCGGATTTGATAAGATCGAGATGTTAGATGAAAAGCTCTATACGGAAGGAGATGAGACTGACAACAACAGAAAGATTACTAGCCTTGTGATAAAGGCGGTAAAAGAATGATGTTGTTGCAGAGCTAGTCTTGATTATATATGAAATTTTCATTTGGCGGTAAATCAAAAATCAAGACAAAGAAGACGGTGCTCTTCGTCTGTGTGGAGAATGCTGGTAGAAGTCAAATAGCTGAAGGATTCTTTAGAATATATGCTCCAGACGGATATGAACCAATAAGCGCAGGCACTAAGCCGACCTCACAGATCAATCCTCTTGCAATACAGGCAATGAATGAGATTGGAATAGACATATCCAAGCAGAAGCCTAAAGGGATCACCGAAGATATGATGAGAAATTCAAATAAGATTGTCAATATGGGCTGTATGGACGAGAATTTCTGTCCTACTCTGTTTATTCCAAATATAATTGACTGGGGAATAGAAGATCCTAAAGACAAGCCAATCGAAAGAGTCAGATAGATTAGAGATGAAATAGAAAGGAGAATCAAGGAACTTGCAACAGCTGTTGTCGATAACGAAGATAATAGCAGATAGACTTACATCAAATCACAAAAAGTTCATTGCAGAAGTAATAGGTACATTTATTGTAGTTGTACTGGCTACGGGTGCAGTGGTCATAGATGCTAAATTCCACGGAATATTGGGAATACCGTTTATCGCCTTTCTTCCATTTATAGGTGTAGCAGCTGGCGTATACTTATTTGGGAAAATATCTATGGCACACTTTAATCCTGCTGTGACATTAGGGTTTTTGATTACTAGACATATTACAAAACTACAACTAGTATATTATTTCACTGCCCAAATACTAGGTGCATTATTAGGAAGTTTGTTTGTAAAGTATATGATTGGAAATGAAGCAAACCTGGGCGCAAACGTACCAAACTATGCTTTTCCATTACCTGCGATATTTGGAATTGAAGTATTAGCATCGGCTCTATTGATGGCTGTAATAGTAGTAGTTGTATACACAAAAGGACTAAGGGGATTTGGGGGTTTAGTTATTGGTGGGATAGTGGGATTCGACATATTCTTTCTTGCATTTATATCTGGAGCATCAATGAATCCTGCCCCGTTCATTTGCTCCAGCATTTGTTTCGGGAGTGTTAGATAACCTATGGTTGTACTGGAGCGCCACATTTATCGGAACGTCTCTCATCGCATTATTGGTGAGGAAGAAGTTAACTCAAGACAAGGGCAGACCGAGTCAATTGCAAAATTATAATCATTAGAGATGGGATATATTCCATGCTTCTTTCAAGATGCTGTTCAACCCAACAAGACATTTCTCGTATTCTTCAGGAAGTCTTTCATCTACATATCTGGTGATGCTCTCTTTTGCCTGCTGTCTCACATATGCAACCATCTCTACATACTACAGACCTATCTACCTGTAGGATTCTTGCTATCTCAGATTGATGATTTCTCCTTTACTCATCAGTTCTAATACTTTGGCTCTGCCATTCTAAGCACGCACTGAAATAGACAATCTTCGGTAAGTATTCACTTAGATCCAATGTCTGAAAGGATGTATTCATCTATACAGGGAGCGTAGAAGGGAGCGTACTATCGTGAAAAGATACCCAAATAACGCTTAGCTAACCATTTAAGGATTTTAGACATGCATGGTCAATAAGAGATTGGATATGCTGTTCGAATTTTTCTTGTTTCTTGATTAACTAATTAACTAACTCTGAGGATATATATTCATGATCACCAATTGTTAAAGAATTACTAGTATGATATAGAAAATATTTGAATTGTTGCTGACTGAAATATGTCTGTCAATATTTTCGCAAACCTACTTATGGATTAATCTAATGGCTCTTACTCTGTATTTCTCTTAGAGAAAGCTTTTACTCTCCGAAAAGATTTTAAGTCTAGTAACATCTCGTTTGAATAATAAGTCAATTATCCAATCTACCATTACTCTAACTCTTTTATCCAGAGTGGGAAGATTCCCTAGATAATACATACGCCAAAGCCACCATGCTATAAAGCCATGTATTTTATATCCATACAACACACCTACACCATTTCTTTTTCCAATCAGAGCCATGATGCCCTTTGTCTTGTAATTAAATTTCTTTGCTGTTCCCTTTGTTGGGGTTTTCGCTGTAGTTGAGCGTGTTGATGATGCTGTAGTTGATGTTCCTTGTCTTATGTCACAGATTATGTTTTCTGCCGCCAATTTTGCTTGTTTTATAGCATGTTGTGCTGTTGGTGGATAAGCTGTACCTGTATTAGGATCAGTTACGTACGCACAGTCACCTATAGCAAATACATTATTCCATCCATTGAGCTGGAGGTAGTTGTTGGATATTATTTTACCAGATTTTTGATCGTGTTCACAATCAATGATTTTGGCAACCAATGGATCAGGTTTTACTCCACCTGTCCAAATAAGTGTATGACTGGATATTGTAGAACCATCATTTAGTACCACCTTGTTAGAAGCAGCGCCTGAAACTCGAGTATTTAATAATACTTCAACTCCATTTTCCCTTAATTTTTGTAATGTAAACTCTGCCAGATCATCAGATACCTCAGGCAATAATCTATTTCCAGAGTTTACCAGAACAACGCTTACATCTTTATCTTCAAGGTTGTGATAGTAGTGTTTAATGGAGTCACGTATAAAATCATTTAATTCACCAATAGTCTCAACACCAGAGAACCCACCACCGACTACTACAAACGTCATTAATCTTTTCTTTAGCTCTTGATCTTCGTGTTCAATATCAGCCTGTTCAAGCATATTTATGACATGATTTCTAAGAATCATAGCATCTCCAACTGTTTTCATCGTGAAGGAGTGTTTAGCTAATTCAGTGTTTCCAAAGAAGTTCGTCTCTCCCCCTAGCGCGATTACCAGATAGTCATATTCTAGTACATGATTGCGTTGATCTACCGGCTCTTCCTCCTTACCTATATTGTGACTTATAAAAACCCGTTGATACTTTAAGTCAATCGATTCTGTTTTAGCTTCAAAGAACCTTGCTCGTTTGCAGAAAGTACGTACTGGCGTTATTATGTGCCTTGTCTCTATGCTGCCAGAAGAGACTTCTGGTAACATTGGAGTAAAAAGAAAAAAATTATCTCTGCTGACAAGGGTAATGTCAATTTTTACTTCATCTTGAAAAGCTTTCTGAAGTCTGTGTAACACTTCTATACCAGCGAATCCTCCTCCCAGTATAAGAATACGGTTTAATTGAATCGGTTCTGCTCCATGAACAAGCTCTCTGTGCTTTCTGTAGGAATCAATTCTTGAGAACGAGATATCACATTCTGAACATCTATATCTTGTACCAAATCTCATTGATAGAACCGACGAAAAAAATCCCACTGTAACTCCAAAGATTAGATGCATCAGTATAGATCCTAGTATTATAGCTGTGAAATTCTTTTCAAGTTCCTGTCTAGCATCAATCTCTGTCATAGATGGATCCATCTCAACCATTGTGTTAGCAATCTGCTGTGATAATACAAAGTGTTGAACTGGTATAAAGAATGCCACAAATACTAAAGAACCGGCAAATAGTCCATAAAGAATTCCATTCGATATCTTGCTAATATTCAATATTCCTGTCTTATAAAGGAAGATCCCTATCACTATTCCTATAGATATAGAAGTTAATACGTGAATTAGAATGCCTGCAGCTATGGATGCTGAAATAGGTGAGAACACACCAGCAACATGACCGAATGCAATCCAAACTAGATAGTAGGGTAAACCTAACAATGCCTGAAATACCGTCTCTGTGATACCGAAAGTAACTGCACCGATGAGTGCCCCAGTTACTACAAAGAATACTTCTCTTTTAAATGAGAAGTCTATTCTGATCTTTTCATACTGTTTTTTCATTGTTATAGGTCACTTCGCTAGTATGTCTAAGAAGAAATACACATAACGGAGTTAAAATTGTAGATCACTCATTCATTGAAGTGCAGCTCTGTCTTGGGATGAAATGCTATCCACTCAAACCAGAATCCCTCATCATACGGCAACCGAATAAGCTCCTTCCCTTTCAGCTCCCCATTAATTGCTACTCCTTCAAAATTCCACTCACTCCCAGTCCGTGTGTCTACGAAGGTGCTATTTTTCGGATTGTACTTGAACTGTAGAGCTTGACCATCAACTACGGGATCGAATGCTCTTACCATGAAGGGAAATGCTGAGAATAGTGATATAGATTTATTGTTGATCTCATCATTAATTATTTTCTTGCCTTCAACATCTTGAAGTTTGTATGCCCTATATTGGCCATTATTTTCCAAGCCTATAACAATCTCCTTTAGTCCAAGCCTATCATCTTGATTAGATACTGGAAAGAGTACTTCTGAATTGGTATAGTAATCTCCATATGGATCTGCGCCATATGGTCTACTCGATCCAGTATCTCTTGAGAGTACCTTACTTTCTGGATATAATGCCTTCCACTCCTTCCAGTTTGCCACATCAAAAGGGAACCTCTGCAAATTAACTCCTGCATATTTACCTACTATCCCCTTTGCAAGAGCTTGGCTCCAGAGTGATTCACTTGTTCTATCATACATTACTAGATTGCTATTGTACAGCTTGCCTGAGGTTCCGAATTCTACGACATTCCCATCTTCTAAAGTACGGTTAAAGACTTGATTGGTAAAACATAATGGACAATAGGTTATCGCAACTGGTATACCACCTACCTTATCATTTACAATTTCATGCCAGACTAATATCTGAAGTGGATATGCACGGATGTCTCCGTTGATATTTAGTCCAAGAACTAATTCTGAGTCTTCTAAGATTTTATCGGCCTCGTGTACTGACGTAAACTTTGGGTGATCTATTGATGGAATTCCATCAGGTGGTGGTCCGCCACTGACTATTTGATCTAATGGAACAATACTATTTTCATTTTGAGCTGAAACTGTGGAAGGTGGAGAAGAATTATCTATATTTAGACTGGGAAGTATAACTCCAATTGTAATTCCTGCAGCTAGACCTACTACGACGATGATAGAGGCTAAAACGTATTTCCGGTTAATTGGTATCTTGAAATTCAAGTTGGCAGTCCTCTTTCAGCGTTGCCTGCTATTGATGGCTTCGCAGTTCTACTATCATCATTAAACTTTACTTTTTTCCTTACTAATATTCTTCTCTCATTTAATTCCCTTCTAAGTCGAAGTACTGAAAGTGCTGCGAATCCAAGTACTACAGCAAGACCTACATAAGACAAAAGTGTTGAGTACTGAATCAGTATAACAGATAATGTCCCTCCAAAGACTGAGGGTAGCATAGATAGTACGAAAAGCCAGCTTCCACAGCATCCTAATGGTACAAGAGAAAAGAATGAGAGAAACGAGCTAATTGCAGTACTTCCACCTGAACTTGCAGTACGACCGCTACCTATACGAAAAATACGTCTAATCCCG
>JBKPHJ010000319.1:0-1599 GCA_046729835.1 Thermoproteota archaeon
CCTTTGTTCGGTGGATAGGGGGTTCGGTGGGCAAGGAAAAGTAATTTCATAATGTGAGTTGTGCTCGTCGAGCACAAACTTCGGTTAACGCCAATCCTCTCTAGGGAATAATATGCCTGACGATGTACGGACCGATTGAATTGGTTACTCGTAACGGCAACCCGCGCCAGATACGAATCGCCCACTGCAATTTGGGATTCACTGAACTGGTGTCTGGTATGCCGTGACCATTGAGTGAATAATACCAGTAGGGAAGCGGTTTTGGTTCGAATCCCCAATGTCGCTTAAAGTGATAGGAACCCGTAGCTTCTTTGCTTCGGCCAAAATCGAAAACTTTATAGCCATGGAAAGCCGCATAGCGCATGAGTTCCCAGTACATGAAATCGTTCGGTGCCAAATGAAGATATTCTTTCAAAGCACCACCGTAGTACGGCAAAACCTTATCCTTGTAAAAGAAAAACAATACTCCGGCGACGACTTTGTCTTGGTATTCGATCAAGAGCACCTTACATTGTTCGTCGAATGCTTCGACGAGATTTTTGAAATACGAGAAACCAAAAACGGGCGTTCCCAAGTTTCGCACACTTACCGCATAAACGTTGTAAAAGTCGCGTAGGCGACCATTGTCGAAAACGGATCTAAGGCCGTTTTTGTCCCCCTGACGCACCATACGCCGTTGTTTGCGAGGAATCCGCGCAAGATTTCCCTCGTCCGTAGGAGAAATTTCGCTGAGAAATGTGACGTACAGATCTTTGCGACACCAGCAGGCCCCCTTTCCGTTAAACTCTGGTACGCACACGTTTTCGCCATGCGGATTGCCGCGAATTTCCAGGTATCGTACACGCTGCTGTTGCGCGCGTCTTTTCGCTTCATCTAAGAGAATCCCAGCGGTAATTATATCTGTCGCAATGGCACCGCCGTATACGCTTACCGGCATCGCCACCAGACTTCGCCCAAAAAGCAAACTCTTTACTAAAAAAAGCGGCAGCACGCCGCAGATGCGGTCTGAATCCGTTGCGCATAGATAAATGGGCTCGTAGCCAAAACTGCGCGAGATAATTTCCCGCCAGATTGACAAGTGGAAAAATGTTCCCGCTGGATGCGCCAGAACAAAGGCATCCCACCGAGGATCATTAACTCGCAGAACTGAACATTCCATCATTTCAAAATGTCCCCGGCTACGAATGCCTCAGATCTTCGCCGATGACGGCGCCGCTCCAGGATGGAGCTGATGGTTTCGCTGATGGCGTGATTTCTGCGCTGAGGACTTCGACGATCCGCTTGGCCGCGTTGCCGTCCCAAAAATGGGGCGGCGCCGACGGTTGTCGCTCGCCGTCGAGGATGCGGGAAAATTCTCGAATGATTTTTTGTGGGTCAGCACCGACGAGCACGTTGGTCCCTTGTTTCAACGTGACCGGCCGTTCGGTGGTTTCCCTCAACGTAATGCATGGAATACTCAAGATCGTGGTTTCCTCTTGGACGCCGCCAGAGTCCGTCAAGACGACTTTTGCATGTGACATTAATTGCAGAAAATCGAGATATCCGAGCGGCGGTACCAAGCGAATGCGTACTCGGGAATCCCAAGGCTCAGGACCGTTG
>JBKPHJ010000320.1:0-1846 GCA_046729835.1 Thermoproteota archaeon
AGATGTGTATAAGAGACAGGTTGAGTCCATAGGGATTTTTCTGGAGCGTATCCATTACAATACGAAAATAATCTATCAATGTCCGATTCAAAAATTGAAAATTCATCACCAGGAATTTCCCGTATGGCATTGCCGAAATAACCTCGAGGATTCCCATGCTCTGCTAGTAAGTATTTATCATACGAGTATTTAGCATCGATTGGAAATGGTGGTAGCTTTAAAGGCTCTATACCAATTCTGTGTCGGTAAATTTCATCGCCTGCAGTTTTATTTTCAAATGTATTAGAATCTGGTCGCCAATTTTGATTCTCTGCATTGCTGTTTTGTATCTATCTTTGACTCCCCATGTGCGCCTTTCTAGACATCTTTGCCAATTCTCTGGTGTGGCAACGAATAACCACTTAGTCAATTAAGCTTACTGATATGGATACTGATACGTTTCTTATAATAATTGTCCAAACGTAGGCCATGCTGTTGGTAGATGATATTATGGTTATTTCTAGTAGTAGTGGCCCACAGGGCTAATGCGAGATGACTTCTCAATTGTGCTCTCAATTGTGCATTTTGTTACTTCCTTTCAATTCCAAATTTAGCTCTTCAATTCTCTAACTTAAAATATTCCCGAACCAATCGTATCACAATTCGTGTTGGTGCTGGTTGTTCGTAGTTGACCCATCATCCTCAAAGTACATAGAGATCTTAAAGTACTCTGTCTCGTCAGTTTGTTGACGTCACGATGATAATTTCCCCATGTCGTTCTCACATATCTTGCGCTCATAATACTTATAAGAGATGTTGCTCAAGAAGTCTAATGAATCAAAGCGTAAGAAAAACTAGTATGCTCATTGTTGCAACCGCACTATTAGTGATTAGCACTGTAATAGTTAATTCTGGTAGTCACGTATCAGCTACTCCACAGGCAAAGACGCATCTAGATGAAGGAATAAAGGCACTACAGAGTGGAAATACTGATTCAGCGATGATGCACTTAAAGGCAGCGGATGAATTATTGTCATCCGGAGAGGCAAAGACGCATATAGATGAAGGAATAAAGGCACTACAGAGTGGAGATACTGATTCAGCGATGACACATAGCAAAGCTGCAGAGTCGGCATTAATAGGATCTTAAGGTTAATTTAGAGTACCAAGGAATAGAGATTCTAGTCAAGAGAAGAAAAAAGGATAGATCTGATAAACTGGTAGCACTGCTTAGAACAACGGCGGCTAAAGGAAAAGACTAACTTTAGTGACAACTGAATACGAACATGAAAAAATAATAGCCAGAAGAATTCTGCCGTAGTCGATGGGACTTTTCAAAAACAAAAGAGCTCCTACCTTAGCTAATCAAGGGATACGGCTTCCAGCTCTTGTATCATCTGTGGGCCCTAAAGAGGGTCTGTCAGGTGTATCATAACAGTACTAGAATCTGGTCCCTGGGGAGGACTTGCGTTATCAGGAAGTGACTCCGGACTAGCAAAAAAATCCATTTGGGCGTTTTCATAAAAAATAAAAAATTTCTCATGATGTATTGTTATAAGAATAGCGAAGGCATTATGAGTATGAAGAAAGAGAGAGCTTTATTCAAAATAGTGGGAATGTATTGTATTACCTGCAAACCTATCGTGGAAAAACAACTAAAAGACGAAGAAGCAGTAAAGAGAATTGGTGTTGATTATATGACAGATAGTGTTATAGTAGAATTTGATCCATCGCTCATAACTAAAGAGGAGATAAGAAATAGATTAGAAAAGTCTGGCTACAAGGACAGCGGTATGAAAGGTAGCGACACTGCTGCTTCTGTAGTTTCACTCGTCCCTCTTATGATTGTCTAGGCACGGTGTAAAGG
>JBKPHJ010000321.1:0-1291 GCA_046729835.1 Thermoproteota archaeon
AGTTACTGGAAGGTTCGATATGGTCGTTGGTGTGAATGCAAGAACACTAGAAGAATTACACAACGTCGTAATAGAACTAATTGGGAAGATTGAAGGAATTCAGAATACTGAAACCTTTGTGGAAATGCAGAGAACAGACAAGGATCCGTCTTACGGATTGCAACAGCAGATTTTAAAGTAATATAGTAAACCGTGATAAAATTGCAACCTCTACGCTAGCTTCAAATAATAGGGTCTCTTATTATTGATAAGAGATGGCTGTAGTCGAGCGGAAGTTTACGGAGATTATCCAAACACTAAAGTTGGCTAAGAAGACTAGCAAGGATGACTATATAACCCACATGCGTTTGGTTTTGCTTGGGTTGGGAGTCGTAGGAGGAATAGCGTTTGTCATAAAGTTAATAGCTGAGTTCATCACGTTTGGAGGCAGGCAATAAATCTACAATCCCAATGGTTGCCGGAGTAGAATAATCAGAATTGAGAATATATCGGCGTGTAATTCAAATAGTTAGAAGTCATCTGGGTGGCTGTGTTTAGGTTCTCACCACGTACTGGTTGTGCGAATATCAGGTTTGATCTGGAGATTGTTTGCATCATGTATGTAGACAACGGGACTCAGCCAATTGTGTAGATGAATCAAGCCATACTCATTTCCGTGTAGATGCTGCCAAGATAGGGACGACATTCATGGTACCAAGTACTTATCGCTGAATATACATATTATGTATACCATGAATTCCGATTAATGATCTTGGTATCGACTATGCAACTAGTATAGGCTTATGCCTATACTCCAAAGACTGTCTATGTAATGACTCCATACCATTCCATGACATAGTATCATACCCAATCCATAAAGCAGCAGCTGTCTTTTTTTCGATAAGAGGACTCGATACTTGTGAAGAACTTCTAAATCATAGCTCCAGAAATTATGTACATGATATATCACGTGGATGTTATCTTCCTATCAAAAGTTAAATATATGCATTGGAGGCGACGTTCACAGTATTGGCTCTATCTGCGTGGTCTGACACGGTCAAAAGATATTGGCGTGATTTCTATGAATATGCGAAGTCTTTTAATCACCCACTACTCGATTGGATATCATTGAAGAACAATGACATAAGTATCGCGACTATAGGGTCACACTGTGCATTACAGCTGATGAAAGGAGCTAAGGATGAAGGATTCAAAACGGTTTTAATTAGTGAAAAATCGAGGACCTCTCTTTATAAAAGATTCAAATTTATAGACAATATTTATGATATTCAAACGAACTCAGAAGCAATAT
>JBKPHJ010000322.1:0-9172 GCA_046729835.1 Thermoproteota archaeon
ATGGTATACCTGTTGCGCACGTTGAAGCCGGACTCAGAAGTTTCGATAGAAGAATGCCAGAGGAAAGAAACAGGATCCTAACGGATCATCTAAGTAATATTTTATTTGCTCCAACTCAGACCGCGGTTAAGAATTTGAAACACGAAAA
This sequence comes from Thermoproteota archaeon, assembly GCA_046729835.1. GTDB lineage: Archaea > Thermoproteota > Nitrososphaeria > Nitrososphaerales > Nitrososphaeraceae > TH5896. The sequence continues at coordinate 149 of JBKPHJ010000322.1, forward strand.
TGTTATGGGGGAGGTTGTAAATTCAGGAGACATATCGGTTGAACTTGTAAGGTATGCATGGAAATTTTCAAAAAGATCACCCATCATCAACAGGCTAAATCTGCGACCAAAATCATATGTGCTTTTTACGATGCACAGAGCAGAAAGTACTGATTCAGAGGCTAACTTGAAAACCATTATCAAAACATTTCAACACTTAGGAAATAGAAAGGTATATTCGTCCCTTAGTAATAAAGTGCACGACACCACCTACGCTATACAACATATAAAGAATTTTCGAGTTGGCCCGGAGAACCGTAATGAGATCAAGGTAGTATTTCCTCTTCATCCTAGAACAGAAAAAATGCTCAAGATAAGCGGCTTATATAGAGACTTGATCCGCTGTGGTAATGTTGTAGTAACGAAACCGTTAGGGTATATTGATTTTATTCGCCTGGTCAAAGACTGTTACAAAGTAATCACTGACTCTGGAGGAGTTCAAAAAGAAGCATTTCTCCTTTCGGTTCCCTGCATCACTATTAGAAATAGCACTGAATGGATAGAAACTGTATCTGCCGGATGGAACGTTCTCACCGGCTTTAGGAGAAATGAAATCCTCAATAAAGTCCTGGAATGGCATCCAAATGTATCGGCAAAGTACAGGAGGAAACATGAAGTGAAAGTCCGGTCTACTTTTGGAAGAGGGAATACTTCTGAAATAATCCGGAGATACATTATTTCAAGACATGGTAGATTAGATATGAATGCTTGAAGTTAAGACAAAACTTATGGAACACTTATCAGATTTTTCTGAATCAACCGAAAATAGATTTGTTAGGCGGGATTTTTTAACAACAAGACTACTTCCCATAAACGACCATGCATTGTTTATGATGTATCGCACCTTATTCTTATAGGCTAAATGACCTCGAGGGGGGAGCTCTTCTTGCCAGAATTCCGAATTCCTATCTTGCTGGGATTCAGATGATCGTGAATATCCTGAATTTAATTCGAACGTGTCTAAGACAAAGCAATTCTGATATCTGTCTCACTATTCGTACGCACTCTTAGTGGGGACGAATATGTTAAAGTACTTCGGGCAACCGATAGGAGTAAATACTTTTAAATAAATATATCGTATGGCCGATATGCAATATACGAAGCATCTAATCAATTAAAGTGGTACCTGTGTAAGAACATTACATCACACACGAAGTTGAAAAAGCCCACAAGTACGCAATTAATATCGTTAATATTGTAATAATGATGGGTCAGCATTTCAGAGTTTTCCTGTGTATGGAGTTGTATCCTGTAATAACTGACAATAAAGGAGATTTATTGACAATCGGCCACACAGTTGATGGGTCAGATAAGTTAAGGGCAAGAGTCTCCGATAGGAGAAGAGCAAACGTTACAGCGATCAGAACGAATTTAGGTTGTTGAGTTGGCAATATTTAACATAAAACCATTAGATATTGGAAATGACGAAATAAATCCTAAACTCTCAGATTTTGGTAATTCTGCGGAACTTGAAGTAGGTCACGTAGTTCTAGCATTTGGCACCTCATTTAGGTAGGCTGCTCGTCTATTGATAATGTAGTCAGTTAAATTCGAAGTAATACCATGGTCTAAAATACTTTTTCGGTTATTGACGCTTATCGGTGATTACGGAAATGGCACTGCACTGGAAGGAATTTCTGATTCTATATCGTCATCTTTACCGCTGTCATCATTGGCATTGTTATTATTGTTATTGCTATCGCCTTTGTCGTCTTTATTTTCTTCCTCGTTGTTATCAGACGAGCCGCTATTGGATGAAGGTGAGGTGCTATCGGATGAAGTATCGGATGAAGGTGGGGACGTAGGTGATGATGAAGGTGGGGAAGTGCATTCTACTAGCGAGACTATCGTTCGATCACATGATGCTAACTGTTGCGCATATGTTATTTGATTCGTCTCAAAAGTAAAGTAGATGGTCCATGCAGATGAGATTAAAAGGCATAATGAAATGAAAAGGAAAAGTGAAGACCAATGAATTTCCGCATCCAATCTAAGCATGTATCCTTAAATCCATCTTTTAAAAACAACCGTTATTTAATTTAAGTACGTATATGCACTAACATTATAACATAATATTGTTCTAAATGCGTATAGAGACGATATCATTCTTAGGTCGTTGTGGCACCCCCCGGATCTCGAAAGGGATAGTGGTATCGAATGACTCAGAGTCAGAGACAGTTTCATGGTCTAGAACATCGCTATGAATCCTTTGCTTACTTTGGGATGATAACATCCTGTCATTGTTAAATGAGAAGAGAACTCAAGTTGCTGATAACATGTCGTCCAGGTCAGCTTTTCGGATGTAATCTTTTATCTATCAAATGTACAGAGAATTCTAAATCTATAAACTCATTTCATAATAGTAGACAGGTTTAGGTCATGTGAGTGGAACTTCCCGCTAATCCTTTCTTGCTATATAATAGTAATTCTGAAAGTCATGAGGAAGCGTCCTGACTTCTACATATGTGAAGCCAGCATCTCTTAACATCTCTACAGCCTTCTCCTTTCCCCACATCGCCCCAAGACCAGCTCCGTTTTGAGCTAATGATACACTCATACAATGCATGCAAGAGACGGTGTAAAGGAATGGTCCTAAAGGGTGATGGATATTGCCTTCAAGAGCGGTCGAAGCCAATATATCTTCATCAGGAATGTCCCTCCACTGGGATTAAGCAGCTGCTGAATATTGCTAAGCACTTTTTTAGGATCCCTTTGATCATGTATAGCATCGAAGGCGGTAACAAGATCAATGTTGTTGGCTCCAACACCTGACTCGGATTTTGAACTAGATGTTACTAAATTTGATACATCTATCACATCGAAAGTTGCGTTTGTATTCATTAAATGTTGAGCTTCAGACCTGGCTTTGTCAATGGCTTCCGCAGAGATGTCATATCCAATAAATGAACTGCTCGGAAAACTCAATGCCATCATATTTATGGCGTGACCGCTGCTATGTCCAAGACTCTTATGCCTTTCTTCAGTTTTTCTTCTAATCCTGGTACAAGTGGGAGTATAAAATCAAACAGACCCGCTACAACGGTTTGAGCACTCTCCTCCGCCATTACATCATGAAAATGCTTAAACAAAGAATACTCAACACCCCCTCCATTTTTAAAGCAGTCCATTGTAGTCAATTGATGTGCTAAAAGTATAGTTAGGTACTTTGGTACAAATTGTTAAATGAACCAAGTATATAGTTAGTACTTTGGTACAAATTGTTAAATGAACCTAAATAATCATGAGTGGAAGTTGCTGATGAGTTAGGTACTTGTACCATAAGACATTTATATTCAAATTACACCGACAAGTCAGAACGTTGCATCATCTTAGATATTGCATTTATCAAATCAAAGATCTTATTCTCGAAGTTGTGAATAAGTGGGTTGCATAAATTTATATTATGTATTTTCTGGAACCGTAAAATGAAGAAAAGGCGTCAGAGTTTTTATCCTTTGGCAATAATTCTGTTGATCTTGAATTCACAATTTTCAAAATAGTTACCCATTCATGTTACCATATGTTGGATAAGTTATCTTTTACATAGATAATGCTATAATATTACATATAATTCTCAACATTAATCTTTTCGATCGCCAAATTTTAGGTGGCACTTCCGTAAGTCAAGTGGCATTTTGAATGTCATGAATCCGTCTTACAAATCTTTTGTTCAGAAATTCAGATACCGCAGCAGCTTTCTGGTCTTCTATATGCTCGTAAAATCTATTTGCACATACGTATGATTTTATGGGTTGGTTTACCTCTCTTTCATTTGGCTTCAAATATAGAGCTTTGCCAGCGTCGGAATATGAACTAGCTTCTGAGGTTATAACTCCCTCCCTAGGCAAGACTCTAGAAGGTCTCGTAACCATTATTCATAATACAGCTCAACCGGTAACAGCAGCCGCACTAGCTGAAGTAGTCTCATAATTCCAGTTTGCTCCTGACACAGCTAAACTCGAGCTCAGAAGTATTACCATTTTGACAATAGAGTCCATTTTGTGCTGATTTAGCCAAACGGAGCCCGTCTAAAGTTCAAAGTGTAGTTAGATATGATGCAAAAGCAACGACAATAGAATTGCTATAAGATTTTACTCGTTTAACAATTTATCTTGTTTCGTATTTTTTGCAGATTGCACGCGCTAGTAGTGTTGTCTTAGTCTTAGTGCTAAGGAATAAGGTTTTAGGTTGTAACGGTTTGATTGATTACAATATCGCAGGATTCCTTATGTCAGAAGTTGGAGATTGATTTTTGATGGTCCAATGTATTCTACCACTGTGTGACACATCAGTTGACACCTCTTTTTCAAGCTCAATGTATTATGAACTTGCTAGCATTCATCCGTAACACAAGATTCTTATACATAGAAGTAGGAATGTAATATTCCGACTGTAATAAGGAACATAAGGGCGCGACATGTCAAATAGAAAGGACTACTCCTCTGAAAATGATGAACTTGAGCCTGACGAGGATCATTACCCAAATAATAGAAACCCACGAAATGAAGGCAAAAGTAAACAAGAACCAATCGAAAATTTACAGCTGATTAGGTGTAACACATTGGATGAAGGTACGCTCGCATTTATCCACTGGCTGAACTCAAACCATAAAAGTTCCACTATTGAAAATCCCATAATTGTCAAGCACTTCGAAAATTATAAACATACGGCATTATGGGATAATTCAATTCTTAGGGAAGTTGATGTCGAGACAAAAGATGGAGTCCCAGTCTGTAAGTATTGCAGGACAGATGATTGTGCTCACGTCGGATTCACAATATGTCTAGAACAGCTTCATGGACGGGGAGAAACATTGGAAAGTATTGAAGCAGAAGCTGATTCAGAAGATACTAAGATAAGTGACGGGAAACAGACTACCAGAGTGTTGAGCTAATAGTTTACTGATCTTGTTATATCGAACAACGATTTACCATATTTGCTTGCTTGCTTGCTTGCTTGCTAGGTTTGAAACTATCATTAGAACCAGTGTTTTTCATTGTTGTGTTTGCCAAATTAGCTGAAACTTCGATTCTCGTAAACACTTCAGTTCAAAAGTGGACTTCACAAACTGGTATGCATGAAACAAACAGAATAAGTCATCTATGATCGTATTTGATTGCGAGGTCCACTTCTTACATATATATGCACATTATTCCTCCGTACCCTCAGCTCTTTCGTTTATCTATTATCGTTTACATATTCTAGTACTTTTCCAACAAAATTCGTTTCTTACGGTAGATACAATCTTTTGGTACTCTAGTCCTGCTTCTTTTTCTGCACATATTCTTCTCCAACTGGTTCCTTTCTGAATGTTTCTGCTACTTTCCAGCCGAACTTTATCACGTATGGCGTCATGAATGTAGTAATGACTGTCATTGTTCCAACCATCGGGAGTCGTGTGTGCGTGTCGTTACTCCTACATCCGAACCTCCTTTTGCAGCAACCAGAGCCAATTCTCCTCCTGAAGATGACAATCCAAAACTAGTTCTCAGAGAGATTACTGTGCTAAGGCCCTGAGATCTTGCAGAAATAAAGACTGTCAAGAATTTTGCAGCGATAGAAACTGCGACTAATGCAAGTGCCGGAATTATGAACATTGGAAGCAAGGTAATATTCATTAAGGCTCCAACGGAAACAAAGAAAAGCGCAGCAAACATGTCTCTGATCGGTGTCGCCAGGACTTTTGTAACCGCATGTACCTTCGATTCTGCGATCAGCACACCCGCAAAGAACGCCCCGGCAGCGACAGAAATGCCAATCTCAAACGCAATAAAGCATATACCAAATGCCACTCCTAACATTGCAACAATTAGTATATCGTGTTGGTTGGTGCTTCCAACGTAATTAATGAATCTTGGGATGACTTTCGAACCAAGAAACAGGACTCCGCCTATGAATGCTAATACCGATACCAAAGAAATCGTTATTTCAAAGATAGATACATTACCTTCTGGCGAGAGTGCTACTGACTGCAATATTGCCAGCATAGATATTATTATGATGTCTTCAATAACAGCTACTCCGAGGATAAGCGTTGCTGATTCCTCCTGAACCATATTTAACTCTTCTAGTATTCTCATAACGATTACTGTACTCGTCACCGAAATTGCTAGGGCTAAGAAGAGACTATCAAACATATGATACTGCAAAATGAACTGACATACCATAAATCCTATGACGAAAGTACCAAATGCCTCAGATGAGGCGATAACGAAGACCTTCCTTCCTATTTTACGCAATTTTGCAATTGGGAATTCCATACCAACAACAAAAAGGACTAGTATCACTCCTATCTCCGCGAATAAGTTTAAAACATCAAGATTAGTTATTAAGCTAAATGGCGGGGTATAAGGTCCAATAATCATGCCAGCAATTATGAAACCTATTACCATCGGTTGCTTGAGCTTGTAAGAAATCAAGGCCATAATAGCTACCATAACGACCGTGAAATCCTGAACTATTTGACCTATCTCAATAACCATTACTTTAAAACCAATAGTAAAAAGGGAACATACCTGCTATATTAGTTTGGGTATTATTATATGCTGATATACAGCAATAATACTGTAATGTGGTATCTGACAGCTTTTTAAGAAGCTGCTATGTAACTGATTGAGCCTGAATATATGTGACATGTCAGAATGCCGGTAAGAGTTTAAATGAAATCATTGCAATGTTAGATGATTTTACTGTCTTATCTAATATAGACTGTTCCATTTTAGGGTTCTACAGAGGAGAGAAATAGGAGTGTGATCGAAGATTTAGTTAGTAAATTCTCAATATTCTACTATTATTTGCAACTTTGCTGTTCTAATCCTTACGTTGCTATTGTTTTGATAGTTATAAGAATTGAGCTGGTTCTCGCACTAATAGGAACAGTTTAGTCGTTTAGATCTAGTCAAGACCGATTGAGATAAAGGATTACTTTAACGTCATGATTTGATAGTCGAAATGGTGCTCTCTTCTGTTTCTTCTCTGTTTAGGGACCGTCGCCGCCGCTTTCTTACCTCATTGAGAATCTCGCGCATCTTTTCTTCAGAGACTTTTGCTATTTTGGCATCACATTCAATGCCCTCGGCATCTAGAACCTGTTCGGTTAGGGAGATGATTTCATTTTTACTCTTTTTCTCTTCTACCACGTTATCTAGATTATATCCAGGAGCTCTATCAGTTATTGGAAGACAATATCGATCGAGTTGTTATAGATAAGCGCCAGCTTGAAAGAATTCGTCGAAAATATATAAAATTCAAAAGAGAGCACGGCGCTGAGGCAAAGAGCATATTTTATATCACTCGTGATGAACGATTTCCACACGTTTATGAAAATGCTGATTTTTCGCCTGAGACGATTAAGAACTCGATAATGGAGGGAGAGTTGATAATGATATAACTAATGTGTCTTCATCAACCATACAAGAGAAATTATTGGCCCCGCCAGTGCGATATATTCTGGCCGGAAACTGGAATCTTGGTATCGTAGATCAGAAACTAGAGAACTTTGAGATAAACTTCACAATGGTTCATCCGGATGGTTCAGACTGGCACTATCATGAAATAAGTAATTTTGAGCCAGATTTTGGTATTCCTATTTTGCTTGATCCAGGGGGGACAACTATTGTTGGGATGTCCGACTTAGGAGAAGACAACATGGATAAGTGGTTTGGCGTACAAACCACGTTGGTCATTTCAAATCTTAATACAATCACGATATTTCTAGATCCCGGCGATACAGACAACCACTTTAGTGGTCAATCGATATATGGTATAGTGCATTCATTAATGAATGAAAATGCAAGGCAAGGATAAGTTGGATCTATTTTCGATAAATTAAGCATCATAAGAAGCCAAATAAAATACAAGAGCTTATTCTAATAAGGCGTGCCTTTAGCCCGTTGATATTTCAGAGCGTCGATATACCATTCGAATTCTTCGATAAATTTCATATATCTCTGCTCATATGCATCATCTAAAAGCCTTCCGCCCTTAGCAAAAACAGTATGTACCTTGGGTATGGAAAAGGAAGAGGGTATTGTGGGAGCACCCAACTCTGCAAACACATGCCTGAGATGCTGAGCAGCATTTACTCCGCCGAACATTCCAGGCGAGTATGAAACTATGGCAGAAGGTTTAAAATAATACTCTTCGAGAAAATAGTCCAATGTGTTTTTCATCGCAGCTGACGTACTATGGTTGTATTCTGGAGTAACTGCCAAATAACCCTCCGCATCTACAATCATGTTTCTAAGGTCGATAAGTGTCTTAGGAGGTTCTGCCATCTCTTTGTACATGCGATCAAGCATTGGTAAGTTCAATTTAAGTGGATCAATAAAATAGACAACATGATTTCTCATCTTAAGCTTCTGTTCTAACCAGAGGCCAACATTAATCCCTTGACGATCACGTCTGACTGACCCTAGGATCAAAGCTACTTTTGCCATACCACTCTACGTATCATTCATCAACTTTCAATCATTATATTGCTTTTGGTATCCCACTCTCGACCATCGGAACGCAGAATTAAGTCCCATTCCGGTTGATGCCTATGGCAATATCCTCCATTATGACTAATGGACCTATCAGTTCTTGATCAACTTGTCGCAATTCCTAAAATTGTATGATTTCCCCAAGTCCAATCCACTATTGAATATCTTCGTATTTCAACTGACCGAAGCCGTTTAAATTCTAATCCGAACAAATTTCAATCAAGGATTTTCTTCTCTTGAGTTGGAAATAGGTTCCAGTCTAAGTTCCCACAGGGTTAGTTCAAACTTGGTAAAACTCTAGTTCTCCATTCTCCGCTAAATTTCGTTCCGTATCATAGGACACAGATAATTGATCAATGTCCCCTAGGTAAAACCGTGACCTTCATCGATCTAAATTGCTTGATAGTCTTTAAAAATTTAAAGGCGCTATCAAAAGTTATCAATTCATTAACAAATAACCTTCTGGCATTAATAGCATGTTGTATGTCGTAATGTCCTAGTC
>JBKPHJ010000323.1:0-4250 GCA_046729835.1 Thermoproteota archaeon
GTATAAGAGACAGCAGCAATCCGCTTCGAATCACCTCGTGGAGTTAGAAAAAGCAGGATTGGTGGAACGAACAAAAGCAGGTCAAAAGTTTAAAGTGATGGTTACTGAAAAAGGATGTGTCGAAGTACATCACCTACATGAAATCATAAACGGTGCTGTCGGGATCCTAGAGAATGCTAGCTTACAGTTTGAGGGAAGAGTTGTCTCTGGCATGGGAGAAGGCGCTTACTATATGTCTTTGGAGGGATATCGGAAACAGTTCAAGGAAAAACTGGGATACCAGCCATACGCGGGGACGTTGAATGTAAGGCTCCAGGACAAGTCGTACATGCACATGAGGAGCATGATAGATGACTACCCATCAGTTTTTATCGATGGTTTTAGAGATTCTTCAAGATCGTATGGATGGGTTAAGTGCTATCCAGCACTTATTAATGATGGCGTCATCAACAAAGCTGCAGCCATAGTTCTGGAGAGGACTCATTACGACAACAGCATGCTAGAAGTAATTGCACCTATTTCTATCAAGGATCAGATGGGGATCAAGGACGGGGAAGTCATCAAAGTATCTGTGATGTTAAATATGCCGAGTGATTAGATTGAATCTTTGCCTAAATTCCGTAGATAGAATTCCCTAGGTCATCTTTGATCTGTGAGCTCTTGATTCCTGGGACGGGGGTATTCAATCTAATAATGCGCACGGCCAGGTTTCTATTCTTACAGTTTTGAGAAATCTCCTTTTCGCTATGGATTTGATCGTATCCCAAAGCTATAATATCTGGCGATACACGCTCTACAGTATCATACAATGATACCGGACTTCCAATAATTGCCAGATCTACAAATGTAAGGGATAAAACAAGCTCCCTTCTTAGATTTTCACTATGATAGATCTTTCGGTGTTGCTTTATCTTAGTAGCAGTTGACGTTCGAGCAATTACAACTACGAGTACATCTCCAAGTCGCTTCGCTGCTTTAAGCGTATGGATATGGCCAGGATGAATTACATCAAAAACTCCCCCTACTAACACCACTTTGATGGCATCTCTGCCCAAGAAAGTCAGCCTCAGCTGTTCCTCCTGCTCGATCAAACCGTTGGATATAAGGTGTCGTATTTTCTCGTTAAAGATATCTACAGATAGATGAATCTTAGAGCGCAGCCTGTCAAGAGGGCCTACTGCTCGGTCGATGCTACTTGCATATATGGACGCCAATATCTCCTTCTCGAAGGGATCCATTCTTTTTTCTCAGGTCTCTGATTTTCAATATATACCCAATAATATTTTTTTCCAAATTGAGCCTTAACATGAATAGCTAAGAATCTTTCCTCTCCTCCAAGCCTAAACTATAGTTTAGACTCGCGGCCGTTCAATGGTGGTCTCACTGGTAACACAGGATCGAACGCATTCCGTCGATACAGATTTCAACTTTTCAATTTGCACACGACGCCCCTTGATACTTCCTGATTGCCTTGCCAAAATCAGTCTGCTTTCTACTTCATTTTTGTGTCTCTCACAGAATACGCCTAGAAGGAATTCCTCGCCCCTTTCTTTCATGGAAACTACGTGTGAAGGTGGTATATTGCAGTATGAATTCTTCAGCCGATAGGAACATCTGCTTGGAAGAGACATTACATGAGAATAGGATACCTCTCAGGAATATATGTCTATTAATTGTAGATAATGCAACATTCCAAATCTCAATTTTATAAAGCTCAAAATTTGATTTTTCCGTAATTCATACGGTTAAGTCGACTTGGTGGCATGACTTATCTACTCGAACTGTGATTTAGAATCTCAATAGCCATTGGCGGGCATAATTTTTTCGAGAAAAAACATTGCTCTGCTTCTTGTGATTGCGTCCATAGGAATAGCCCTCTCGTTGGTATCATTCAGATATTCCGCCTTCACTGCGGGTGAGATAGCAAGAATTGCTTCTGTGGATGTAAAATCTAATGCTCAAATAGAGGCACATGATCTCTCCCAAACTCTTCTTCATACCCTTGAATCTGTGACAAATAATTTGGAAGCATTAGCAAATTCACAGCCACTACAAAATGGAGATGTAGCAGCTGGTCAATTGCTTCTTAAGAACACACAGGGTTCTACGTCAGAACTTACAGAAGGATATTACTGGCTAGACAAGGAAGGCAAGCTAGTGGCCTGGAGCTCTCTTAATACCAGTGAAATAGAGAGGTATAAAGGCCTCAATTTGAATGAAAGGGAATTTTATACGATCCCCCGAAGAACTCTAGTTCCGTACTATAGTAACGCCATCGAGTCGCCCGACAATGTTCCCAGACTCTACATCTCGTACCCCATTCTGACCCCAGTAGAAGATCAGAATAATGTTGCGGAGAATAGATCTTCATTTAACGGCGTAGTAGTTGCTGTAGTAAATGTTGATTCTCTAGGGAAATTTTTGCAGGATGAGATCTCTCCTGAATTCATGAGTAACGTGGGACTTATGGACAAGAATGGTATCATCCTTTATGCACGAAACCAGTCTCTAGTTGGAAAAAACTACGAATCCAATGAATTCCAAGCAACAGTTCCAGACGAAGTGAAATCGGAATATATGGGGATTCTGACAAGATCTTTGGAAGCATTTCCGGGTGCAGAAGACATTACTTATAACGGGGCCACGACCACCATATCTTTTCAGCCAATTAATGTAGATGGGAATCACATCTGGACGTTATTTTTGGGTTCTCCTCACAATTTGGCAACCGATGTAGGAATAATTATTGACCAGCAGAAAAATCTGAGTAGCCAAATAGTAATAATCATTGCTCTCATAGCGGTCGGAATCGCTGTGTTGATATTATCGTGGAATAAAGGGCTCGAGAGAGCAGTCCGCGATAGGACACTGGAGTTGAAAGCAGCAAATGAATCACTAAGCGAAGCAAATAGATTGCTGGCAGGAACAAATGAGCAATTACAAACTCACGACAGGATGCAGAAGGAATTTATAAATATAGCAGCACGGGAGCTAAGGACTCCAATACTTCCAATCCTAAGTGAAGCCGAATTCCTGTCTCGAAAATTTCAGCCACATAAAAACATTATCCAAATTGAAGAGGAACAAATAAGGTCGATTATACTCAATGCTAAGAGGCTAGACCGACTGGCATCGGATATTCTGGACGTCACACGTATTGAAAGCCGGACACTCAATCTGAGCATGGAGAATTTCGACATAGATGACCTTATTCGACATGCAATAAGGGAGGCCAATGAGCGACTACTTTTTGAAGAGGAAAAAAGAATAGAATTACTGTATGAAGCATTTCATTGTATCATCTCTGCCGACAAAGGAAGATTATTTCAAGTCATCACGAATTTGATCGACAATGCAGTAAAGTTTACTGATCAAGGCAAGGTTTCGATTACGGTAACTCGAATCGCTAACAAAATCGAGGTAGAAATTAAAGATACAGGATCTGGCATAAATAGTCAGATCATGCCCAAGTTATTTTCTAAGTTTGTGACAACCTCTGAAAATGGAACAGGATTGGGATTGTTCATATCCAAGAACATAATAGAAGCGCATGGTGGAATCATTTGGGCTGAAAATAACACGGGAAAGGGGGCTACCTTCAAATTCAGAATTCCCATTGATTAGTACGTGCATTCCTTATAGTTGATTTCCCTCAAATATGTTCATGATGAATCATCGCATAAGATACGAGCGTTACGTTTCAGTGATTTATCTTTCGAGTCTTTATGACGAACTTTTGCATGGCCTAATAAAGAATAAGATTGCTAAGACATATCTTACTCATCTCTTAAATCCGATTTCTATCAGCTTGGTTCTAGATGCACCCTGAAGATTTAAAGGTGATTTGGAAATGCCAAGAGTGTGATTCACATTTTATTTTTCATGCGGATGTCAGCGATCACATAGCACAGACTGGCCACTGTAAAATCACCAAGGCAGATATGATTTTGTCAGATAATTCGTTCAATTCAAATTCTAGCTTTGAAAGGTAACGGGTCTGGTTTAATCTATCAGATAAACCGTCATGGATGCAAAACAATCTAGCCCTCTCATGCTAGCATTTTGATTCTCATGTTCGCGACTATTGGATCCACATTAATTTCATTATTAGTCTCTAACGAAATAGTAATCTTTCATTACTCGAGCATTTGATAAAATTAAATACTAGTAATTTTCTGGAATAGTGATGATCAACAATCTCGATAGGAATTTGCCTCCTAGAATTATGGTTGTTGATGACGAAAGGGATA
>JBKPHJ010000324.1:0-1484 GCA_046729835.1 Thermoproteota archaeon
GGTTATAGCTGAACCTGCCCTAGTAGTTGGAATGAAAGATATTAGTAATTATGACGGCAACTGGAGAGAGTATATTGCAGAAACTGGAATCCAACTAATCGATAATGCTACGCAATCTGCAAATCTTACATCAACTCAACTAGCAGCAATCGAGCAGCTAAGAACTGAGGGGGAAGCGCTTACACAAACTGATCAGCTTAGAGGAGCAATAGATTCTCTAAATACTGCAGTGAAGATGCTTGGCATCAAAGATAGACTGTACCTAAACATACCATTAGGATATACTGCGCCTTAATGAGATCCAAACTCTTACGAATAGTCCCCTTTTATTTTTTGATATCAGTCACTATTCTTGCTAAGAACAAAATGACTTTTCAATCTAGTTACGTAATCACTCATACTAACGCCAAAACTGCACCTACATCCTGAATACATTAAAGGCTGGTCACAATGACCTAGTCCACACAGATTCCTGAAACTGCTTCTTTCTTGAACAAGTGAGGAGATGCGACTGTGCTGGCAGGTAGTTCGAAAGTCCGGCCTGAATGTCAACATTGCTAACGGCCTTTTTGTACATTGCCATAGACTCCCAAACCGCGTAGTTGATGAAAGTTCCGCTGCCTTCAATACCCTTTGTAATTGGGCTGAGATGTAACCAGGCTGCTGCTTAAAGATACTAGCGTCGGCTGTCCAGACTCTCTGAAACTGATCGACATCCTCAGGACTAACGGCAAATTTATTGATGAGGATAACCGGCCCACCAACATCTCCTTCCATTTGCTTTGAGAACGTTACCTGTTCATCCATTTCAATGAACTTGACCATGTTATATTGACGAATTTATCCTAATATTTCAACCTTTATCAATGCTTAATGATAGCACTGCAAGGACCTAGAACGATGAGATTGATGCGGGATCTTTCTTGTACCCCTCAATACGACAGTTATTCATCCGTCGAGAGATAATCAGAGAAAATTTGTGTGGGGTCTATATCTTCGTTATGGGATCTACAGAAGTGATTCCATATCTCTTGACTCAGAACACTGGGAGACATTGAGGTGTTTGCTATCTCCGCTTTGCATTTTTTACATGAGTAAAAGGTCATTTTTTATCTCTTGCCCTGCAGCTCATGAGCCACAGATTTAAAGTCTTCGTGATTAATGCCAGAACTGGAGAGATATCCTGAATGCATCAAAGGCTGGTCAAAAAGATTCAGTCTACACAGATCCCTGGGACTGCGACTTTCTTGAAGAGGTTAGCAGATGACACGGTACTAGCAGGATAATCCGATAATTTGGACAGGAAGTCAGGATTGTTTAACGCTTGCTTAAGGAGTTCACTCAAAAACAACGTAGGCCACAAAGACAGAGCTACCAGTAATTCCCCGATGAAGCTGTGCAGATATGAATCCAGGCTGTTTCTTCGAGATTCCAGGGGCTGCAGCCCATGACTTCAAGAACTGATCTAAACATCTTCTCAATCC
>JBKPHJ010000325.1:0-3771 GCA_046729835.1 Thermoproteota archaeon
TCTGACCTAGAAGCGATTGGTCTCCAATGCTGTAGTTTATTATGACCTTCACTTGATTGCCTTCTGCATTAACAAGAGGTAGAGCAGTAGCTCGATCTATAGAAATCGTGCCTCGTTGTTGGGCGAATACTTCCGCTTCTAAAGAGAATGAGAAATAAGTGAAAGCGAACAAATTAAGTGCTGCAAGAAGTGCGATCACCGTTCTATTGTCCAAAATCTTGTTCATATTAGTGATAGTTAAATGCAAATTATAGTATAAATAGATGTTAACTAACTATTCGTTTATATGAGTTATGAAAATTTGATAAGGGTCGGCTTGAACAAGCATACCATCATGAAGTACTCGTAAGGCTTTCTACCGCTTGCGTTGATGCTGATATATCAACGATGAAAATAAATGCCTGTAACTAATCCAGAATTCGTTCCACTCTTTTCCACAGTCATTGCACTTAGATGTTTGAAAAGATAGTGTGTTGTTTACACGATATTTTGGAACATTTGTTATATTATTTGATAAATATAGGTTGCATACGTGAATCTGATTGGGTGGACAATAATAATTCTTATTTGACATCAGATTACTCAAATGCTTCTATATTACGATCTACAAGATAGCTATTTAACATTTAAAGAATAGAATGGTGATCTTGGGGTTATAGACAATAATGACCCCACTTATTTCATTAATCATAGTACTTTTTACATTATCATATACTACTTCAATTTATGCAACTTCGTCTGATTCATCTTCTTCTGAAACTGAAAACCCATCTTTAATGGGCCGACCTTCTAACTGCGTTACGTTTGATTCTGAAGAAAGAATAATAACAATAACTTGCAAAACTACTAACTTAACGGAGATCGCTAACCAGCTTAAGAACCCAGACGTGCTAGCTAGAGACACAACGGTTGACAAAGGATGGATATTGAATGCGGGAATCACAGTAGCTCCAAATGCCGCTCTTCATATTAACTCTACAGACACTTCATGGTTAAAGATAATTGGAGATGGAAACACCGCACTTCCCATACGTATTTCTGGTAGTTTAAAGATTGATTCCGTAAAGATAACTTCATGGAATCCAAGTACAAATAATTACACTTTAAGTCCAGATTCACATAGAGATGGTACGGATGTCCAAATTGGCACCCCAAGACCTTACATTATAGTAGAGCCTGAAGCGACAGGAACTACCGATATAACTAATTCAGAAATTGCATACCTTGGGTACGAATCAGGATATGGTGGAGGACTAACTGGTCTAAGGTACGAAGGTGGTCATGATAGCATAATTAGAGGAAACAACATACACAATCTATACTTTGCTTTTTACTCAAAGGGCGTCGGTGGAATGGTATTTGAAGATAATCATATTCATGACAATATACATTACGGTCTTGATCCCCACACCGGTACTCATGATATGATGATTCGCAACAATCTAGTACATGATAATGGTGGTATTGGGATTATTTGTTCTTTGGATTGTTATAACGTAACCATAGAAAATAATACTGTATATAATAATACCAAGATGGGTATTATGCTCAGCAGAAATATGTACGATTCTTTTGTCAGAAACAATACTGTAAGTAATGAAGACAGAGCAATCGTTATCTCAGAATCCAACAACAACCAGATTTACAATAACTCAGTTTCAACTAGTGGTACTGGTATAGATTTAGATGAAGACTCTTCTGAAAATATTATACATGACAATAAAATCACAGATATAGCTGATCCCGCAGCTGCTTTATACATCGAAGACGGTGCAGAATCGGAAAATACGTTATATTCAAACCTGCTGATAAATTCAAGCAATGGACAAACAATTTCTCTAGATCACAGAAATAATGCCACTTCAGGCAGCACTATAGAAGATGAAAATGATGGGGATGACAATTAAAATGAAAATGACTAGTACGGAAGATGATGAAGACGGATAAAGCTAATTTGAAATTAAGAAAGAAGCCGGCTAATTATTAAAGCAGTCGTTATTCCCGTAATCGCTAAAATTACTATAGTGTATCTACTCATTGGACCATCAGCCATTAGTCCATGCTCCAAGTCCGGTATTATGGAGATGACCATGACTATCGGTCGAATTCAGTATCAGTACTATATTATAGTACCATCGCGATATAAAAAACTTTTAAAAATTAAAAAAGATTCTTGATGAACTATCAAAAATTCTTAAAATATTTTATCGAATGTGATTGTTATGAACACTCTTCAAAGATTTAAAGTGGGCTTTTTAATTGTTTTTTGGATGAAAATGAGTTTTCTATCATGTACCACCACACTCAGAGCCAGAATAACCGCAACGGTAAGAATCAGCGTAAACAGGCCCATCGTTTCTACATTGATATTCAAACTATTGAGCTTTAAGATTCCGAAAGTGATTATACATAAAACTATACTGTAAAACCAATAGAGAACTTTTAACCTTTCATAAGATAACTTATAAAAGCTAGGCTTGCGATCAAAGCGTTTACGAATTGCTATGGACACGGTTAGACTTAACATAGTATATGATTCACTGCAAACAACCAAGATCTCTTCCAATATTAAAGAAAATGATAAGATTCTAGAACGTACAAGTCAAGTCTATTTTGTGATCTGCAACTCATGTTATTGGTGTGCAACTTATTTCGGCATTGATGATTTAGAATCTATATCTACATCATCATCACGTGTTCTTGACTGCCACGTTTGTAATTCGCGTAATACTGAACTGATACCCATTTCGACTGACGAATCTTTTACAATAGATTATAGTCTAACTCGGGGGATGCAGATGGAATTTTATAAGAGTAAGAATATTGTTGTTAGACAGCAATCTGCTAACGAAGAATCTGCAAGACTATTCTTCGTTCGGTGCGCCGATGTCGGACTAGACTGTAATTGCGTTATTTTCGGAAGAAATCAAAAGAACATCATGGATAACACGATCATGCATAAGGTTGGAATATCATGCCATCAATTCGAAAGAAATGACTACGTGCATGAAATTAAAGATAAGAGAGAATATACATACTTCATTCTCATAAGCTGCTGATAATTACCAACTCATAATTTCTTTCCAGCAGAAAATTATTGCTAGTTCCATTTCGTTGCCACTGAGCAGTATCTGCATTTGCATACATGATAATTAGTGTATCTTGAATTTAGACTCATATCATAGTAGATTATGGGTCAATCACGTTTGCACAAGCCAAAATAAGCGATCTAAATGAATTCAGTTAGCAAAATATGTTCTAGTACGCTTCCAGTCAATACGCTGATGGTATGTGCTCAAGCAAGCCGTGCCATCAGCTGTGTGTCTAACAGTTTAATCACAAGTAGTTCGTACTAGTACTTTGGAGCCGTTAATTCTTGCCTTTGCCAGTCCGGTCCAGATAATCAGCTATCTCATCGAATGTCGAGCCAGAGTCGTTCATCTCTATCACTGCCCAATAACTGACACCGTCACGTCTCAATGCAACTAATGCAGCTAATGAACTTCTTGCTGCATCAAAACCGTATTTTGAATTTCCATTCCAACCATAATATGACATGATGACACCGATAGCACATCTTCCGTTAAGTCCATCGGAATATTGCTCTCTTATCTGCGTAAACCGTTTTCCATGTATACGTAGAATTTGAGAGATAGTCATTTCTTGTTTTAATAACAGTTGTTGACTCATAGATTGTACTATAACCAAGAAACTATTTACATACTATGCCCGCTTAAATTAACCAAACCGACTAAAAGTTGAATATAATAC
>JBKPHJ010000326.1:0-4317 GCA_046729835.1 Thermoproteota archaeon
AAGTTTCAAAGAATGTCCCTTTCGTCATCGACCCTGTAAGGCACTCTCGGACGACTAGATAAAAGAGTCTGCAACGTACTTCTAAGTTACGTCATTCTTTCAAATGAATTAGAAGGTACATCAAAATCTCCAAAACTTGCACGATCTATTATTTTTGCCAGTATTTCTAATCCTGTTATTGTTCCGGCCCTGGTTTGCTAAAATACTCGTTGGCATTAACTGCATATACTTCATTCCTCTGAACTGCTTCCAGGTTCTTCCATCTTTCATTATTCCCCAATATCCTGGCTTCTCGCAACGTTCTATCGACATCAAATCCACAAGGCATAAGAACTATCTTGTCTGGTTGACAATCTATAATTTCGTCAATAGAAATACGACGTGATGGACTTCCTCGTGAGCTGATCCTGTTGACACCCCCAGCAATCTCTACCATTTGTGGTATCCAATGGATCAAGAACTAGTATATCTGGTTTATATCCTAGCACAGAAACAGCACGATCTATTTCTGTTGTAAATGGTGCACAAACTTCGCAAACGCTTCTAGCTTCTGATTTAGTTTATCGTCCTCCACCTTCAATCTATCCATCAATGTAGCTGTATTCATTAACACCATCTGGCACACTATTGTTACTCCTATAACCATTTTTTTTCATAAAATCATCAAACAATGTTCTTTTGTTATACGCCTTGATCAAAGGTCTCCCTCCGTATCTCAAGAACAGCTAAACCTTCCCAACACTGTCATCTCTGAATTGAAATGCATATTCTGGATCCATGCCTTTTAGTATAGCCTCTGCCTGTGGTCCTGCTATGGTAGTTATGTGACACCTTTTGTATAGTCGCTTATAGAGAGTGAGCAGGAAACCCATCCAATTGGTCTCCCTGGTAGTATACACACCTCTTCGAAAGCACCATTCTTCTCATCTTCGCTCGAATAAATACTGTCATATTCGATTGCACCATATCCCCCTAATTGCCCAACCGAAAGTCTAATCCCTTCAAGCCAACTTAAAGTGACAACTGGGTAAGAGGATACGCATATAAGGTTGTGGAGTGATATTGTATTATTCATAGGAATGTCTTACTGAATCTTTTTGTCTCAGATTTCTCATGGGCCACTTGATTTTTCAAACCGTCGCCCATCTCATCAAATATTTTTGCAAGATCCCAGTCCCTATTTGAAGTATATCCGTGACGCCGATATGTTGTGTTTATACTTGCAGACACCTCGTATCTTTTTCTTTCACCTTCAATTTCCCTAATTTTTATTTTATACCGCGCTTCTTCAATCTTAGGACAGGGAGGTTTACTAGTTGATGCAATGCATTAGAGATACTAATTGTGCTGCAGAACAAATTGTGAAAGCGCGGCAGAAGCTCAATTCTCTGTACAAACTTATTACCGATGGCACTATAAGAGACATACATTAAGTGAAGCATAAAATTGTCGGTAAGGAAATTCATCTAAAGAGGCGGCCAACAGGATTTGTCAATGAGGATGACTTTGAGCTTGTAGAGGTAGAGGTTCCTGAAATAAAAAAAGAAGGTGAATTCTTAGTTCGCAATATTTGGATGTCAGTAGATCCCTTTCTGAGAAAATACATGATCAAGGGAAGTAGAATAATGCCTCTTCTCGAAAGCGCAAACCATACTGTTAAAAGTATTATTATCGCACATTCTACATAAAATACCTGACCTCGGGTTATAAACTCTGATCCTGATAAATCAGGAAAGAATGCAATACCGACATGCATTCTACATGTATGGAATATGTATGACATTAATCATTAGTTGAATACGCGGCATACTTGAACCATTAATGTTCCAACAGTATCTATGGCGGTAGGTGAGGCACCACTCATTTGTTGTAGTTGTTATACTACTAGGTTGATTTACTACATTTATCGTCCCATTCATTACGAAATTTGGATCATCTTCGATAACATCTTTTTCAAAATAGCTGAATGTGCCTGTATCGTTAAAGGTTATGGATTTAGATGCGGTATCATAGGCAAAGTCTCCACTTTCAAACCATACCCATGTTGGAATCTTGGCCATTAGCCAGCGTTATCTTGTGGTCATGATCAACATCTGCATTAAACCATACTACTGTCGTACCTGCATTGATTACGGTATTTTGTGGAACATACGGTTGATTAATTAATCTCTGCTCTTCTGGCAGTACTGGAGATTCGTGAGCCTCATTTGGAAGCAGGATCACAAGATTCTTGATATTTTTACCTAGAACCATCTTTTGAGTTTCATAAATATTGGATGCATCCACATTTGGAGTTTGAGCATTTACTGCATAATCCGCCTGTAACAACACTCGAAGCTAGAATGCCTACTATGATGGCTGTAGATAGCACTGCAGTTACACCGTATTTCATTTTGGTCATGTACTATCTGGGATAAATGGTGCAGATATATTAGTAGATCGGTACATTTCTCCAATTATCATATTTCTCTGAAGGTATCAGAGATAATCACCGTTGTCTTAGTAGTCATGGTTTTGACAGGGGCTTGGGTAGTATCTGGTTCTAGAATAGGACAACAACTATCTGTCTTTCTTGTGCTAGTGCTGCTCTTACCCTGATTACTATATCTCCCCAAAATTGTGGTAAAGGTTGTAAAACTAGCCAATGCATATCCCATCATATAAGCAATGGTTATTCCCCATGAATTAAACCCAAAGAGATATAGACCTGTGTTTTCGCCTATCTCAGCTGCCGCTATACACAAAATTTCTATACCTAACGCAGCGGCATATAGACTTTTAGCATGTGAAAAGAATGTGCATAAACCAAGACCGTTACCTTCTTCCTGACAATGTGACAATGATTTTCTCTTGCCAATATCTATGATGCTGGGATCTCGATCCAACCGATGACGATCACAATTTCCAACTCTATTGTCATTCCAGCAGCATTCGTTCTCCTTTACAATATGGATGGCGAGACAACAGCAACCGTCTACCTTGCTACAGTTTTCGCAGTAGAGTGAGTCCCTAGTGGATTCACCTTTACTACATTCCATTGGAGTGCATTCGCTTCTGCACATTTCACACTATATTCATCCTACGAGTATATTCAATCTAAGGACGACAGATAGTTAATCCTTCCTGACAAACCATTTTAGAGTGTCTGCTATTCTGGGACAAGTTAATCGTTCTTAAGACTCTCAAAGGGAACAGGAGGACAAGGAGAACTTATACAATGGCAATCACCTTTGAAATATCCAGCGTTGGGCTTGCCGCCTTCGTCGCAACCAACATAGATGATTTGTTTATTCTCATGGTATTCTTTTCCAAGCGAAGTTTTCCACCTGTTCAGATTATTCTTGGCCAGTATGTCGGAATGGGGCTACTAATAGAAATGAGTCTCGTAGGGTCATTGATTGCTTTAGTTATACCACATAATCTGATAGGTCTTATAGGGTTTTTTCCGATTGCAATAGCTGCTTCTTCAGGAGATAGCGGTAGTAATAACGCAGCAGCATCAAGTGCAAGTTCCTCAAATAATGATAACCATGATCACAACGATGATGATGATGGTGGTGGCAGCTCATCGGCTGCAGCTGCTAGTGTAGGAGATGCGGCTGCAGCAGCAGCAGCAGCAGCAGCAGCAGCAGCAGCATCAGGTGCATCATCAGCTGCAGCAGCTGCAGCTGGTAATGCAGCCGCCGCAGCCGCCGCAGCGGGTGAGGATGCCTCCTCAGCAGCAGCAGCAGCAGCATCAGAGAATGGAGGATCTTCATCAGCAGCTGCAGCAGCAGCAGCTGCATCGACACCATATTGTTGGTATGATGTTTGAATCGTACTATGATAGGATGGAAAGCAATGTTGAGGAGGTCTTTCCTTCTATGACTAAGAACATAATTTGTGATCGCCTATCACACCCTATACCATCTCCATCACCATCAAATACATGACGATCGGGTGGGAGAACTTCAAAGTCCCACACTCAAAAAGTGATTAAATATTACTTGTAACATTTTCTATTAAGTGAATTAAAATATAAGTAAAGTAATGCATCACTGGACATTTTATATAATAAGTCTTCTTCTAATTGTATCATCAACAAATTTGCTATTATCATCATATGTTCTAACTAACCTATTTATTTCTTCTACCTTGTTTCCATAAATTCCCCCGACAAACTCATACTTGA
The DNA here is from genome assembly GCA_046729835.1 of Thermoproteota archaeon. Taxonomy (GTDB): domain Archaea; phylum Thermoproteota; class Nitrososphaeria; order Nitrososphaerales; family Nitrososphaeraceae; genus TH5896. The sequence continues at coordinate 4,172 of JBKPHJ010000326.1, forward strand.
TGGATATATTCAAGTTAGCTGACCAGCTTCGAATCAACTTGATTCATTGATTAGAGCCAACGAATCTTAGTAAGATAACATTTATGCAGCACTAACTATTATAAAAGGTAGTATAAAATACCGATTTATATAGCACTGTTATATCT
>JBKPHJ010000327.1:0-1505 GCA_046729835.1 Thermoproteota archaeon
GATCATGAGAACAACGCTTAACGATGAAGTAAAAATACATAGTCTCGAAGTAATTAAGAAAATGGGTGTAGTCCATAGTCCGTATTAGTAATTGTTTTTCATCAAAATATAATTCATAAACTATTATATCTATTATCGTTCATCATTAGATCATTCAAGATGATCACTTCTAAAGAAAGTAGCGATTTATTGAATGGGATCAAACATTATTTAAGAATTGAAAATGAAGATGATGATAACAAACTGCTCGAGTATATCAGAAAGCATGTACGTTTACATCAAGAAGAATAGTAGTCTCATCGTTTACGCTCCAGCTGCGGAAGCCAAATTGATTGATCTACCATGTTATTAGTTTATAAGTTCTGCTACGTACTCTTAGCTATAGTATTCTTATAGCATTATGAACAGAATTCAGTATTAACTTATTTTATAATAATATATTAACTAGAGAATGCATTGGACCGAAGACTGCATCTGTAATCGATGGAAGGTAACTGGTATGAAGACGATAGATTTCTTTAAGATTAGTGATTCAAGAACAGAGCTACGGTGCAGTAGATGCAGAGGCCTTATGGGTTGGTGGGATGAGCCGTCACATGCAAAGAAGACTATGCCGTTCAAGCGAGCATGGTCGGAAGAAGAATGTTTGGCAATGAAATAGCTATCTTGTGCGAAAAATTCTGTCAGCTGCTTATCACAAACTAGAATTAAATCCCAATAAAACTAGCTTCGAATAATTACTTCAACTGTGGTGGTGCTACATAAGAAAATTCGTGAAAAAACCGATTCAAATGAACGAGCTAAATCAGTTAGTTGCCGAGATGATACGCTAGAAAAATTATTGTTTAGTTTAAGATCGGGACTATCGAGAGCGGTTAGCTCAGAAACAAAAAATAAGAGTTAGTTTAGCATGGATTATGTCCACCTGGTTCATGGCCGGCTGGGTTCTTCGCTGAACATTCTTTCCCATTTTTCTCTGTATTGCCATTGCAAGGTCCGTCGCTCTCATGCCCACCACGATTCGTACAGCTTTCGGAAATTTTGGCAGAGACATGTTGCATCGACAAGGTAGAAACTACTGCTGCCGCTAAGAGAGTCACCGAGACCATTGCCATCATCATTATGTGTTTGTTCATGTTCTATTATCTGGTCTTACGAAACTAAAAAAAGACCACGGGTGATAGTAAGGCTGTTTATCTAAATTTTGGTGATAGTTACGTAATAATATCCGATAAAAGTTACGTGTAGTTTGCGTATATAACTTAAACGTGTAATTATGTATCACACATTTATGGTATCATTATATAACGTGACAGTGTACGAAAATACACGTAGTCTTTCGGCTAATTAAGCAGATATAGCGTCTAAATAGTTTATTGCTTACAATTTCAGTACATCTATGAACCAGCAACTATTAGAGCGAGAATTGACTGTTTCTCAGATTCTACGCGCACATGGAAAGCGGTTTACACAGATCCAAAAGAAATATTCTGATGGGCATAATG
>JBKPHJ010000328.1:0-23965 GCA_046729835.1 Thermoproteota archaeon
CCGTTCTGCTCGATCACGTTATCATCATCGTCAGGTTTTTCTTCGAAACCCATGCCGTACGATAGTCCAGAACATCCTCCGCCTGAAACGTAAACTCGTAGATAAAGATTGTCATTACCTTCCTGTTTCATGAATTCAGCCACCTTTTCAGCTGCTTTGTTTGTTATGGTTACATTCTGACTCTGTTGCGCACTTTCCATACTCAAAAGTACACCATAATAAATATAATAAGTTTTGCTTAAAAAGATGAGAAATTTGTATGGGTAGATTTCGAAGGCAGATGATAGTATGCCTTAATTGCTCATGTAGATTGTATGAGATGCCATTTTGCCATGCTTCCAGCAGCCGTAGACCATGTAGAAACAACATCATACACTGGTATATTTTTGCTTTCAATTTCAGCAGATATCTTTCGAGTAAATGGTCCTCCCATCGCACCAATTAGTATTGGTTTCTTTTTCATCTTATGAAATTCTTCCAGAATATCTACGATCGTCTCTTCGAGGGGGTCATCCTGAAAAACAAACCAAGGCATAATTATATCAACATTAGGATCTTCCATAAACGCCTGGATAGCAAATTTGTAGTCTTCTGCACTAGCAGATCCTGTCACATCTAAGGGATTCCCAAGAACATATGTTGACGGATAATGTTGCTTGAATGCTTCCATTGTCCCCTCTGAAATAGGTGCAAGACGAAGTCCGAGATCTTCAAACCGGTCGATGGCCGCTATAATAGGCCCAGCTCCATTGGTCACCATGGCCACCTTGTTTCCTACAGGAGTTGGTTGCCATGTCAGTGCTTTCAACGACCCTGTAAGTTCTTCATAGCTGTCAACAGAGATTATGCCAGCTTGTTCGAATGCTCCTTTGACGACTCCGAATGAACCGCCAAGAGAGCCTGTATGTGATGCAGCTTGCACAGCACCCCTGGAACTCCGTCCGTTCTTGAAAACTACAACTGGCTTTTTCCCTTCGGAAATTACTCTTTTTGCGGTATTAGCAAACTTTCTCCCATCGCCTAATCCTTCGACATATAGGCCAATTACCTGTGTCTTTGGATCTTGGGCAAGATACCAAATCATATCTGCTTCATCTACGTCCGACCGGTTTCCATAAGAAATCATCTTGCTCGTTCCGAACACGTCGGACGTTTCCATAAAAGCTATACCCACTGTACCACTTTGGGAAAGAAATGATACGTTCCCGTTTTTCGGGCGAACCATTCTTGCATGTCCTTGAAAAGCACAATCCAGTCGATTTTCGCCGTTGAAAACACCAATACAGTTGGGACCAATAATTCTTATGTCAAGCTCACTCGAAATCTGCTTTATTTCTTGTTCAATTTTTGCTCGTTCACCCCCAAGTTCCTTGCCACCACCAGAAATAATTACTACGTTATGAATGCCCTTTGCGCCAGAAGTTTTCAGCAATGCTGGAACAAATCTTAGATCCACCGTAACTACAACCATGTCGACGGGTTCTGAAATATCGTCCAAGCTTTTGTAAGCCTTTAGCCCCATTATTTCCGGATAGCCCTTAGCATTAACAGGGAAAACCGTACCCTTGTATTCGTGCTTAGAAAGACTTTCAAGAACTGAATTCCCGATCTTTCCTGATTCAGGAGACGCTCCAATCAAGGCGATCGATTTAGCATTAAAAAAGTTATCCATATGGTTAGAATTAGGATTAGCCTGAGATATGACACTCATTTCAGGTTTCTCTTTCAGCAATATTTTTGCGTCGACTATACAGTAATCGTTTGCGTAAACGGCCAACGGGTTAAAATCGACACTTTCGAAGTACGGAGCCATATCTATCCCTAAGTTGCCAATCCTAACTAGAGCCTCTGCCAGCATATCTAGATTCACTGGTGAACTTCCTCTAAATCCTTTCAAAATCTGACTTCCTTTCAATCCTCCCAACATCCCTAAAGCATCTTCCTTAGTTATGGGAAGGACTCTAAAACTAACGTCTCTAAACAACTCTGTGTATACGCCTCCTAATCCACACATTATTACCGGTCCGAACTGTGGATCGTTCTGTAATCCGACTATCAATTCCACACCAGGGGGCATCATCTTTTCAAGTAAGACTCCTCGTATCTCAAAGTCTTTTGCTAACCTATTGTACATATCATTAAAGACTTCCACTACTTGGTTCTCTGAGGCAAGCCCAATTTGCACGCCTTTCACTTCTGTCTTGTGAAGGATTTTTGAAGAAACAATTTTTGCGACTATCGGAAAACCAATGGCCTTACTTTCCTTGGCTGCTTCCTGAACATCGTTTACTAAAACATATGAAGGCACTTTAAGCCCATATTCAGATAATATCTGTTTAGCCACATCCTCTGTAACTACCTTATCCCGACTTAGCATAACATCTGAGAGAATTTTTTGGATGGTACTCTTCTCACTCATGAGATAAAGTGGGAAACTTATTGGCTTCTAATTAACTTTACGCGAGAGGTTGAAAAGATCCGGTGAAGCCAAGAGATCAAGAACATGTCATACCTGGATTCTGCTGAATTGAGCTTAACTGAATGATCTATTTCAATCTTGACGTATTTTTCAATACACATAGGGAAAGCTTACTTTATCGCAGCAATGATTACGGATCCTCCCAAAAGAAACTTCTGAAAATCAACATGCGAAAACTCTTTCTCAAGTAATTCCTTTAACTCAGAATTCTTAGGCCAACGCTTGTATGTCCCATATAATGCCCTGAACCCAAAGCCTCCACTCCCTGCCACGATGAACGCGAGGAATCCCAAGAAATACCTTAGGTATATTCCTACGAGCACATCTAAGATGATGTGGTCGGGCTTACCGAGATCTACAATCAACAATCTCCCATTCGGCTTAAGTATGCGGTGAAACTCTAGTATAGCTTTTTTGAGATAAATTGCATCTCTCAATGAATATCCACATAGTACTGCATCAAAAATATCATTGTTGAAAGGCAAATATTCGAAAATGCCAGCGGATAATTCATTATCGCAAACATTGGCATCCATTGATCTTGCGGTAAGGAGCATCTCGATAATCGGATCATACATCACGATGTCTAAGTTCCCATGTACTTCGCCTCTTGCGAGTCTAGACATATTCCCAAAACCCGAACCAGCATCCAAGATCCTCTCACCAAGGCTGAGTCGATTGTTCAAACATTTCTTCCTATACGTAGCATCCTTTCCAAGTGAAATGACCCTGTTTACCCGATCATAGATTGGGATTATGTTTCTTAAAGTCAAAATTATTTCAGACCAGTATGCTTTACCTAAACCGGACAATATACCCGAAGGGTGATAGTTAGGAGAATATTATCTCTTCGCCGAACTCGTTAAAAATTACTAGCGAATACAATATTAGTTTGAAACACGATTTTAAAAGTTCCGAATAGATTATCGGATTAGGTTATTTTGAGTACATCTCCTTCATACAGAGCGTTCGGACCATCATTCCAAATGTTGATAAATGACGTCTTGGAATATAACCCTGTGTCTAGTACCTCAGAATATCTCTGTTGTGATTGTGGGTCGCTGCTAGTCCATGAAAACCCCATTACTCTCGAGAGCATGAAAGAGGTTCATGACCAATTATGTCCTGTGAAAAGGCAGAAGAATTTATCAAGCCTTATGTTACAAGCAAAACCTCAAACTTCCACCAAGCCAGCAGCACAACAACTCGCTTCGCCCTCGGTAACGACGCCAACGCCTCAGAGCGTGCCGAGTTCTCAAACAGGCGTTCCTACGACAAGTGGTGCCACAACCATTTCGTTAACGGGTAGCGGAACAAATTACTCTAAAGTGGAAGGGCCAATTGATCCTGAGTTCAAGTCCAAACGTAGTGTAAGCGGAACTTATCAGGGCATAAAGGTCTGGGGTCCTGTGGACCCTCCGGGACGACGAGGTATTTGGGGTTCAGAGGTTACAGTGGACTTTGATATATGCATAGCCGATGGCGCCTGTATTGAAGCATGTCCGGTAAATGTTTATGAATGGCTCGAAACGCCTGGGCATCCTGCTTCGGAAAAGAAGCCATTCATGATAAGAGAGAAGGATTGCATATTCTGCATGGCATGTGAAAACGTCTGTCCTCCGCAGTGTGTCAAGATATTTAACAAGGCTTGAAAGCGGGGCGAAGTTATGTCAATGTTTCGATCGTTGTTCCCTATACTTGCTTGAGGATATGTTCGAAAGCATCTTAAGTACCCAGCTCGAGTAAACTGTAGGCGGATACCGTGTCAGTTGAGCAATTTGATCTAGTCGCTACAGGCGGAACATTTGATGAGATTCATGATGGCCATCGTGCACTGTTAACTAAAGCATTTAAGGTAGGAAAATGTGTTTTGATTGGGATCTCAACAGATAAATTCGCCGTACTAAAGAAAGGAAAAAGCAAGATAAGACATCCCTTCGAAGTTAGGGTTAATAAACTTGCTAAATTCATCGTTGATGAATTTGGAGATGTCAATTTTGTGATAAAGGAGCTAAACGATGATTTTGGCCCAACTAGTACGGACAGTAATGTTCAAGCATTAATCGTCAGTGAGGAAACAGAAACAAAGGGCCACGCGATCAACAGGATCCGATCGAGCAACAGATTATCTCCTCTGAAAATAATTACAGTTCCGATGCTGAAAGCAGAAGACGGGCAGCCGCTTTCCTCTACTCGTATCCGTTCTGGAGAAATAGACATGAAGGGCAGGATGTTAAAGAAGAAAACATAATATCGAGTATTCCCTCCTACTTTAGCTAGTTGAGCTATATTTACAGAATAAAAAGCTTTCAAGCTAGATGCTCCAGACTCTTATCGTTGGGGTCACAATTTTAGAGGTGTGTGAGCAAATTACGCGTACAGACTTATTGGTAAGATTCCTGATTGACCGTTGAAGAGAAAAAAGGACCTCGTCACTGATGGTCAAGTGATTGGATGGAATTCAAGGGAGGCCGTTAAAGTTCTACATTTATGAAGTTCGTAAAGCGCTGATCATCGGAGCTGAATATAGACTATGTTTCTAGAGGCTTGAGTGAATTTGAGTTTCTTTCCCTCGAATAGGATTTCTTCCATGATTCTATAAAGCCTTGACGCAGAAACTTCGTCCGAAAGAACCACGCTGTGAGCACTATTGTCACCTAGAACCATCACTATTTCTTTCTTGTCGACAGAGGTTGCGACTTTAACTCTGTATTCTTGATTGTCTGAGGATAATATCCAAACAAGCTTCTCAGCTTCGTACTCGTCTTCACATGCAATATCTGCTGTGTTATCCATAGTACTATTGAAAGGGGTCATCTTCATAAAGAAATGATTCAATATGATTCCGTGCTTCTTCCCTTCTTCGGCTAAACGCAGACATAAATTTTTTTGTGTGGTAAGTAAGATCGGATTTACATTCGCCGCAAAGTAAATTACCGGTTCTACATTTCAGAGATCTTTCACGGGTTCCTTTCCCACTATCAAAGAAGTGTGTTAAGTACCAAAACACGGGGCAAGAGGCTGGATCACCACCCAAAATTCTCTGAAGCGCAATAGAAGGTTGCCCGCCTGTATACGCTGCGGAGATCTTTCTTTCTATGGTTTCTGGGTCGTCGGTCGTGAAGATAGCGCTATCTGGTTTTGATGAAGACATTTTACCACTCATTTCAAGACTTGGAACAAATTTACTGTGAATCTGTGCTGGCTTGTAATAACCCATTTTCTCTGCGATATCTCTTGTGATTCTCCAGTACGGATCCTGGTCAATAGCAGCAGGGATAAGAACAGGTGTGGTCACTCGTTCAATCAAGGAGGGCAAGAAGCAAGGCGCCGCTTGCAGGGCCGGAAATCCGATCATCCCTATGTTGGTTGACGGCCTGTAGCCAAAAACAGATTTGGCTGTGGAAAAAGTAATTCTTTTCGCGATCTCCAAGTAAAGAGGATACAGGTACTTTATGTGCTTTGAATCGACTATAATCCTAGTCTTCTTTTGGTCAAATCCTACTGCTATAACATCAAGCATATTTTCATAGGTATATTTTTCCACTTCATCCAAGCTAAGATCATGATTGAAGAGGAATTTCTCATCATCTGTAATCTGGAATAAAAGCTTTGAACCGAAACTATCTTGCAAATACTTTGTAAATAACCAAGGCATCAAATGGCCCATGTGAACCTGACCAGAGGGACCTCTTCCAGTATACAGGTAAAAATTTTCTCCCCTTGCATATTCATCCACAATTCTATCCAAATCCCTATGAGAAAAGAAAAACCTAAGAGATAAGAGAGGATGAATGTCTCCTGTAAATTGCTTCAATTTGTCGATGATGTCAGGAGTAATAAGGTGTGTTCCGAAATCCTCTACAAGCTTGGTATAGTTGACTAGTCCATCGACCTCCCATGGAGTCACCTTAAAATCCCATTTGGATTGAACTGATCCATTTTCATCCGACTCTTCAATTCGGTCTTCAGTATCAAACACACTAATTACCTCTTGAATGTGAGCTGATTAAACGTTTAAAAAGTGTTCTTCACTGAGAAGATTAAATCCTCCCATGGATCAGAAAGTGAGTGCTCTACATCCTATTGAGAAAAGTATTCTCGAATTACTAAGCAGAGAGGGTCCTATCACAATCGAAGCATTATCAAAAAAGAGCCACTTAACAATTGACCAGATCAGGAGAGGTGTGGAATGGCTGAGATTCAAGAAGCTCCTTTTAACCTCGCAAGACATTTCTATCTTTTATGAGTTAGGTGACCGCGGAAAATCTGCGTTAGTTAAGGGATTGCCTGAAAGGAGGTTAGTTACGATCATAGAATCAGGGGCTGATAGGGGAATCGCATCTGTGGCCAAGAAGAACTTATTTGATAAGAATGAATTGGGAGCAGCGATAAGAATTGCACGAGACCAAAACCGCTGGCTGGTTCAATCTTCTAAAAGCTCGGATGGCTCAGTTCTCGAGGTCACGAAGTCTGCACAAAATCTCTCTCAGGAAGAGAAGGTCATTGAAAGATTCCAAACAGAACTACAGCTTTCTGCCTCTGAGTTAAGTGAGACTGAACTGAAGGGTATAGAACTATTACTTCGGAGACCAGACTATCTAATAAAGAAAAAAAATGAAATCCTTACTTTGTCATTGTCGGACAGAGGAAAAGCCACCGCAAATCAAATCACTGATCAAAATCCATACAACAAAGATTTCATAACGCAAGAATCAAAAAAAGATCTCCAAGAGACTAACGTTTTGGATGTTCAAGCCGCGGTTAAGTCCCTTCCCTTAGGCAAAACCCATCCCTTAACGGACCTCATTGCTGAAGTGAAGGAGATATTTTTGAGCTTAGGGTTTACCGAAATAGAAGGTGACCTCATTCAGACAACCTTTTGGAACTTTGACGCGTTGTTTACTTTGCAGGATCATCCTGCGCGGCAAATGCAGGATACGTTTTATCTATCTGGTTTGAAAGCAGCTGAGCGTTTTGCAACTGAAAATCAGATTCGCAGTGTTTCAAGAGTACACAAAATATATTCTAACAATTCGTGGAATATTAACGAATCAAGACGACTAGTCCTACGTACTCACACCACTCCTGTGACAATAAAGTATCTGGCTGATACCTGTCCTAGTGAGGCAAAGATCTTTTCAGTCGGAACCGTATTTAGAAATGAAAAAATAACGAAGGGGCATCTTTCAGAGTTTTATCAAATTGAGGGTGTAGTCACAGAATCGGACGCAACTATGCAAGATCTGATGGGTCTGCAATTGGAGTTCTACAGAAGATTAGGAATACAGAAAGTCAAATTTTGGCCCACCTTTTTCCCGTACACTGAACCTTCCATACAGTCGATGGTGTACAAAGAAAAAGTAAGTAAATGGATGGAACTTTTTGGAATGGGAATTTTCAGAGATGAAGTTACAAAGCCATTGAAAATAAAGAACCCTGTACTTGCGTGGGGAGGGGGACTCGAGCGCCTTGCAATGCTACGCCTTGGCATAGATGATATAAGAACTCTCTACAGCAATAAGATTGAGTGGTTAAGGGGAGTGCCCAAATGCCAATTGTAGAAGTTTCATTATCAAGTTTGAAAGACTTCTTCCCTAAGCACTCTCTTGCAGAGATTGAATCATCTCTGCCTTTCATAGGCTTAGATATTGAAGGAAAAAGTGATAAATATATTAGACTGGAGTATAATCCCAATAGGCCAGACTTTTCATCCTGTTACGGAATCTTTCGTGCCCTAAAAGGATATCTTGGATTAGAAACAGATCTTCCGAGGTACAGAATCTACGGCAACAAGCTGTTTGAGATTCAGATAAGCCGATCTATAAAACCGCTTAGGCCATACATAAGAGCCTTGATAGCTAAAGATAATGTACTGGATGGTGACCATATCAAAGGCTTAATTGAAATGCAGGAAGATTTGCACAAAGGAGTATGTGATGGAAGAAAAAAAGCGTCGATAGGACTTCACAACCTTGAACAAATCAAATTCCCTCTGAAATACACCTCACGTGGCCGCAACCTATCTTTTGTCCCCTTAGATCTGGATAGAAAAATTTCTCTGAAGGAGATTCTCAGTTCTACGGATGTGGGAAAGAAGTATTCTTATATACTAAACAAATTCAAACAGTATCCCATCTTACTGGATTCCAAAAATGAAGTAGTTTCTTTTCCGCCAATAGTTAATGCAAATTCTACAAGATTAGATCGTGGCTCGACAGAAATATTTATCGAAGTGACCGCAAATGATCCGAACGTAGCAGATCTCATATTAGCTATATACACGTCGACTTTGAGCGATATGGGTTTTAGAATATACAGCGTGATCCTAAATGAGGCTGATGGAATACCAACCAGATCACCAGATTTGAGATCCTCCTTTATATCAGTAAGCTTTACGGAGATCAATAAATGTCTTGGAACCAAATTCTCTAAGAATGAGATTGTCCAAGCCATAAAACATAGTCGATTGGGCATTGAAAAAATAGATCATGACGTAGTTACGTGTTTGGTACCAAAGTACAGAAACGATCTAAAACAGTCCAGGGATTTAATTGAGGAGGTAATGATTGGAATAGGAATATCAAAGCTCTCTCCCACATTACAATTAGTTAATGTAAGCGGAGGCAGGAACATGACTTCGATTTATTTTGATATTATTAGAGACGTACTAACAGGCCTCGGCCTACTGGAAATCAAGAATTTCAGTATAATTTCAAGGCACTTACAGTTCGATTCCATGGGAATAAAACCAGACGAATCCTCAATCGTTAAAATAGAGAATTCGATTGTTTCTGGAAATGATCTCTTACGTGACTCGTTACTCCCTTCTCTTGTCAATACATTGAGCCATAACATACATGCCACATATCCTCAGAGTGTTTTCGAAATTGGTAAGGTATTTACAAATGGTAACAACAAGACAGAAAAATGGCATCTCTGTGTCGCGATAGCTCACAATAAGGCGGATTACACCCATATCAAATCAATACTTCAGGCTTTTTTGAAATCTGCTTTTGGTAAGAATGTAACTACAGAGAATTCGTATAACGGAATGTACGCTGCTGGTCGAACTGCAGCCATCAAGATTGATGGTATGAAAATTGGGGATATAGGAGAGATAAGTGACACTGCTAAGCATAGCCATCGGCTACGTGTACCGGTAGCTGCATTTGAAATGGATTTGTCTTCATTCATTACAGCCCCATTTCACGGACAAATTCAGGATAACGTTACATAGCAAGGTATTGTAGATGACTTTTAGGGCTATTTTGAGTTGACGGCAACCGAATTCCCATTGCCTATTCTAGTTATTACAGCGGCTCTCAGCCGTAAAAAATCCACCATATAACTGATCACCCACATTTTTTGAGCATACCCCGGGTTCTGTAATTCAATATTATCCCAACGAAATGCACTAGTTTTATCTAGGTTTCCAAACGAATGTGGCCTAAATCGCCTAGCACGAACGAGACTGTTTATTGCATATTTTACAGCGTCTTGTAGCTCGACCCTGCTTGCGAAATCTTACTTATCAAGGGAATCTTATCTTAGGGCATCAATCAGAAAGAATGGAGAAGATAAGGCGTACTCAGTTGAAAAGTCCATACCTGAGAAATATGCTCCTCCTGTTTTCCTAGGTACACATATGTTTGAAAATCGTTGAGATTCGTATGATCGGAGCACAATAAAAGATTTAGAAGATAAATGAAATCCTGTTTATCTTAGATAGGCTTCAAATACGGTCATCAGGATCAATAACGCTCGTTGGGATTGTGCTGAATGTTGCTGATATCGATGGTATCGTATTTAAGATGGAAACTAAACAAATTGATGAGACATAATTAGGTATGCTCATGACCGTCTCTGGTACCATCTATATATATGTCGAGATATCATCTTTGCAATCCCCGTTAGAGAGTGCACTAGGAGGATATACATTTGTGTGTATTAGGCTACCTATGATTAGATGTGGGTCAGAGGCGGGGGACAAACATTAACTTTCTGAGCTTTACCTAAAATCATCGATCGTCTTTTTTATTATTAATTTTGCCTCACGAGAGATAGTATAGCCGTCTAACACCTTAGTAGGTTCTGTCAGTAATAATTTTCTAAACTCAGGTTCGCTGGCCGCTCTGAGCAGAATATCGCTAAGGATTTTCACATCGTTCTCTCTGCTATCCAATCAGCGACGAATCGTATCTAGTTGTATATATTCTTATTTCTTACGTTTTAGGCTACACATGTGACAAGAACATTATTATGATGATATATTTGATTCCGATCACATATTGCAATTAGTCGATCGATTCAAGTGGTCCAAGAATGGCACTAGCAGAATTCAACCACCGGAAAAGACTCTAGTCACTGCACGAGCTATAAGAAAACAGATAGGTGTAACGCGCATTGGAGATATTACTCATCTGGACAGACTTGGTATACCCAATTATTCAGTTGTTCTACCAGGTACTGATGATTATATCTGGGTTTATAGTGGGAAAGGTTTCACTAAGACACAAGCACAAGCAAGTGGACTTATGGAAGCCATAGAGAGATACTCTTCATTGCCACGCAATCATGAACGAAGTCTCATCAGAGGAACATTAGGTGAACTATCAAAGAAACACGAAGTCCTTAATCCAGAAGATGTATGCGAACCACTCACATTCCATTATCACCAGGATATGATAATGGATTTCGTTTACGGATTCGACCTAATCTCTTCTGAAGAGATACTCGTGCCTGCTCCATTAGTATTTTTGAGGTACACTTCAAATGGTTCCGCCGTCAATCCATTCTCCTTCTCTCACACGAATGGGCTTGCATCAGGGAATGTTCTGGAAGAAGCTGTATGTCACGCACTTTGTGAAGTCGTAGAACGCGATGCAGCAAGTTTGGCTGAATTGCGTTCAAGCTCTATTCCGTTCCATTTAATTACGATTTTGGCAAATGAACTTAGATCGAAGGGCTATCCTGTCAAAGGACTGACATCAGATGCTATGGTAGATGAACCGAACTTATTTCCAATGGTACATCTGGAAGATCTATCATTTCCGCCGGCAGGTAATTTGGTGTACAGATTTAATGCGGCCAATATATCTTTGATTGTAAAGGAAATAACCAGTAATATAGGCATTCCGACATTTAATGCAGCAAGTGCTGAATGGTTGACTCAGGACTATGGTTACTTAGCAGAGGGAACAGGAACACACCCAGATGCTAGGGTTGCGCTAATGAGGGCGATAACTGAGGTTTCGCAGACTAGGGCGGCCAACATTCAAGGGGCCAGGGATGATCTGCGGAAGATCAAATACAGAGGTGAAAATTCTGAGGACAAGAGGGCGTGGCAATTCATGGATTCCAATCGAAAGGTCGCTTTTTCAGATATAGACAGCTATTACAATGAAAATATACTCGATGATATCAAGCTCATTATTCACCGGCTGAAAGCGGTAGGTTTGAAAAGAGCTATTATAGTAGACCTGACTTTACCATCTATAGGAATCCCTGTGATACGTGCTATTGTACCAGGTTTGGAAACATTCAAGTTCACAAAATCAGTAATAGGTCTAAGGGCTAGGAATTACTGTAGAATATGAAGAATGTAATTATATTTGTTGGTCCTAGTTTGGACGTCGAAAAGGCACGAAAAATATTGGATGTTGACTATAGGCCTCCCGCAAAAAAAGGGGATTTGCTTAGACTAATTACATCCCTGGATGATAGAGAGACCATCGTAGGACTAGTTGACGGATACTTTCTGCTAGACTATCCTCCAACACCAATAGAGGTTTATCAAATAATTGTAAGACACAGTACTCGCGTCGTTGGATCATCAAGCATTGGTGCCCTACGTGCTGTAGAATTAGAAAAATTTGGCATGATTGGTATAGGGAAGATATTCGAGTTATTCAAGAGTGGGAAGCTGGATGCAGATGATGAAGTGGCGGTAACTTTTTCCCCAGATCTCTACCAAATCCAGTCGGAAGCCATGATAGATATCAGGTTCAATCTTTTCTTATCGTGGCAGAAGGGGATTATTGATAGGGAGACTAAAGATGCCATTGCAATGGTTGCAAAGAGTATTTATTTCCCATTTCGCACTTACCAAAATGTTGTGCAGAGCACAATTACAAAATTCCCTGGTCTGAATGATAAAGCAAAGAGCTTTGAATCTTATGTTTTGGCCAATAGAAAAAGTCTAAAAGAGCGAGATGCTTTGAAATTGATTAATTATATTAGGGATATGATATAGAAACAGGACAGTAGGAGTTACTACTAGAGGTTTTGATGCTTTTGATGTTATGCTTAGAAATATTATTTAAGGGATTACTTTGAAGATGGTCCTTTTTAGAATACAAGTACCTTACCTTGAAGCCAATAGAGACGAATATTTCGTTGTTCGCTACCTTTATTGCAGAGAGCCCAATGTAAAGATGAATGGATTATTGCTTATTTGAATCAAAATGGCCTGACCCTTGTTAATCTAATCCTGCATAGTCTAGCCGCCTAAATTATTTCACGATCGATTCAAAAAAATCAAATAATACCGCATAAGATGGACTTGGATGCATATGAAAGGATGATATTTTCGTGATCATCCTGGCAATTGCCATGAAACAAGTGTGCTAGGAGTGATGCTATTCCATCACAGATTCCTCTGATGATTAATCGTAAACCGCTCATGGAAAAAGGAGCTGAATTTCATCATCAAGGATGAGCCCCAGCGAAGAGTCACTTAATTTTAGGGGCTTTCTAGTTCAAAGTCTATATTTAAGGGTTCTGTGTTAATCACCAATTGTGACATCTTTTGAATTATTTATACATCTAATCGTGCTGCTGATCTCTTGCGCAGTTCTGATCACATGGGTGTATTTTTTCTTTTATTCACGCAGATCGTTGAAATATGCGCCTGCACTTCGGGATGTTAAAAAAGTTAACTTTCTTATCCCCCCCAGAGTTAGTATCATTATCGCTGCATTGAATGAAGAGAAATACATACGCAAATGCTTAGAAAGTCTTCTGGCCCAGGACTATCCGAACTTGGAGATAATATCAGTAGATGATGGGTCCACTGACAGCACTTTCGAGATAATGAAAACAATTGCTTCAAAAGAACAAAGACTGCGTGTATTTAACGCAGACCAGAGACCGGCAGGTTGGGTCGGGAAGAATTGGCCTTGCTATATTGGCTACAATAAGTCAGCTGGCGACATTCTCATATTTACTGACGCGGATACAGTTCACTCTGGATCCACCGTAACTTTGGCAGTAAATCATATGGCATGTGGGAAGCTCTCTGCACTCACAGTTATCCCAAAGCTGTTATCTAATGATTTATTGACTAGCTTCACTTTACCTCTCTTGTCCATCTTTCTCCAAACGAGGTTTTCTCCGCTAATGGTGAATGATCCTACGAACAAGGTGGGATATTTCTTCGGAAGTTTTTTCGCTATCTCGAGGGATATATATGAAGAAATTGGTACGCACCGTGAAGTTCGGACCGAAATAATCGAAGACGGTGCTCTGGGGGCACTTGTGAAAAAGCGGGGAATTAAGATGAAAATGTTTAGAGGCGAGAACTTCGTGAGCGCATTGTGGGCGAGGGACAAACGAACGCTTTGGAATGGATTGTTGCGTCTTTTGGTCCCACTACATAAAGAACACGGCAAAAAGACTATTCTTATGGTAATCGCAATTTTCTTTTTGATGTTATTCCCTTTCGTGACAGCATTAGTTGGAATGGTTTGCATCTATCAATGCAATTCCGGTTTACTAACAATGCCACTCACTGTCACTTCTTTGATAATCGTCAGCTTGATCACTGCAACCTCGGTCTTGATTGAATCTGAATCCATACAAGATAGAATATTCTTGGCTTTTGGTTCACCTGTAGGGGCTATGGTTATAACCATATCCTTCATTTTTTCTTTATTGAATACGTATAAATCTGAATCATTTGTCTGGAAGGGGAGGCGTTATGAATTCCACTCTTCAGTGTAGAGAAATAAAGAAACTCTCAATGTGTTAAGCATTCCAAGAAAGCTCAAGAATAGTGTTTATTAGTCAAGGGGTAACAAATAACGGTGCATTGATGCAATGTGACGACAACATGAATCAGATCGCTGACTTGGGGGAAAGAATTACAGTGCACTCGAATAATATTAATCAGCAGCAGGCTTTAAGTTTATTCTATAATGCGAGGCTGGAGCATCTTATTAATTGCTCAAGGTATCTTCGGAATAGGTTCAAGCCTTCGATGCTAACTTATTCTAGAAAGGTCTTTATTAACCTCGTGAATCTCTGTCGGGACTCATGCACGTACTGTACTTACAAGAAGGAGCCGGGAGATGAAATGATTTCTATGCTGGATCCCGAAAAAGTACTATCTATAGCAGAACTTGCAAAGCGATTTCGATGTACCGAAGCACTAATTGTTACGGGTGAAAAACCAGAACTACGATATAACGAGGTACGGTATTGGCTTCGAATGAAAGGGTTCTTTAGTTTATCCGAATACATAAGCGAAATTTGTGAATTGATAATAAAAAGAACTGGGTTGCTGCCGCACACAAATGCAGGAAGCTTGACTAAACAAGAATTATCTGCTCTTAGAGAAACCAATGCAAGCTTAGGATTAATGTTAGAATCGTCAAGTGATAGATTATCCGGTAGAGGAATGCCACATGAAAAGGCACCTAGCAAGCATCCAAAGGTAAGAATCAAAACTTTGACTGCTTGTGGTGAATTAAGAATTCCTACTACTACTGGATTACTTATCGGGATCGGTGAAACGCCAGAAGAAATTATTGAATCTTTGTTTAGGATCAAATCGGTGCATGATTCGTTCGGCCACATCCAAGAGGTAATCATGCAAAATTTTTCACCTAAGGATGGAACTTTGATGGCTAGGTATCCGGCCCCTTCGACTGAGTATTTCATGAGAGCTGTGGCGATAGCCAGAATCATACTACCTAAAATGAATATCCAAGTACCACCAAACTTGAATGATAATTTTCTTGAGGAATACATTGATGCAGGCATCAACGACTGGGGCGGAATCTCACCTGTCACCATAGATTACGTCAATCCAGAGCATCCATGGCCCTCCATAGAGCAGGTAAGGCGAGCTAGCTCAAAAAAGGGCCTACTTCTAAGGGCCAGACTCCCAGTGTATCCAGAGTATTTGAAGGCCGGTGGAATGTACATCTCGCCAAGAATCAGACCTTCCATTGAAGCAATAGCGAACGACGAGGGTTTGGTAAAGGAGTCGTACATAGTTTGAATCTAGAAGGAATTCTTAAGAATATAGACCCGCTGGTTTCGGAGGCGTTGAATCTAGCAATTGATGAGAAGGAGATTGATGTCGAACAAGCAGTACATTTGTTTGACGCTGATGGAATCGAAATGAATTTGCTAACTGCTGTAGGAGATAAACTTAGAAAAAAGAGTTGCGGGGACATCGTTACTTACGTCGTCAACAGAAACATCAACTTTACGAACGTTTGTGTTAAGAGATGTGGGTTCTGTGCCTTTAGTCGTGATTTCAGACAGGAGGAAGGATACTTTCTGCCTATCGAAGAGGTTGTACGACGGGCGAAGGAAGCCTATAGGCTGGGCGCCACTGAAATTTGCATACAAGCTGGACTTCCACCAAACATGAACGGGTCTCTTTACTTAGAGATTTGCAGAGCGATTAAGAAAGAGATCCCAGATATCCATATTCATGGGTTTTCACCTGAAGAGGTCTTGTACGGGGCGAGAATGAGCAATATGACGGTCAAAGATTTCCTGTCCCTGCTTAAAGAATCAGGGGTCGGAAGTCTTCCTGGAACTTCAGCAGAGATACTGGATCAAAAGATAAGAGATTTGATATCGCCAGGCCGGATTTCCGTTAATGATTGGATAGAAGTTATAAAGACGGCGCATCATATGCATATTCCGACCACTTCAACGATAATGTATGGCCATGTAGAGTCTAATTTTCATAAAGCCAAGCATATCGATATCATACGCAAGATCCAGAAAGAGACTGGCGGGTTCACAGAATTCGTGCCACTAAGCTTTGTTTATCAGGAAGCGCCGATGCATACCCATAAGACTTTGAAAAATATACGTGAAGTCGGCGCTGCGACTACTGATATTGTAAAAATGTACGCTGTATCTAGGTTGATGCTTCATAACTCTATCAAGAATATTCAAGTCTCTTGGGTTAAGGAAGGACCGAAAATGTCACAATTTCTGCTGTGCGCAGGAGCGAATGATTTTGGTGGAACCCTAATCAATGAAAGCATATCTACAGCCGCTGGCTCGATGCATGGACAAATTATGAGACCGAACGAGATAAGAGCACAAATTAAAGGGTTAGGAAGGATGCCTGCTCAACGTTCTACACTTTACGAGATTTTGCAGGTTTACACAGATGCAGAGGATATTTATCAAACTAAGCTTGACTTAGCAAATTCAAATGATTTCGGATCTTACCAGGAGCTCATAAAGCTTGATAAGTATAGATATCGTCATTCAATTCAGCATGGCAATTAACGTAAATCTGTCTTGTCCACAATCAGCACTGTAAGACTAGACTTAATCCCGTTCATACGTCTGATTTTTGAGCTTATGAATTCCTTGAGATTTTCCATAGAATCCGCTTCAACTTTCAACATGATGTCATAGACCCCGTAGACTGTGTACACCTCGTTGACACCAGGCAACTTTTTGATTTGGTCGACCAACAGTCCTTCATATCCCAGATCTGCATTGAGCAAGACAAAAGCTCTTGGCATTGTGTTTGTTTGTGTATAATTATACTTTAACCTAACTATTAATTCTATTCTATTGATCTTTAATCGCGAATCCCATATGCCTTGCCTTGAATACGTGTCTCATATTTCATCGGTATCGTCGGGTAACGTTTAAGAGTAATACAGGGAGACTTGTAGGAAAGCAGATGGAAACGCAATTCAGTATGAGCGGTTTGAAGTGGCGGGCTTTGCAACACAATGGAATTGCATTTCCACCAGAATACAAACCGAGAGGTATTAAAATTGGCATAGCGGGGCAAGAGTTCACGTTGAATGCAGCTCAAGAAGAATTGATCTATGCTTGGGCCAAAAAGAAAGATACCCACTACGTCCTCGACCCCGTATTCGAATCTAATTTCCTATCTGATTTCAAGAGACTTCTCCCTTCAAATTTAAAGGCCTTCGGAAAAATCTCCGAAATGGACCTATCTAAGGCGTTCTATCTTGTGGATGAGGAGAACAATCTTAAGGAAGTAGAGAAAGAACGCATTAGAAATCTTCCTAGGGAAGAGAGAAAGAGAATATCTCAAACGAAAAAAAACGAGCGTGACCGACTCAAATCTGTTTATGGTCAAGCAGTAGTAGATGGCGTAAATGTAGATATAGCAAATTGGTTAGTCGAACCTCCTGGACTCTTCATGGGGAGAGGCCAGCACCCCTTGCGTGGCCGTTGGAAACCCAGGGTAGATGCTCGAGACGTGATATTGAATCTGGGGGAAAACGCTTCTGTACCTGAAGGGAATTGGAAAGCGATTGTTCACGATCATTCCTCCACTTGGCTCGCTACTTGGATAGAAAAATTGACAGGCAAACGGAAGTATATGTGGCTACATGATTCATCTACATTGCGTCAAAACAGCGACAAAGAGAAGTACGATAAGGCAGACATTCTTGGAAGACACATCACCAAAGTTCAAGAAGAAATTGTAAATAGAATGATCCATTCAAAGGATTTGAAGGAGAAAAAAATAGCGACCGTGTGTTATTTGATCACGAGACTTGCCATGAGAGTAGGCGATGAAAAAGATCGAGACGAGGCTGACACGGTGGGGGCATCAACCTTGCGAGTGGAGCATCTTCGATTTCCTGTCCTTCAAGGAGTTCAAAGTATCGAATTCAATTTCCTTGGAAAAGACAGCGTTCCATGGCAAAAGAGTTTGGAGGTAAAGTCGCATGACACAGAAGCTTTACTGGAGAATATAAAATTGTTCATGAAAGGTAAGGAACGTAATGCACAGGTATTCGACGGAATAACATCCGCAAAGGTTAACTCCTTCCTAAGGAGTATTGATGAAAGAAACGTCCCTGGACTTACTGCAAAAGTCTTCCGAACTTATATAGCTACACAAATAGTTAGAGAGGCTCTGGCACATCAAATGATCAAAGTAGACAAGAAATCTTCGGTGATGGAAAAAATCTATGTTGCAAAAAAGGCTAATCTGATTGCAGCTGTCACATGTAATCATAAGAAGGGAATCGACATCAATAATCCCGCTAGCAGGAAAGCCATTGAAAGGTTTCAAATTTCTGTGCAAAAGAAGGAGGATGACATTAAAAAAATCAAAAATGATGTCGACTCTCATAATTGGAAAACAGATTTGCAAAGGAACAGACTCTCGGAAAGGTTGGAGAAGATTGAAACAACTCTACGTTTGCAGAAAGAGACTCGTGATTATAATCTTGGAACATCTCTTAGAAATTATATCGATCCCAGAGTATTGAGATCATGGATGGTTCACGTCGACCTGGATTGGAAGCGAATCTTTACTGCGACCCTGCAACGAAAATTTAGATGGGTCGAAGCATACTCCAACGAAGAACTTCAAATCTACCTTCCAGCAGTTCAAGACAAAGGTTACCGGAAATCCGATACTGTAATCCAGGAAGAGAGTGCAAAGAAACTCTAGAGCCTTCATGGGATTCTGTTTCCACGGAGCTATATAGAATTCATAATCATAATTGATTAAATAACATTGGAGTTCCCAGATAATTCTGAAATATAGATATCAAGGATTTTCAGCCTTGCATTTCAACTAACATCTGGAGATTCTTCATCAACTATAAATATATATGATCTCTTATAATAGAACATGAACGAATTTAGAGCAGAGCCAACGAGTATGTCTTCTTTGCTAATGTCACCTGTTAGAAAATTCACAGATTCAAACATAATAATGGATGATTATGATCATTCTGCTGATATGGCGATAAGACTCATGAAGGAAAGACAGACGAAGAGCGTTCTAGTTTCTCGTGGAGGAGAAGTAATTGGAATAGTAACGAAGACTGACATCTTGTATAAGGTATTATCTCAAGGAAGAAACCCTTCGAAGGTCAAACTCGAAGAAATCATGAGTAGTCCAATTTTGGCAGTAGACCCAGCTGCAACAGTTCAGGAAGCCTTATCAATGATGGACAGACACGTTGTTCGTCAGGTGATTGTCAGCTCCGGTTCATCTGTTCTTGGAATCATTTCCCGTGATGATCTTTTCGAACGTGTACAGCTGACAACTACTTCGGTTGAAGATTCAGCAATACTAGGTACACCAGTTTGCATTATCAACCCACAATCAATTGCATTTACCAAGGACATGGACACTCAAAATTTAGTCTGTCCATATTGCGGCTCGTCGTTCGGCTCACAAGACGCTATGTCTAGCCATATAAGTATGACTCACAGACAGGCTGAATCTACAATATAGGCATTCCGAGCAATCCCTTCATCATTGTGCCCTGTGATATGGACAGGCAGAGGATTTTAAAAATGAATCTGGGATCAAGAGGGATATCTTTATTAAAAGAAAGCCATCAATTGCTGAACGCAACGCTGAGCTTGCCGGGGTAGCTCAGCTTGGCCAGAGCGTTCGACTCATAATCGAAAGGTCGCGGGCTCAAGTCCCGCCTCCGGCACTTCGAATACCTCGAGCCCTTTTCGTTCAAATAATTGTGCAAATCCATCCAAACCTTCTTCAGATAGTTCAAGTTGAACAGTCTATGGCTCGGAAGTTAGTGAAACTCAATTTAGTCTTTAGGAATAACAGAATAACCAACAATTTTGGGAATCCCTTTGGCGGTTCGTCGCATCCCTCGGTGCCATTACTTGATTCAATATATTGATCTTGCACTCGTTCGACAAATATTATGGGAGTGCATGTATGCTTCGAGCATCATACCTAGGGTTAGACAAAACTCTGGAGGTTCCTTCAATTGAACAGAGGCATGTGTTTCCCAAGTTACTTCTCTAGTATAGCTTGGCATGACATTTATCCTTAAGAATAATAGGTAAGACCAAACCGTGCCAATCACCTTTCTGAGGATATTGCTTTTAGGTTATGGTAAACCGAATCCATTTAATCACCGTGCTTCTAAAGGAACTGATTTTCATGAATACGTTTACCGAACATGGTGAAAACAAGGATCGACTACAAGTTAGCTGCGTATATTAGCCTAATTTAAGTATACTAAGTAGATAGTCTTATTATAGAATCTGAGATATTTTCGGTCATGGCGAATAATTTGGACTATTATCGGACTTTTGACGTACTCAGCACATTTGAGGTTAAAAGCACTTCGGACATAATTGCCATCGTTGATTATTTGGCAGATTTTTTGGGGAAAAATGCTCGCCGAAATAGATGTAGCTTCAGAATATTGCTGCCCAAAAGTAAAGAGTCTCCTTCATTGCCCAGGAAACTGGGAGCATCTTTGAGGTCACAACTAGTATTGGCTTTGAAAAGACGGCACATCAAAGTGCATCTAAGAGAGGTGCGATATAATCACGATGATGTTCATTATGGATGGCTGTTAATTGGGCCAGGTTTGTTGGAGAATTCTGAAAAATAGTTCATCTATACTCGTAGAACATTAAATGTCTCAAGGTCGAACCTAGGATCTTCAATGTTCATAGGCCTTCGGAGGGATTTGAACCCTCCTCAAGCGGTTTCCGTCTCAAATAAGCCATTATTGGGAAATAGAGTCCACAGCCGCCTATACTGACCAGGCTATACTACGAAGGCCTCTGATATCAATTTCAGATATACTGATGTATATAATTGTTAGAAGTAACCTCAATCTACGTGTTGCATATTGGGTGTCATCTTTAGATATTTTGAAGCTGAGACAGCGAATTGAAGACACCAGAATCTAAAGTCGGAAGCATAACAAATGTCTGGCGACAATTGACGTATACGGGTCGCTCCATTTTTGGATATAAATTCCTTACACTGACTTGTGCCCTACTTCTTTTAGGTTTTCTTTCGATAAAGGGACATGTCACAGTGTCTACAGAAAGTGAAGATCCATAACGATCCAACGATCATCCCCATCCAACCTCTAAGGAACTTTTTACATACATGTATTTGGTCCTTCTGCCGGGATCACAATTGAAAAGGCGATTGGATATAAAACTTAACGCTACCATTTGATGCTAGATTTTCTAATCTTCTATCTTGATCCGGCAAACAAGCTACCACAGGAGAATTTGGTAGTAAAAAAATTCTCCATGTTTGTGCTTGAAGACCTTTCGTCTCAGCCTTCGTCGAAAAAACGAGACTTCCGCCCAACTCATTTTAAAGACTTAAATTCCGATTGGTGTTGCATACTTCGTTTATCATGAGCTGCTCTGGAGAGTTTGTTTCTCAAAACTCAGCTGATACACTGATCCAAATCGATGCGCGGGCAAAATCTAAATTGCTTAATGCAAAATACGGGGTCTACAATCATTCGGCAGTCGAGCTATGCCATTGGACGAAAAAATCATTTGCTCATGAAGGCGATTGTTATAAACATAAATTTTATGGAATTTCTACGCATAGATGCATGGAAATGACCCCCACGGCATTAAATTGTGAAAATCGCTGCGTCTATTGCTGGAGACCTACCGAATTCTATGACACCCTCGTGATGCCTGAAGAACTCGTCGATGAACCAGACCAGATTTTAGAAGCGCTGATAGGAGAGAGGAAAAGACTACTGACAGGTTTTTATGGTCATCCTAAATATGATAAGGGCAGACTAGATGAAGCGCAGTTACCTCAACATTATGCGATTTCATTGTCGGGTGAACCGACAATGTATCCAAAGCTTCCTGCTATGATTCGCTATCTCAAGAATCTACCGGGAACCAAGTCTGTCTTTTTAGTTACTAACGGACAGGAACCACAAATGCTGAATCGACTGGCTGAGGAGAACTCGCTTCCCACTCAACTCTACTTATCTACAAATGCGTCCAATAGGCGAATGTTTTTTCTCATAAATAGACCGAAGTATCAGAACGCATGGGACCGATGGCTAGATAGTTTGCGGCTTCTTGCTAGATGTGAAACGAGAACTGTGATTAGAATCACCCTTGTAAGGGACTATAATGTTAACGACGAAACCATTCAAGAATTTTCTAGGTTGATACCTAGAGGAAACCCCAATTTTATCGAGATAAAGTCTTATATGCACATTGGTATGTCTACACAGAGATTAGAAAGGGAAAATATGCTCGAAATGGAAGAGGTCAGAAAATTTTCTGAAGATCTATGCAAACAGCTATCGGGATTTCAAGTAATGGATGAGAGTCAGATTTCCAGAATAGTCGTGTTACAGAACAAGAAAAGATTTGTCGATAGATGGATCAAATCCTACAATGAATAATAAACAGTTCTGGCGAATGGAACTACTGCTAGCGTAGTGTAGAAAGCTTTCGATAATTTCTTCATATCTACTAAGATTTATTGTCTCGTTTCAGAGGTAAAATAAAAATTGTCAAGTTATTTTTGTTCTCTGCCAAAATCCGATTACAACTCATTTTTTATAGATTCAACGAAACTGCTATTAGGTCTGTTAATTGAAGGATTGCAAAACTCTTGCACTCATAACACTGAGTTTATTCATTTCATCGATTGTATGTAATTTAGGGTATTCATATTCTCAATTATATAATCCTCAGGGAGTAAAAATTCTGTCCCCCACTAGAGGGCAAGTAGTACCAGTTAGTATTCACAATCTCACGGTTGAAGGAGTTTCCACAGATAATTCGACGAATGACTGCGAGGTGTCGCTTATCCTTAATGGCATCACCCCATATATTGCAGCCGCCGCGAAAGGCAAGAACGGAACCGAAGACTTCTCCGTGTGGGAACATACATTTGATTCGAATTTTGACTTAAATCTAGGAGAGAACAAAGTAACAGCTAAATTACTATGCTCAAATGATGATGGCAGCCAGCTAAGTAAATATCATTCAGTAAACTTTACGGGTAGAGCTGATCTAACCTCGGGCTCTATAACAAGACAAGAATTGATCACGCATGCCGTTCGAGAAAATTCCTCGCTAGCCAACTCGTATGAGGCTGTCGAAAACAAATCTATTATATTA
Source organism: Thermoproteota archaeon (assembly GCA_046729835.1). Lineage (GTDB taxonomy): Archaea > Thermoproteota > Nitrososphaeria > Nitrososphaerales > Nitrososphaeraceae > TH5896. The sequence continues at coordinate 23,648 of JBKPHJ010000328.1, forward strand.
AAATCTGGCCACGCAACCAAGGCTTTAAGCAATGAACAGAGTGGCAGCCACATTACTCCAAATTCAGGTATTGTTCCTGCTCAGGAACCCCAATCCCCATCATCTAGTCCTTACTCTGTTGAAGAAACCATAAAATCCAATCCGGCAAACCTGAGTTCTGCTGGCCATCTTACTCCAAATTCAGGTATTGTTCCTGCTCAGGAACCCCAATCCCAATCATCTAGTCCTTACTCTGTTGAAGAAACCATAAAATCCAATCCGGCAAACCTGAGTTCTACTAGCAATATTACCTCAGGTCCAGTAATTATTCCCCCTCAG
>JBKPHJ010000329.1:0-4175 GCA_046729835.1 Thermoproteota archaeon
AGGCAATAAATAATTTAGGAATAGCTGATGATCAGTTACGAATACTTGAAGACTGAGCTGCCAAGCGTCGTATTCTACCAATGAGGGGCAGTATCTTTCTTTACTAAGTCAATGTATCATTTATTAAAGCAGGACCCCATCCAGTTAGTTCTTCCATGCCCCACTTTCATAAGGCACTTCTCCATTCTACCATCGATCTACCGTTTGCACTTGTGATCCCATTCCAGATACTACATTTAACATCGTTATTGCATGGTTTTCTTCTCAGTATAGTATTTGCCACCTGAATCAGCCAAAGGATAAATGATGTGCTGTAGCGTTTCTTCTCTATATGGCTCACTATTTATTAGGTCTTTATCTAGTTTAGAGTGTTTAGATCCAGGAAACATTTTTTCATAAGGAATAAGGATAGTAGAACAAAAGTCATTTCCCTCTGTGGTTACTTGGTATACTGTAACCTTTCTTTTTCCAAATGATACCCCTTTTTTCTTTATGAGTCCCTTAAATTCTAGTTCATCCAGGATATACCTATGCTTCTTGAGATTAAGACCGCAAAAGCTTATTAGCGAAGTTTGATTGAGTTGGCCATGCTCCACTAATTTTAGAATTATATCCTCTACAATATCTATCCTATCGCGATAAGCTTGATGATAATTAGGCATTTGCCTATACGTGTTAACGTGCAACAGCTTATTATAATTAAGTTAACCTTGTTAATTCGAATGACTTCCGGCTCGTGATAAACCACAAGATTCGCTTTACGTTACGGAGAATGTCTTACGTCTTCACATCCAGAAGAAGAAAAATGCGAACTTTTTAAGTCTGATGTCTGGAGTCAGGTAGCAACGTGAAGCATCATGAATATTGGTTATTTGGTGGATCAATTTGGGGGTCTAAGCATGGTCTATGCTAGTAAACCTGATGAGTGATAGAGTCATGTCCATACTAAGATTTCCAAAGTCTAGACAGTCCTTCATTACAGCATATAGGGTTATAGTACTAAGAGCTAGTTTCTATTGGCGAAAAGGAAGTTAACTGAGTTAAGTAGAGTTTTTAAATCCTTGAGAATAATTTGAGTAAGAGGAAATTGATGTATGAATATTGCGGAGACGGAAGCACCTTTAATAATAGTTGCAAAAATATGTGGATCCAAGGAAGGCGGATCAAACAGGAAGATTACTTACTCTATAGTAGATGCATATCATAACCTTTGTTTAGATAAGAAGGACATTATATCATCCGAGTTAGAGGCTTGCGAACGGCTGTTAAAGTATACAATAGAACAAAATGAGATAGAAATAGCAGAAAGGGAGATCACCGAGTTAAAAATGACATTAGATTTTTTACCTTGATTTATCTATATATCGAATACTTTTGAGCAGACTAACAGAAAGAAATATAGTCCATGAATTCGTGCGTATTTTGTGAACCGGTAGTAGTGCCAAGAAAAAGCTAGGAAGATTACTAAACGTATTAGGCTTATATCCACTTAATTATTTCTGTTTTAATATCATTACTACCTATTTTTGTTTAGGTGATGAAGGAACACTTACATAGGGTATGTGAACCAATACGCGAAATTACAACATTCAATTGTAGCTGACTTACCTTTATGTACTTTTTAGTATTCGGGGAGATGTCCTCATGTAAAATCCAAAATAACTACATCAAGTATCAGCCCGCGGTTACTGATTTTATTCTCAGTTGTTACTGTTGTGTCTATAGAGTAAGACTATTTTCGTGTGTTCATTCAAAGGTCTAACTTAGATTTTATTCGGCTTTTTTCTCCAACGATATAATACGAGGATCTTAATACTAAATACAGGTTAAAAGCTATTGATTGAAATATGTGGATATCTTTCTAAATGGTTCTATCGCTCTTCCCATTCACACATATTTGACTAGTGATATAAAAACAATGGATTTAGGTGAGTCTTGCTCATATAATAACCTAAGAGCAGACACATAAATACATCGAGGTCACATAATATCCTAAATTAAGAGAGAGAAATTACAAGAATTGGTTCTAAAATAAAAACGACCTCCTCGATCTATTCTGTGGTGTAGGTAGTGTGTAGCTGACATAGCGGGCATCTAGTCTACTCCCAAGTTGAGTTATTGCTATGTTATTGATGGTGAGATAAGGTGAATTAACTGTGTTAATCCAAACTTATTACCTCCCAAACCGTACTTATATTCATATGCGATATTTCAATGACTACAATAACAGGTAATTACTGTTTCTACTCAAGTTATCTAACTGAGTCCCGTGTCTGTGAATGTTACTCGACTCATAATAATAATACAATAAATGCACATCGGCGGTTTGGAACCGGAAAACCATTACCGGCTAAGGAAATTCGTAACTCGCTACGTGAGTTCGTTTTCAGTAAGTGTGGTACTCTAAATACCAGTAAAGCTACTGAAAGAACCGTTCTGAAATCTAATATGTTTGATTCAGGGAGCGAATCTTAATTTGTCAGCATCATCATCATCATCAATACTTGATTCGGTTGATGTAAATGTTGGGAAAAAAAACTCACCTGCATATTTCATTCTAGGTCTTCTAGTCCTTATTGTCGGAACTGCTATAGGAATTAGGCTAGAGAGTCCGTTGATAATATATGTATCAATAATTGCCGGCATAGCTGCAATGGTTTCTTCATTTCTCATGGTTATCAGACAATATGAACGAGCAATAATACTTAGGTTCGGAAGATATCAGAGGCAAGTAGGTCCAGGGATTCAAAAAAAATTTCCATTTGCAGATAACGTGTTGGTGGTAGATATAAGGGAAAGAGTAAGCCATTTCAAAGCAGAGCGAATGCTTACAAGGGATAATGTCCCCGTCATTATAGATGCGATACTGAGATACAGGATCTTGGAGGCAAAATCCAGGGATGCTATTTTGAATGTCCAGAATTTTAATGAGATGATACAACAGGTATCACAGACCACGCTTCGTAACAATATAGGATCTGCCCAATTTCAAGATATACTTTCAAAAAGAGAGGACATTAACCATATTATCAAAAATGTAATCTCTGAAGAGGCCGAGAGCTGGGGAATACAGGTAACAGGTGTAGAAATTCGTCAAGTAATTATTCCTCAGGAATTGGAGTCGGCCATGTCTATGCAAGCGCAGGCCGAAAGGGAAAAGAATGCTAGAATCACCTTTGGTGAATCAGAAGTACAAGTCGCAAAGAGATTTGAAGAGGCATCCAAGGTATATGCAGATAACCCAGTAGCATATGCGTTGAGACAGTCAAACATGTTATATGAATCGATAAAGGTGCAGGGGAGTACAATAGTTATGATTCCGTCAGATACGCTGAATTCCATGGGTTTTGGTAACCTAGCAATGACCATTGCTTATTTGGAGAATACGAGAAGAGCGGTAGCCAAACAACAACAACAGAAATCTTCGAAAATGGCAGGAACGCACTCGTCAGAACCCTCACCGATACCGCAATAATGGTATCGGGGCGGTAATGATGATGATTATGGCAAAATCTCTAAAATTGAATGAGAGCCTGATCTGCAAAAAATTTACCTCTTTTGCATCTCACCACAACAAAATTAACTGCCACAGATTATAAGTATTGCAGCATAAGATCCTTTCTTAAAGAATCGCTTTTCATTCCCAGGGGAATACAATCCATTTGTTGTGGTTTTCCAATATATTCTCCTTCATCATCATTATCGTTTTTGAATCTCCTCATAAGATATGCGAAATCACAATCAAACCTTCGTACCGCATCACAGACTTTAGAAAACATATTACCAGTATCGTATATTTCATCAACTATAAGATATTTTTTGTCTTTAAATAGTGGAAACATCTCCTCTTTGTTCAGCTTTTTATTTCTAACGGGTATGAATTGTATATTGTTAATACCGAGTTCTCGTGCCATTAACCTGGCTGGAATGATCCCTCCATTTGTTATTCCAAGAATAGCATCATATCGTCTGTTGGAATTTCGTATTTTATCTGCAACTGTCTTTGCTCCTCATTCTACCTCCTCCCAACTACAATACTCTTTGGGGGAGCTTTTTTCGCTTATTTGTTCTTTTTTGGACTTCAAATTACCATCACACTTCCACCAGCAACAACAACAATATATTCTATCAATACTCATGTGCTGTGCACCTGCTGTCTCTTATACACATCTGAC
>JBKPHJ010000330.1:0-1472 GCA_046729835.1 Thermoproteota archaeon
GCAATCACACTTATAGACAGAATGAAAAGGCTATTCACAGATACCGGACTAGTTACCTTTGATAGCAAAGAAACTATTATCGAGTTAAATGGAGCGCATATCGAGGCATATCCTTCACATCATTTAGACGCAATGAGAGGATTATCGGATGTATCCTTTGTACTCCTTGATGAAGCTGACTTCTTTCCTCCAGGCCAGCAACAGGACGCCAGAGATGTTTCAGAGAGGTATATTGCAAAATCAAATCCTTGGATAGTAATGGTATCAACTCCTAATGCACCTGATGGCTTGTTCGAAAGAATAGAAAAAGAACCAGAAGAGATATGTCTGTACAAGCGTCTTTTATTAGATTATTCATATGGCCTTGACAGAATATATACAAGAGAAGAAATTGAGAAGGCTAAAGCCTCGCCATCATTTGAAAGAGAGTATAACCTAAAGTACCTTGGACTAATAGGTAATGTGTTTCATACGAAGGATATTGATTCAGCCTTAGAGAAAGGTAAGAAATACAATCCTGACGCAATTAATATGTATTCTAGGAAATCATTGGGAATAGATCCTGGCTTTGGATCTTCTCCCTTTGGTCTAGTGGTTACCGAATGGGTTGACAACCAGATTCAGATAGCATGTGCAGAAGAGTTTGAAAGACCTGACTTTAATCAAATGATAAAGATAACTTTGAGTCTCGTCACTAAATACGGTATAACATTTGATAGTGGCTGTAGGATATTAGTCGATGGAGCAAATCCTTCCTTTATTCGTTCTTTGAAATACCAGTTAGGAGAGAATATAGACTATGAACAGGAAATGGACTATTACAAAAAGTCATTTCATGATATCTATAACTTATTTCTTGATTAGAAACATGTTCGTTATTCCAGTTCATTTTGCAAAAGAACATAAACGAATGTTGACACATACTAAGAAAGTACTAGAGTATAATGGTGGTGCGGTTGCTATTAACCCAAGGTTTGACAAGTTGATAACTTCACTGAGGACTGCGGTGGAGAATGGAGAAGGTTTGTTAGATAAAGAAGCTACGAGTTATGACGATATATTTGATGCATTTAGAATGTCACTTCAGTTTTATCAATGATCTAAACTACGTTGTGTATTGCTATCATAAGTTCTATGACCTATATGCTGTTCTTCAATTCTGTCATTGAAGTTAATGACTGTATAAGATATCTTATAACAAAATCTCTTCATAAATTAGTATTCGTAACTACTTTATGAAAGTATAAACTAAGAACAGACACATCTAAAAATTGAGGATAGCCATATCTACATAAATTATTGTCCAGGATTCGTTGTCATACCTTCTAAACCATTTGATAATCTGTCTAGTCTTCCAGATAAATTAGTGATTGATTTGTTCTTGTTCTTGATCAGATGATTCAATCTTGTTCAATCTATCCTCCAGTGATTTGATAGCAAGAACAGACGGTCCTTCCGACAGTAGCTTGAAT
>JBKPHJ010000331.1:0-8740 GCA_046729835.1 Thermoproteota archaeon
GAACCATGATGATGAACAAGTAGCCAATGATTTTCATTTCGTTCAAATATGTTTGTTGCAATAACTCCAATTCTGACTAGCTGACCATTAATTGAAGATTCTATATTTTCTTGACATACAACAATTGCCATTCTACTTCTATTATCAAGCATTCTTATCTTCACATTTGTAATGATGAATCTAATCATTTCTGTATTACGGAATATTGTTGTCCAACTTTCTCGTATTGCTAACCAACCAATAAATAAATCCCAGCCCGGATGTATGCAAATAACATCGTCATCATGCTTCCATAAGCTATCCATCATCTCTATCGATAGACTTTCAAAAGCATGATAGAATTCAGTGTTAGCTTTTCGCACTTCTGCTGTCACACTAATCTCCTCACCTTTCATTTCTATGACTCATATAGTGTATCTTAAGACTATTAAACTCCTGGCTACGGTCTATTTTCGTCAAGATGTGTAATTGTTGCTTAAACTTAGAGGCTTCTGTAAATGTAACTTCCGATATTCACTACTATAGTGGGAGGTTAAGTATTTCCTCATGTATGATTAGATGCATATACATCAAACATGATTCACTGTAAAAAAGATAAGATATCTATACTACACGAAGGTTTGTTTGTTCGAAACTTGATTGGTAGCTGTCTTTTTTAACCTCAATCTCTGTATCATAAACACCTACATCTGATTTTGGTCCTAGCTGTACTGTAAATGTTGCACGTCCATTTTTATCTGTATACACAGATTGAGTTGTTTTGTCTTCTACTATCTCATGCGTTGAGGTTGATGCTGCTGCTAGTGCTGTACTATCACTGTTAGCTACATATGAAGATGAAGAAGGAGGTCCGATAGCCAATGTTACAAATGCATTGGAGATTGGGTTGCCAGAACTCCTATCCTTAACAGTCATTGTAAGATATGTTTTTTCTCCTATCTTAACTGGATTCTTTGTATATGAGTATTCTACAAAGAATTGGTTTGGCACGCGTGAATCATCGTCACAATTAACAATGCCCTCAAATAACGATGAAAACTTACCTCCTGCCATATCTTTAGTAATGCTACAGAAGCTATCACCATCAGTAGCTATACTCTCTTTCCCATCTGATGCAGCTGCTTTACCGTCCCCCGAAGTATCGATATCAACAGCAGCAGTAACGATGTGAGGGAATAACAATGGCAACGAGAAAAATGAAAACAATAACAACAGTGATAAAGAACCTGCTATCGAATAATTACAGAATCTATCGTTCCAAGTCTTCATGTAACCAATGAATATGCTATCTTTGTATAACGAGTTCATTTTTTTAGTTTCCATATTATGATCTCACTTTTCATATTTTAACATACTGTCAATGTTTATTCGAAAATTATGTAAAAATAAGGTAGAAATGGTTTTTTCTTCTAATCATCGTCGTCATCGCAGCCCTCATCGTCATCGTCACAGTCATCGGATGATGATGCAGCTGCTGCCGCGCTATCTCCAGCTGCCGCTGCTGCTGCCGCGCTATCTCCAGCTGCCGCCGATGCCGCAGACGACGCATAAGCTTGTTCAAGAGATACACTAATCCCTGCTAATACCGTAACAACCACTACTGCTAAAAATACAGGTATACTTGTATTCATTTAAGACATATAAAAGAAATGCGATATTTCAAATATACGAATATAGATATAGTAAATATCTTCTACAATCTTCTTATAGATTTTTCTGTATGTGTTATTTTCAGCCACTGGATAGGACTGTTGAGCTTTCCATTAATGCTTATAGCTTTCCGAATTCCAATTCACTGTACTTTTCACTCCAAACACATTATCGAACCCATAAAGCACAGACACATAGGCTATTTAGGCTGGACTTACTTCTTTATGACGAGTACTTTACCCAAAGATCCTAATTTTAAATGGTGCTTATAGTTAATGTGAAATTTTGATTAAGGGGAGGTAGACTCTTAATTCTAAGGATTACTAATGAATAGAAAGTAGACTTGGCACAAACGAACGTCATACAATTTCAGATTCACCAGCAAAGCCTCTAAAATTTTAGCACATTACAAAAGCCTAAAGCATGTCGATTGAGAACGGTTAACTTTTATACAAGAATTCACAAAAAGAGACCCTTGGGCTCAATCAATACCAGCGATATACTGAGTGAACCGATACTCAAATTCTTTAAAAATACAAATTTTGCATTCATATCTACTATCAATAAGGATGGTTCTCCTCAAGTTACACCGACATGGATAGATATCGATGAGAAAAATGGTCTCATACTTATCAATACAGCAGTTGGGAGGTTAAAACAAAAGAACATCTCAAGAGACCCTCGAGTATCAATATCAATGGTAGAAGGACACGATAACCCATATAGTATGATTACAATTAAAGGAAAGGCTGTTGAACAAACAGTGGACGGCGCTGATGAACATATCGATAAATTAGCAAAAAGGTATCTCAATTCTGATAGATATCCTGCCCATTCTCCTAACGTAAAGAGAATAATTATAAAAATAAAACCGCAAAAAATATTCTTTTTGCCGCCAAGATATACCGAGTACCTGAAAAAGGAACATGAATAGCTTGTGTGTAGCTTGTGTGTATAATTTTTATACTACAACATCCTTCAAGTGATTACTGGATCTGAATTACTTACCTAGGCGTTTATTCAGAGAGCTCGTCATTCGATAGATGGTTATTTCTTGTACGAGAATATTCACGATACACGATAGATAAAAATGTCTTCCTAAATAGGTCTTTATGGGGACCAAAAAGCTGTTTTAAGATTAAAAAATAAAGATCGTAATAGATGATGCTAAGATAGTAGCTGCCTGGACAAAGCTTATCTTCGTAATAGTAGATACATACATAGATGTCGAGCCAAGAGAAAGAAGACTTGGAAGAAAAGAAATTGTTAGGTTCAGGTGGCTATGCCATTGCTAGGCTAACGGAAGATGAGGAGTTAAAGGCCAATGTGGGTGTTCCTCATTTATTTCTTGGAACTATAGGAAGATTAGACGATGACAGATTTGTAACGTATTACTGTAATAAGTGTGGAAAGGAATACCCTGGCTGTCCACTAATAGTTTATGAAAAAACAAATGAAGAAGTGGGACCGGATAATATTATTCTCATTGAGAAAGGCGAATATAGATGTCGTAACTGTAATAACACATTAGCTCATTATCGTAAGTTCAGTAAACAAAAAGATGAAACAGAAGTATAATTGAAACTACCAGCATGAAAGTTAGCTAGCATTGGACATATTAAACTATTAAAAATACTTTAACTCATAGTTTCTAATATCATTGATCTATATCATGAACTAATTTTCAAGATCTAAAAGAATTATTCATCATTTATACAATATTCTTATACAGATTTATCCTGTTATTAGCATTTTTACTCTTGCTTGTAATAGAATATACAGGATATCGGTTTTCAGAATTATTATCAATTGAGTATTCCCCAACTTTATCAAAGTTATAGATACTGTCCAATCTAGTCACTATAACCTGATATAGATTGTTACCAATTACCATATTATTTGGTTGAGCCATAGAGTTTATTTTCGAACATAAGTTCACTGTAGAACCAAATAAATCTTCGTTGGTAGAAGTCAACGATTTGGCCAACTCCACTCTTCCGTAATCTGCGCTAATTCTATAGCAAAGGTTGGGCAATCCTTCGTTTTTTAGTCTTGTGTTAATAATTGGATTGACTGACATCATCGTAAGTCCGCACTCAAAGACACTCTCAAAACTGGAGATGTTATTAGCAAGAAGATTTGTAGTCTTCGGAAAATAGTATATTAGACTATCCCCTGTATTTTTAATTATTGTCGCATCAAAATCTCTGATAATGGCTGCCATGGTATTTATAAAAATAGAGTAGTATCTCTTGATGTTTCTTGGATGTGTAATTTCTACGGTAGTTATCCTCGTAGAGTCCACTATATCTATAAAACATACACAACAATACTCAGATCTGTCAATAAATGATATTTCCTCAGCCATGGTCCTATGGTCACCCTAATTGTGTTGCTAATAAAAGGTTTATAGTGCACTTTAGAGTCCGTGGTTATGCATTAGAACTCTGAGTATTGTCACTTTCACTACGATATACTACGTCAACCTTCATCCCAACCAGAGATCAGCTTTCAGGATATCTAACAAATAATGAAGACCGGTATAACGAGTCAATATCCAACAATGTTAGTGTCAAGAAATCACATTTCCATTTTTATAACATGTTTACATAATATAGGTGATAAATGCCAAGTTCACGATCTAAGAAAGCAGAGAGTGGAAAAAGTTCAAGAGTGGCAGAGAAACAGCTCTCCAACCGAACCAAAAAACAAATAGATACTCTACCAGAACATGCACAACACATATACAAAAAAACTCATGATAGTGCCATAGAACAATATCAAAATCCTGAAAAAAGACGTGGTGGTAAGAAGCAGAGTGCTGAAGAGGTAGCACACAAAGCTGCGTGGGCCGCTGTAAAAAGAGACTACACGAAAAAAGGGAATAAATGGGTTAAGAAAGAAGAGTAATAATCCTACAATCCGCTTCTTAATGCCAATTCGATGACGAACTCGACTCGACTGGAATGCTAGCAAGACATATAAAATATACTTAAAACATAGAGAAAATATCATATTATCATGCAAAAAGAACTGGTAAAATTTATACTAGCGGTGTCTGGTTTCTTCGTTCTATTTGGGATAGGGTATTTCCTAAATCAGTATTTTCGCAGCTCTGGACCCTGACAACGCAAAAATATCTTGATTATTTTGCTATTTACTTGTTTTGCTTTGCTTTGCTTTTGCCTCTTTACCCCCATAGTCATACAGAGACATCATTCTCGTATATTGTTAAGACAATTCTTGGTCATATGTCAGACCTGAAATATGGTGATAAGATTAGGGCCTTAGTTATAGGACAAGGAAAAAAGGATTTTGAAGAGGCGAGACACAAAGAAGAACCATGCAATATTCGAAGCCAGAAATCTGAAATCGGTCGAGAAATGTAGAATCACAATTGTTGGTTGAATTTTGCGCTTTCATGAAATAGGGTCACAAAGGGGTCATCGGATAGTGAATCGTTAACACAAGTCTTTATAATTTTGTCAGATACTTAAAGATGAGCGCAGACTGTTGTCATCTTTATCTCTGGTTGGCTCAAATATAGCACGTTCCACAAGGAACTATTCTACTATACCGATCGGCATATATTTTATCGAGTTATATAATAAATGAAGATATGTTATGACTATTCGGATAGATCTTACTAAGGAGGCAAAAGCACCTGTTCAACATGTTTTGGAATATTTCATGAATGTAGAAGAGCTCCCTCGCTTTCACCCAGAATATATCAAAAATGCGAGGATTATAAATAGAGAAGGTTCGGGGGATAGCACTAATAATATTGAATTTGAACAAGAAGGCTCATTTCACGGTAAGAAGATTAAATCTGTTAATAGACTTACAAGACTTGCAGAGGAAAGTGCTATTAAAATTGAAACAATAGATGGAAATGGCAAAGGAAGCATTACGATCATTAGATGTCAACAAGTAAGTCCAGGGAATACTCAAATAAATTTGGAAGGGGAACTTCATTACGGGATATTAGAAAAACTACTCAGTAGATCAATTCATGGGATTACAGAGAAAACATTGGAAGAAGATATTCGTAATATAGAGGGCAATACTTAGAAAATTAGATCTGTATAAAGCAATAGTCGTTACGGATGATCACAATAATGTAGGGTAGAAGGAATTTAGGAAATATGCTAAAGCTAAGTCGTTGGGCGCATCAATTGAGGAAAAGGATAGGGGGTCTTTAATTCTATACAGTACACAGCAATCTCTTCCAGAAGCCATAGAGAAATTAGCGAAGCTAGTAAAAGATAATGTGAAAAGTTGAAAAAATGATTCAGGGACAGATACACTGTTTTATATGACAGAATTTTGCTCTACCTCTAGCTGTCATCACTATCGTTTTTCAGATTCTTCTGAATATATCGTATATACCGAGTGGGCAAAAGTCTGGTATATACACAATGGGGACTGGTACAGTCCGGGATATCGGAGCTCTATCATCGATATATCTAGGTAATAGACGAATACTAATAAACTAATTCTTAACTGTCCGTGGAAAATACTGTAACAAGATATTCTAACTTTGGTACACAAGCAAGCATATGTTTATTGCAATTCTTTAGGACGGATGTTGAAAGGTTTCCTTCAATTTGGGGACTTTAGATGTTTCCTCAAAGGTCAATTAGTACTGATAAGCCTCAAACAGTATACAGCACACTCTAACCCAATTAGGTAATCAAAGTGTAATAATCACGTAGATTATATTATACCTTAAACTGGGTGAGCTCTATTTACATCTAGTCGGTATAAATCATTTGGTCATATGAATTGTCATGTTCATTTAAAAGAAATCTATAATAAAATTGAGGAGACCTAATCTAAGTGTTATAACTTAAACTTAGCTATGAAGGGACATAAAAGAAGGAATCTGAACGAATTAACCTCCCCTTATTCTCCTGCATCGATTAGATGGTCGATATCACCATTATGGGCATCTTCAAAAGTGAAGAATAAAAATATCATTGTGAAAGGTTTTGTTGTCCTAGCAATAGCTGTGGCTATTGGAGCATTTCACATATCAGGAGACATGGCACAAGTGATTCAAAAGTTTATCCCAGATCTGGAATCCCCACATGATCATCATCATGGCTCAGAAGTAGATATAGAGCCATTTCATTTCGCATACAACGTAATATATTTAGGCTTAGCCGTATGCATATGGCTCATCTTTAGGGATTTATATTTGAAGGAAATGAGACTAGTTAAATCATTGATTATATTGGTACTAATTGGTCAATCTTGGTATTTCATTGAAAATTATATGAAACTTGACCAGTATTTTATGGTTGGTTGTATACCATGCCCAGGAATCCTCACCAGTGATACAAACTTGGTTCTGCTTCATCTCGCCTATAACTTTATTGTATACGTACCATTAGTAGCTGCATATGTAGTTTATCATTATCAAACAACTCCATACAGAAGAGTCAAAGCTTACCAGATCTCAAAAATAGACTAGATTAGATAATGCATTCACTCCCTTACAATATATTTCAAAGGTTGCATTCGTACGAAGCATGCGACAATTTTCTTCTCGGTGTTTTACTAGATCGAATTTGATATTTATAATTAATTGGAACAAAAAGTTATGAAAATAAGGTAACAGTTGCAAAATGTATTGGGTTTAGCTCGTGTTTATAAAAACCTATAATAGATGTGTGCTTCTATTTCTGATAGGAGTAGCATTTACAGTTTTCTGTGTTGAACCTACTTACGTTTGATTATAGGTTTCGATTACTGTGGCTCCAATTAGTGTAGCGAGAATTTCAACAAGCATCATTGCTCGAAAAGAGAGTCGCTAATGGAATTGTTGTTGTTGTTGTTGTTGTCGTCAAATATAATAGAGTTTCTTCTTAAGGATTTTTAAACGATCTGAAAGTTTCCCTCCGATAGCTCCTCCATGCTTTTTCATATTGCAAATACTGCTCATAATACACTGAAAATAGGCTAGTAGACGTAGAGATGATATCTAAGTTTAATTTCGCAAAATTATACAAGTATTTTCCAACAATATCTGAATATCCATAATTAGGATAATTTTCGTAATGATAGTGGTTTTTGTTCTCGCTGATTCTTCTTTCTCTTACTTCGATTTTATCGGTTTGAACTCCTCTGTTTGATGATATTGTATCCTGTTTCTTTGGGTTTTCAGCTACTGTTTTACTACTGATGTCTTCCTCTTTATCAATCACTTTGTCCTCTTTTACAAGGGAATTTGCATTAACGCAATCAACGTGAACCTTTTCTTCTGTAATAAATTCGCACGAGGAACATTTAAAGTTCAATGGTTCTTTGCATAATTCACAGTATGAAAATGGAACAAGTGACGATCCACATTTTATACAAATAGTAGATCCCAATGCAACACTTTATTAGTTGTACTTGCTAATGAATCTTGTGCTGTTATTATGCAGGTTCTGCAAAATAGTAAAGCAACTAGATAACAGTTTTCATCCGTGAATATCACATCCGGTATGATTTAACTAAGCGAATGAAAGTTAAGTAAGGTAATTCTGGAGAGAATGAAGACTACAAAGATGAAATAGACTATTACAAAAAGAAAGACATTGGCACCCAGATGTGTATAGTACCCCGGACCATGGATTCACCTAGCTATAAAGCTGATCAACTTTAGAGAAACAGGTGTCATTTACTTAACAGCTCTGACCACATTTGTTATCAGTTAGACAAACGTTTTTTCTAAAACAAAGAAGGATACATTTTATACCTACGCTTACGCACTCTGGATATTTGTATGACCTGCTCTTACTACCAGGTCATTGAGAATGGCTGATGCAAATAATAATAAGATGAAAGTCGTTACTACCTCACATTATCAATAATGCCAGCTCACAAGCATTAAGTGCTGATATATTTGATGCATTCAGGATGTCTCAACAGTTCTACCATTGATAAAAGTTGAAATATTGAGATACATTTTTCAACGCTATCCGAAACTCTTTTGAAATGGATGAACATTAACATTCTCAAAACAAATGGAAGAAGATTTTGGTAGTGCCCCGGGTATCTTGATCAATAAATTTGCTAATAACCCTGTCTCTTATACACATCT
>JBKPHJ010000332.1:0-14727 GCA_046729835.1 Thermoproteota archaeon
TTAATGAGCATCATATATAGCAGTAAAAATAAAATATTTTAACACAATCGACAGGATAAAAGGTAAAGAAAGTCTATTTTACAATGATTATTGGTAATCGATTATATATTGATATAATGTATATCAGTCATGCCATACATGAAGTGTAATAAGAAAAAACATGGATCATTGTTTTTATTCATTATAGTAATTATGTCTTTGATAACAATCATTGGTGCTAAAGGCGATATCTCTAGTACTGTCTCGAATATCTCCCCACAAATAGCATTAGCACATGTATCAAAAGAATATAGAAACATCACAGTTCAAGCTGGATGGGATCAAGAACCACCATTGGTTGATGAAATCAATAACATTGTCGTAGGTGTGACCAGGAAGTCTGACCTTGGAAATAACAGTGCTCTGCCAGTAAGAAATGCCTTGGCCGATATGAATATCATGGTAAAATATGGAGGTATAACAAAATCTGTTGATTTTGTCCCATCACAAAACCAAGAAGGATGGTACGAATCAAAAATTCTTCCAACAAGGATTGGCTCTTATAGTCTATCACTAAATGGTACAATTCAGGGACAGTCAGTCATTGATGAGCTACAGATCGAGGATGTCGAAAGTACCCAGAAAATATCATTTCCGGAGGCTGACGGTGATGGTGGTTCTCCCGGTGGCTCTGCATCCAGTGTGAATCTGGTTAGTGGCCAGATATCTAATATTCTAAACCAGATAACAAATGACATAAACAATATTAGAGACGATATCGGCACTTTAGCGCAAAGCAATTCAAACATAGAAGAAGGCATTCAAAATGGTAAGGATATCGCAGATAGATCGTATATGCTGGCGGTAACTGCAATAGGAATAGGAGCGGCTGGAATACTTATAGCAGCCGCGGCCCTAGTTCGAACTCGCTGATACTCTCAACGTCAACATATAGATGCAACACATCCAGTTGTCATGATCCTACGACATTACATAGTCTTATTCCCTATGGTAGGTAGGTCATCAATGTTGGCGTGCGTTGTTTTAGTAATTGCTACCATTACGCTATTCGCCTCTTATCAAGGTTTTTTTATATTGAATGCATATTCACCAGCTGAGAACCGTTCAAATGATAATTCAATAGGTACATCGGATAATACTTTCGATAATATCATAAAAATATTCTTTAACTTAGCTAATCCCACCGAGTACACTGTAGATCTAAAGGCAAATGATATCTTTCCCAATCAGACTATTCAAGACAAAATATTGTACGATTATGAATCAACTAAATATACTATTCCTGTATTAAACTACAGATTACTAGGATTTGATATCTCTGCAAAAGATATCGCAATCCAAACGGAATCAAATAAAATGGAAGACAGTAACACTAGAATAAACTTTCCGATGATGCATGCAAATAACGTAAGAGTGAGCAATGGACTAACAGATTTATCCTTCAATGACGTAGATTTATCTTCTCTTTATGCAATTTACGATCCAGAAGCAGACAAACTCACAATTCACATTCCAGTTGTGACTGCAATGAAATATCTATACCAATAGATTCAATCACAAGTTTACTATGGATCAGACTTTCCACCCCAATACCTTACTTTTGTTCTCACAATTTGATCTAATAATATAAACATTGATAATATTTAGTACTCAAATCTCGAAATTCACTTCCAACATTGGTCCTTCTGTAGAATCAAATAACATTTACATCGAGCAACCACAAGTCTTAAGATATGATCTGACTTGTAGCTGCAAAATGATAATTGGATTTTATGATTTACTCTAATCTGACGATTCCCCCGACTTCAATATGCCTTTTTGAGTTAAATAAATATCAAGCGAGGAAAATACAATATCTTGGTCTTCCATTGCTTTACTATTGATTCATCATATTTATCGAAAGTGGTGAAATATTTCAGTTACGAATGCTGATCATATAACTATTATACGTAGAAATGATTGACGACCAACAAACATGATACCTAATGACCGCGGAACGCATCGGCAAACCCATTATCGTCATTATTATCATATTTATGACTATTTGGTTATACTTCGTTATCATCTCTTCATTTTCTATAACATTACTATTGATTAATTCGCCTCGATTATCCAGTTCTACCAGTAATATTGTAAATCCCAAATGCTTCCAAATCAGAGTTATGAATTTGCAATTTTACCTCCTTGCATGAATTTATGCATATATATAAATAAATTTGTAATTGGATATTGATGAGATAGAGTAAGAATGCCATAGTTTAGTGGCTTCGAACTAGTTACAAAGTTTGTAAATAGCCTGAGCACTTTTAAGCATAGATATCAAAACTTTCGAAGGAAGACTATTAGTCCACTTAGGTCATGGTTCAACAAGACTTCAATACATTATTAGAGGATAATAGCGATAACTGAAAGACTGAAACACTAGCGAGACATCATTTATAAGGAGTCAGTTATGAAACTGATAGGAGGTTATAAGAATTGAAACGAAGGAATAATTTTTCAACAGGTGGTAAATGTGAGTGTATGTGTCACACTAAACAAAATATTCAAGATTTTTGTGGTTATTGCGCGTCCTCTCATACAGGTAGAGGTCCAAGAAGAGCAGTAACTGTGTGAATGAGAAACTAGTATCGACGTTCTCTAAGGATCACTCTTCTTTTTTTGTCTGTTAACTAATACATTTTCGAAGTGTAAGTAAAGCTTATGCAATTAAGAATGACTCCCTATAAACATCACGACAAAAAATATGAAACATTAGGTATCTCGATCATCGTTCCTATGTTTTCCAAATTAGCTGTGCTTGTATACCTGCTATGTCTAGTCAAATCTAAATGTTGCAGGTCTGAAACGACAACAAAAAATAGTTACAAATTTTCTAAATTGCTTTTATGCAAGTTCGCCGCAAAACAGATGAGCTATATGATTTGGCACAACCAATGAAAAGACCAGTAGGTGTTACAATTATCGCTATTCTGACTATTATCAGCGGCATATTACTAACCTTAGGTGGGCTTTCGTTGTTGGCATTAGGGGCATTCTTTTCGGCAGCTCCCCTCGATATTAATACCCCCGATCAGCAACAACTACTACAGCAACAACAGATTCAGGATGCAGCACAATTCCAAGCTCTGAGTCAATTCTTTGGTAGTATTGGTTTAGTTTTAGGTGCAATCATACTGGCAGTCGGTATTGGATACTTCGTTGTATCCTATGGCCTACTGAAGGGAAGAGGATGGGCATGGACTACTACGGTGATAATAACTATCATCGCAATTGTCATCCAAGTCATTTCAGGGATAACAGCTAGTATGTTTAATGCATCCTTCACCAACGACATGAATTCTTTTGTATCTGGCATTATTTCTCAGATAATAGCTTTGGCAATAAATGGAGTAATTCTATACTATCTTTATCGACCGAACGTTAAAGCATACTTTGGCAAATTCCGGCCCTCAACAGCTATTCAAAGATAAGAGAATAGGTCATTGACTAAAAGATAACAGAGGAATGCACACCCATATGATATATCATTTCCTCCTGAATCACTAAGTCTGAGAGCTTCCACAGTAGCTATGTATGCACATCTACAAATGTCAATATTATTATCTAAAAATAAGTTAGTTATACATCTAACCCCGTTTGTTGGCTGAGACTGCAGGAAGGACGACCCCCTCATTACACCTGGATCTAAAAATTAATGCTAATTGCTTCGTAGATTAAAGTCTAATGCCACCAGCGTACCAGTTTCCATGGGGTTCCTCCTGAAATACTATTATAACATCCTTCTTGTCTACGCTAAATATCTTTACGATATCATCCGTAATTGCTTCTGCCAACCTATCCTTTTCTCGCTGCGTTCTACCACTATAGGGGAGATTGTTATTATTGGCATAGAATAATAAGACTCATCTTGAATGTAAGTTTTGTGCTCCCCTTGAATATAAGTAAATTACGACTAAATCATTGTAGAACATATATTTGTCTATTGATCTATGCAATCTGTACATCTAGATCTCTTTTTATCTAAGTAATAATCATCATCTGATTCGCTATTAGTGCTTTCGAATACCTTTAATTTTGTTTCACTGGCTTGTTCAAAGAAACCTCGATTTAATTATACGTTTGATGTTTCTTTATGAAAATATTCAAATACACATTCTGGATCTAGAATTCTTTCGCAAATTTCTTTATCCAATTTCTTGAAGTTTATTCTCAGTTCCTTCATCACATCATAAATCCGTACTTGATACTCGCTTTATACAAAATTTGAATCCTACGGTGAGCAAAACATGCGTAGGTAAGATAGATACTATCAAAGCATGGAAGAATTGATATTCTAGAAAATCACTCTTCTGTGCTCCAAAGCTGCAGAAAAGTGAATCCAGAATAATCATAGATACTTCCTTAACCGAATCTATTTAAAAATTATACATATATATACAATAAAAAAGCATTTAGCAAAATGAAGGCGGCCATTTTTGAAAAACAAGGTCTAGAGAATTTGAAGGTTATAGACGATGCAGAGGAACCAAAAATAAATGATCGCGATGTGCTAACTAAGGTCAAGGTAACCGGTATAAATCCATTAGATCATATTGTAGTTTCTAATGCAGTGGGAGTAATGCCAATGCCTCCTATCCCAGGTGCAGAAACAAGTGGCATAGTAGATAAAGTGGGAAATCACGTAGAGAATTTAAAACAAGGTGATAGAGTCATTATATACAACAGACTATTTGATTGGAATTGCGATATGTGTCTAAGTGGTAACGAAATGCTATGTAGAAATGGTAGTATAGTTAGTCTTACTACTAATGGAGGATTTGCAGAAATGTATTCAAAATACCTGAGGATTTAGGATGGGATATGGCTGCAAGCTTACCTGTAACTGGATTAACACCATATCATGCTTTAAAGGAAGAGCGTCATTGAAAATAAATGAATATTTGCTTGTATTTGGCGCATCTGGAAATACAGGAATTATAGCAGTACAGATAGGTAAGAAAATGGGAGCAAAGGTAATTGCAGTTTCGAAAGATGAATGGGTAAAAAAAGATTTTGGAGCAGATTATATTATTACTGACTATGATAAAGTTTTCGAGCAGGTAAAAGATATTACTAATGGAAAGATGGTAGATGTTGTTTTGAATTCATTAGGTGTTAACACATGGAATAGTAGTTTTGAATCTGTTGGAATTAATGGAAGATGGGTTGCATTTGGAGGATTAACCGGTGGAGACGTTAAATTAAATGTTCAGTCCCTATATTCCAAACAAATAAAATTAATAGGTTCAACTGGAGGCACCAGGAGTCAACTCCAAGAACTCATAGATCTCTCCAAAGAACTCAAAACCAGAATATGGAAAAAATTTAAAATTGACAATATCAAGGAAGCATTACAAGCACTGTTTGATAAAGAAAGAGATGGCAGAATCCTTTTAGATGTAAGCTAACTGAAACCCTAGTGCTTGTATGACTCTTCGGAGGTAACCTGAAATTAGCCTTTAGTCACTATACCAATCAAACTTGATCAAACAGGAGAAGCTCTGCAAATGTTAAAAGATCGTAAAATTGTTCAAAGCCGGTGTGAGAAATCCTAGCGAGATGTAATGTTTATGTAATGTTTATGCAAATAAATAAACGAATCATCAACTGCAAAAGCGACTTCATTGAGGAACAAATCGCACCAATACTCCTATCTCTGTTCCGTTAAACATAAAGGAGCAATCATGCTATAGATTATGATATGAAACAAGAAGAAAATGATCAATCATGTGTTCATCTGGAGCAAATAGATCATAATATCACTGCAAAAACACCAAACGGTTGTGAAGAATGCTTACAAATAGGCTCTCCTTGGGTGCATTTGCGTCTGTGTTTGAGCTGTGGCCACGTTGGATGCTGTGACCAATCTATCAATAAACATGGGACAAAGCATTTTCATATGACTAAGCACCCGGTCATTAAATCATATGAACCTGGAGAGAACTGGAAATGGTGTTATATAGATGAAATATTCAGAGAATGATGATCATGACGATTTTCTCAACCTGATATAGATGACGATAATAATGACGCTATTAACTACAAGATTACGAATACCCTAAAATCTGTCATCATCCATGATATCTTATTATTTCTGACAATATGAAACCTGACCTGATCCGAGTTGATAGCAATATTAAATTTGAATACATAAAGAGATTTTATTTATGAAGCCTGATGCACTTATTCATGTAGTACATAACGTAGAGATTGGAAGAAATTTTATGTTAAATGCGGGCACATTAATTGGAGGTAATTCAAAGATTAGTGACGCATGTTGGGATAGACTCAATTGCACTATTAAGCACAAATTAAGAATCTGAAACAATATAATTTTAGGGATGTATCTTCTGTAATAGATGACGTAGATGATAAACATATTGTTGAGGGAGTTCCTTGTAAAGTCAATAAGGCATGCAATTAAGTTTAAACAGCTATTTCCTGAGACAGGAATGACTGAATATAATATGATGTCCACCCACTAGTGGAACATTCGTCGAATATACCATAATCAATATTACATTCCTGCTGGAAGAATGATTAAGCAAGACCCGCTAAAATAGAGTTTCATGCATGGATATTGGAGATATTGGGGTCTATCCTATATCCATGCAAAACAATTTTTTTCACTGTATCTGATGAAATTCTTATAAAATAATCGAAAACCTTAACTTGTTATTATTAGATACTATCTTGTACAGTTAACAAATCATGACAGGATGTCAAATTCTAATTCTCTCAGAAAACTCATATTTAAGATTGTGAGCTTAAGGTGGCTACCCTTTATCACTGATGGGTAGATTGTTACTTAGGTAGGGAATTCAAAGCTGTGACGGTTTCATATATTGCACAAGCCCTAATTTCTGAGGACGAGCTTAGGGTACTTCATTTTTTGTAAGGCTGACTAATGAAGTTAGCTATATCTATTGCATATGTATATATATCTCAAATTAGTGTGGATTTGTTTTAGTGGTAACTAGGGAGTTTAATCATTATAGCCCTAACTACAGATGCATGCGTCAATCTGCAGATGATGATAAAACAAATTCACGTGCAGTAGAAGTAGAAAAAGCCGAAGTAGAAAAGAAAGCTGCACATATGCAGAAGGTTAACGTAGTCATAATTTCAATAATTGCTTCAGCTGGGTTAATGATACTAAAACTTTCTATCGGAGTTTTAACAAATAGTCTTGGCATTTTATCTGAAGCCATGCATTCAGGACTCGATTTTATTGCTGCTCTAATGACACTTTATGCCATACGCATGATATTACGACCTTCCGATCTAACCTTTACGTACGGATACGGAAAATTTGAAAGTTTATCAAGTTTAGCTCAAATCATTCTTTTGTTTGTAGTTGCAGGTTGGATATCTTATGAGGGATTCAATAGAATATTTTTTGAAGATATTAGACCTGAAATTACTATATATTCTTTTTTAGTTATGGCTGTCTCGATAGGAATTGACTATGGAAGATCAAGAGCGTTGTATAAGGCTGCAAGAAAATTTGATAGTCAGGCGCTCGAAGCAGATGGACTTCACTTTAAAACAGATATGTTCTCTTCTGCTATAGTCATTGCAGGCCTACTTGTTGCCCTCTTATCTGATATCCCTAATGCTGATGCTTATGCCGCAATTGCAGTAGCAGCTGTAATAATATATACATCACTTGGATTAGGAAGAAGAACATTAGGTGTATTACTAGATAAAGCACCAAAGGGAATATACCGACAAGTGACTGAAGCAGTCTCAGGATTGGATGGTGCGACTAGACCACATAACATTCGTATTAGAAATATAGGATCAGAAACCTTAGTTGAGATGCATATTGAAGTTCCCAGAACCTTTACTCATGATAGAGCTCATAAAGTAGCAACATCCGTAGAACAAAAAATAAAACATCTCTTGCCTAGTTCTGAGGTTCTAGTTCATGTAGATGCAACAGAATCTGCAAATGAAACAATTTTTGATAAGATTAGATTGGTTGCTGCCGAAACAGAGGGCATAAGAAATGTGCATTCAATACACTTGTCAAAGATTTCCTCTCCTTTGCTAACTTCATCCACATCATCACCATTATCCTCTTCTACACAGGATGACTATCACGCTGGGTTAAATGAAGTGGACGGAAAATCTTTTCATCTATCCGATAAATCGATGCTACATTTATATCTAGACGTACAGATGGGGTTAGATCTAGATCTTAATACTGCTCATTCTATTGTAGACTCTTTTGAAGCAAGATTGAAAAATGAGATTCCGCAAATAGGGGACGTTACGACTCATCTAGAGATTGAATCTCCGATAGAAGGTTCAAGAATGACAGGGACTGAAAAGAGGGTGAATCACGACTATTTACAGAAAATAAAAGAAGCAGTTCTATCTGTCGATGAAGTAGTTGCTTTTAAGGATATTCGAGTATTTGATAATGTAAACGGGGAACAGCATATAACTTTGACGGTAAACATTACATCAAAAAAAGGGAGTATAAAAACGTCTATTACATTAGATGATGCGCACAGAATAGCTACAAAAGTGCAGAATATGATTATTGATAAGACAGAGGCAACACGAGTGGTAGTACATACAGAAACAACCAGTTAACATCAAATTTTGAACTAAAAAATTTAGCAGAACATGATATAAAACTTGAAAGGATACTGTGTAGCAGTAATCGACAGCCCTAAATCTGTATACACATTCAAGTTATGAAGCATAGACTGCACCGTTCTCATCAGAAAGGCTTTTGGAACTAGGAAATGATATCCTGGAGGCTATTTTAGGCAAGCCAAATACCTCTCTAATAAAAGGATCGACATAAATGGGTGACAGATATGTCAGAGCAAACCTTTGAACTCGGTTCCAATAGTTAGTCTTATGCCATTGCATATTCTAAATATATTCGGTCTTATGGACTAACTTACCACTTAGCAAACATTCTATTTAATAATAAGTGTGTAATTTGATTATGTAATGCATTTTAACGATGAAATGTATAGAATAACATCAAAATACAAGGTCTTTATTTTTTTGTGCCTAAGTATCGCAATCACTACGAGCCTTGCATCAAATGTATATTTTGGGTTGGCTATTCCAGAGAATAAGACATTAATGCAACTCCAAGGAATACAAAATATGTCAACTAGTGGTACAAATATCGTACTAGTCCATGGAGGATGGGCTGATGGATCTTCATGGAGCAAAGAAATTCCTATTCTAAGGGATGCAGGACACAAAGTTGTCGCTGTACAGCTTCCTCTCCATTCTCTGTCAGACGACATCGAAACATTAAAACGTGCTGTTGAGCACATCGGCGGACCAACAATCCTTGTAGGTCACTCATATGGTGGAGCAGTAATCACCAATGCTGGCTATAATAATCCTAACGTTACCGGACTTGTCTACATTGCCGCCTTTGCTCCAGATGAGGGCCAATCACTGTCGACTTTCGTCGATCCAGCAAAGTTCCCGAAAGAACTCTTCGTCCTAGACAGTGGAGGGTTTATCTACTTAAACCCGGAAATATTCCGAGAAAATTTTGCTCAAGACGTTGATCTTACCGAAGCTGACGTTATGGCAACTGTACAAAAGCCTTTTAATCAATCGAACTTTGTCGAGAAATCTGGTCCTCCAGCGTGGGAACAATTATCAACGTGGTATCAAATTTCTGAGGCCGATCACATGATTCCTCCAGATGTCCAGCGTACCTTCGCGCAACAAATGAATGCTACCACTCTGTCACTTAACGCTAGCCATGCTTCACTAGTATCACATCCAAATGAGATCGCTGAATTAATCCTCAATGCAACAAAACGAAGTAAATGATGGCTTAATAGAAGAATATATCTTGTGTTGGGGATCAGATTATATCGGCTTGCAATAGAACTCTGGAGGGAAGATTTATGTGTTCTACCTTCTCGCCAATTCTATTTTTTTACGTAAATTTTAAAATGAATCTAGCCTGATTCATGTTCTTTGATATAGTAGTACGTAGGCATATGCTATCCAGCACTTTTAAAAGTCTAAATCTAACCGCTTAACATATATCAACAAGCTATACATAGACAAGTTTTTTATTTAACTATTATAGAGGATTTCATTATGTTGAGCCTGACGTTTCGGAACTATCACTGAATAATCCTCTTGTCAAAGGTACAGCCTATGGTTTCGATGCTGACTAGCAGAAAAGCATCTGTTACAGTAGGAATAGCAATAATTTTTATTGTAATTATTGATTTGCTTACGACTCGCCAGATTTTACCCTATAACAACGATATGGAAGCTCTAATCTTTATTTTGACTATAGTGATTGGATATGGTATAGGTTCGTGGATCCTTTTATCATTCACTAAACGAGTAAGCGAAGAAATTAGAGCCAAATCACATTTTATCAATCTAATACATTGGACTGTTACCATAATTCAATTTTCCATGTTAGGAATACTATTAGTTGTACTCTTTAGTAATACCACCGGACTTCTCTCCCCTTCAGTCCTAGCAGCCACTTCTATAGTCGCAAGCATCATCATGGGAATAACCTCCTTCAAATTCCTCTCGTGGTATAGACTTAGTAATTATAAAAATTTCACTATCTTGTGTTACGGAATAGCAACAATATTGCTTGCTACTTCGATAGCACAAGAAGGTGTTAGTAAATTACTATTAATACAAGTTATACAAGAACCATCACCACCAGGAGCAATCACTCAATCATCTTTTTTGTATGAATCGTCCGACAAATATAATGGTGAAATAGAATACAAGGTAGTAAACCCTCATACTACTACACTCTATATACTACCAGATTCAAACCAGGAACTTTATGTCGGCCTAGCTTCCACGGTGATTCCTATAGCATTCGTATTTAGATGGTTAGCTTCTACGACGCTTCTGCGTAGCTTTTATCAAACAATAGGTAAGCTCCCCCTCTCATATTGGATTGTTCTTTCTCTTCCTCTAGTATTTTATCTGGTTGGAAAAATGCCCGGCTTTTTTTCAGGAGAAAGCTTTTTAGGAGTAGACGAAGAATATCGATTTTATTTCAAACTCTTATTTAGAATAGGAAATGTAGCCGGAAATATCCTTTTTGGTTTTGCCTTTTTTATGGTAGCAAGGAGAATGACCTCATCTAAGTTAAAAGACTATCTTACCATTGCTGCAATAGGCGATACAATAGTGGGTCTTGCACTTTCTACTTCGGGTCTGCAACAGACGTATGGAATTGCTGGACATTCTCTATTACTAATATCTTCATACCTGTTTAGCATGGGGTTGTATCTTTCGGCGATAGCCTTATCACAAGATAGTTCGTTGAGGAAGTCAATTAAGAGATCTGCAGTAGGTTTAATAGATGATATTGGATCGGCTCAGAGGGGACAACAAATAGAAGGAAGAGTAAAGAAGCTCGTTCGGGAACAACAAAAAGAACTGGAAGAGCAGACTGGTGGCATTTCGGATGAAATTAGTGAGAACGATCTCAAAGAGTACATGGAATTAGTAACAGAGGAAAGAAAGCAAGCGCAGGGTACAGGAACCTAGAAAATAAATCTTAAATTTGTAACAAGGAAAGTGAGGGTACATAAAATGATTTTGCTTGCGACCCTAACTGGGTTGAGCGTGAAACCAGAGTATGTAGGGATGCCAAGGAGATTCTATTCAGCAAGGAACAAACGTGCTGCTACTTTTTATGAGAATACAAAGAAAAAAAGTTTGGGTCATTCAAAGGTATTCCATACGCAGTGGCGTCTGCCGTTGATTATAATTCTGCCAACGATGCTGGTAGAAAGCTTCACAATCCTAACAAACGGATCCCTCGCAGATACCTCCGAACTACACTAGTTGTGAGAAGCCTGATAGATGGTTATAATGATATGGCAAATAAACCTCTTGCGGGACTCCATCTATTGGGGTTGGGTGCACCAATCATGATCCTTCTTATCTCACTTATTACGTCTCAAACGCGGCAAATAAGCTTTGATTCGACCAGCCCTATTAAAGACGCAGTTGTAGGAACAATCTACTTCAATAAACCTGCTACAAGAAGGTACGGGCTAGGGTATTGGCTAAAGCCTTTGCCAAAATCCAGAAAGACTCTGGTATCTTTATCTTCTAAAAGAATCTTGTTGCCGCCTATTTCATTTACCCCACCATAGAAGTAAGACTTGTCATCAAGCTGTGATAAATCAATGAAAATCATGTGTTGGCACGTTGCTGTTCTGCACTATCGTATCTATAGTATGAGTTCGTTTATCGTCTGAGGCAGGTGAAATCATGATCCAAGTGTAACATCACAACTAACGTCATAGAATGCATTCAATTCTTTTCTTCCTTCTTATTCAAAGTTATTTCCTTGTGCTTTTCCTCCCTGAATAGTATTGAGATTGGAATTGGCAGTTAGCAGTTGTACAACATTAGCTAATCCTTATAATCACATACATCAAAATAGAGCTAATGCCTCTACAGGATCCAGATAAGCTTATCAGAGTAGTTCAAGATTCTACAAAAAATCTTCTAAATTCGTTTCGTGACAAGGCAAACGCTCTCCATGACCATTCAGGAGATATTAGATTACTGATCAGAGAAGGATATAACAAGGAAATAGCACATAGAACTGCACTAAATCTATTTGGCAAGGATACCACTTCGTTCCTGGCAATAGATGGAACTGAATCTCAAGACCAACAATTGGATATGATGATATTTTATGCAGGAGCCTTCGGCTATATAGGTAAGTTGCACTTTAATGATTCTACAAACGGCTGTAGATTTGATGAACCGCTTCCTATAGAAGGTAGTCTAGGTCTTTCTACAGCAGTATCTATTCACGAACAAGACTCTGCAAGTGTAGCAGGTAAGCTAACTGAAGGAGGAGTTGAAGTTGAATCAGAACGATTACCCAGCACACTTATGCAATTATCAGAATACTATATGGCTGTTAAGACAATTCATGAGAATCCTAATATACAAATAGTTATCCTCGACAGAACGCTTGCGGGAGATCTTGCTCATTTGATTTGGAGCGTCGCCAAAACTATGGAAGAGGATGGATCTTGTATACTCCAAGGAAAGGATACGAAGTATGGCAAGGTAACAGGCCTTGATCTGGAGCTTACGAGAATGCTTCATGCAAATGAAGACCTTAAAATACCACCTGCTAGGAGCCATTTGATCAAATATGCAGCGATAAATAAACTGCTGCTGCAAAGCCAGGATCAAGAACCAGGAGAAGATAGTATGCTGGTATCAAGACCGCAAAGTATTGTGGATAAAAGAATATCGTATAAAGACCTACTAATGGCAATTGGGGCTGACAGAAATCGACTCGACAAACTACAGAAGGACATGTCAAAGCTCAATAAACGTTATTCTTTCCTTGATGGAGATCAGATGTATTCTCTGAAATCACACATATCTGGATACTGGGAACGAGTTTTTTCGGCAGCAATTGAGGTTTGTGATCATATTTTCAATACTCCGGCTAACGAACATCCGCTAGTTCTCAGTGATCCACAAAATATTGGGAATCCGCGCTGGATCACTGTAAGTGATATTGATTATTCGATACTTGTCATGATTTATGCTTTGTTACACGCGGCATGGCATAAAAATATTCTCGTAATAGGAATTATCAAAGATATATCATCCGCAGAGATGATGAAGACAGTCATACCTATACTTCAAAGCACTGGCATGATAGCTCTAAAAAGCAAATTTCCATCTCTAAATAGCGACAAATCTCTCCTGCAGACTGCTAGTATAATCAATGCGGAAAGCATGGCTGCACCCTGGAGGACATTTGAATTTGATGCTTGCTTTAGAACAGTTGTTCCTCCACATGCACATACTTTGGATGAAATATATCCAAGCCAAGATATGCATGACAATAGGACTGAGCATGAAGTAAATGTCACTGGTGCTTTCAAAAATCTCATTTCAGAAGAGAGGATGTTTGTCAAATCATATATTCAACTCTGGTCTAGCAAAAATGATCCATCAGTACGAAGTCATGTATTCTCGTATGATAGACCATGCTATCCAAAATTTGACTTAAAGAAAGAATTAACTCTATTTCATAGAGATGGTAAGGTACTCGAGAGGATTGAACCCATACTCCATTTCAAACAAGATTGTGATCTATCTCACCTTGTAATGGACATCCTTTGCTCTATGTCTTCAGAGGTAATCCCAGAATGCTTAGGTCATAATTATCCGTTATTCTTAGCGGATAAAAAGGCCAAGTCAGTATTGGAGGAAACTAGAAGAGCTTACCTGTCTGCTGTATCTTTTGAAATGGCAAATAGTGAGTTCAACCAGCAAATACTATATGATACCCGGTTCAGAGAATATAGATCACAGGTGGAATCATTAAGGAGGAGCAAGAACATTTGACTGAAACTGCAATCGAGGGGAAAATGTCCAAAAAAATTGATGATCTATTTGATTCTCTTAATGGCAACTTTATTGCACGGTTAAGAGAAATATATTTGAACACTAGGACAACTGCAGATGGAAAAGCGACGATTACATTTAGAACTGCAAGAATAGAGGCAGTATATTCGCCAGATATCGTCAGGCAGATAGAGGCAGGTAGACTCATTGCTATTCCTAATGTTATGTCTGTTGGCGCAAATAGCGTATATTCGATCTATGAAGTGGCCGATGTGTATCCTATGCACTACAGTATGT